>JAFKFQ010000469.1:5645-21774 GCA_017308215.1 bacterium | reverse complement strand
ACGAACGGGGTGAGGAGTTGTTGCCAGTGTCGAACGGGTGCGGTGGCGTCGTTCATGACGCCCCTCCGGGGTTCCTGAAGTGCCTCAGCAACCTTCAGGATGGACCCCGGAGGGCGTCGCCCACACCTGAGAATCCTGGAAACTACTGAATAGGGGATACGGGGTGCGTTACACGTCGTGTCGGGTCGACCCGATCGCCGTCATCATGCGCCGGCTGGAGGTGACGGTACGGGACTGGCAATACACAAGCTTTCAAGCCCGGGCAACAGTGGAAAGAGCTGCGGGTCCATCCGGTTGAGCAACCGGCAGATCCTGGGCACCAACTCGGCCGCGGCCGCCTCACCGACGGCTGCCATCTCCCGGGCGTGGGTGAACGCGGTGAGGTCGAACCCGGTCACGTCCGGGGCGATCACCACGTCGGCCGGTTGCACGCCGAAGGCGTTCAGACTGTGGTTTTGCACCAACAGGCTGCGGAGGATCGTCTGCACGACCGACGGCCCGCGCCGCGGCGGGCGGTCCGGGGTGATGTCGCCGAACGCCTTCTCCATCTGGGCCGTCACGCTCACCGCGATCACGAAGTTGCACCCCTCCCGCACCAGCACGTCGGCCGGGATGTTGTTCACCAGCCCGCCGTCGATCAGCGCCTGCCCGCCCCGGACGATCGGGACGGACAACACCGGCAGGTTGATGCTCTCCAGGATCGCGTGGACGGCGTCCCCGTGGTCGCGGACCACCGAGTTGCCGCCGACCAGGTCCACCGTCACCGACCGGCACGGCACGGCCAGTTGCTCCAGCCGCCAGTCGCGCAGGTACGTCCGCAGCATCGGGTCGAAGTGGCCGCGGCGGTACTTGTAAAGCAGGTACCAGTGGTCGCCGCGGGGGAGGTTGCGGAACACCCACGACGGGCGCAGGTCGGCGGCGAACCGGGCCGCCGAGTAGTCGCAGTCGAGCCCGGCGGCGTACAGGATACCGGTCATCGCCCCGGCGCTGGTACCGGCGATCATGTCCACCACGACGCCGCCCCGCTCCAGCGCCTTGAGCACCCCGAGGTGGGTCATGCCGCGCGCGGCCCCGCCGCCGAGTGCCACCCCGATGCGGACGTTGCGCAGGTCGTGAACCAGCCGCTCCAGCCCGTTCGCCGTCGCCGGGCCGTAAGGGCGGCCGGGTGGCGGGTCGGCGATCTTGAAGTCGCGGGCGGCCAGGTCGCTGAGGTCGGCCGCCGGGCCGACCGGCGGGCCGCCGCCGAGGAGCCACGCAACCCGCACCTTGTCCCGCCACCCACGGCCCGTCACGTCCAGTGCGCGGAGCCGGTGGACCAACGCGTCGGCCGATGTGGCCGGGGCGAAGAATACTACCCGGTCGGCGAGTTCCATCACTTGGCCGAGCCGCGCCGGATCTATGTCCGCTGGTACGTCGAAGACGATGCGGGTGGCGTCCTGCCACTCGGTCGCCTGCCGGCGGACCTCGGTCGGGTCGAGGAGGTCGCCGTTCTCGAGGAGCGGCCGAAAGCGCACGTCCGGGAGCGGCCGCCATGCCGCCGGGTCGCCGAACACCGCCAGCTTCTCGCCGAGTCCCCGCAGTCGGTCCACCAGCCGCCCCGCCGCCACCCGCGTCGCCGGGGACTCGTGAACCAGCGCGAGGAGCATCGGCGCCCGCCGCCCGGCCGTGCCGAAGAAGTGCTTCCGCAGGCTGCCGGCGAACGTCTTCAGCCACAGCCGGCGGAGGTCGGGGAAGCGGGCCGTCAGGTCCATCGCCCGCTCGTAGTCGAGCACCAGGACGGTGGTCGGCTCCAGGGCCACCACGCGGATCGGTACCGGCTCGGCGAGCGCGCCGACCATCATCCCGTACTGCTCGCCGCGGTCGATCACCCGGAACAGCGTCTCGACCCCGCGGGCGTCCACCCGCACCGCCTTGAGCCGGCCGCGGAGCACGAACCCGATCGTGTCGAGCACCGCGTCCGCCTCGTGGACGACCGTCCCGGCCGGGTGGTGGGCGACGCGCGCGTCGCGGGCGACCTCCTCCAGCGCGTCGGCCGGCAGGCCGCGGAAGTACTCGTGGACCGCCAACAGTGGGAGTATGTCATCGGTCACGGCGGCGCCTCTCCAGTTCGCGGCGGACGTGGTCCCCGAACCCGCCCCGCGGGGCGGCGGTCGCCACGTCGGTCAGCTCCGACGACCGACGCAGACCCTCGGGCGGCACGGTGCGGTCGAGCTGTCCGGCGGCGTACAGCGCCCGGTCGGACTCGCCGGCCCCTTCTCGGGGGCGGCCACGAACCGCCGGTGGCCGGCCTGGCAGCGGAACACCGGGGTGCCGGAGGCGTTGGCCTCGTTCCGGACGATGTGCACCCCCGAGCTCCGGGGACATGGCGGGAGCGGGGCCGGGTCCGTGGCCGGGTCGCTCACCCGGTCAGACTAGGACGATGCCACCGTTCAAGCCACCACCCAGCGGCGCCGTGCAACCCCCGCACATCCCGCCCTCCCGCTCCCGATGCGGCTCAAGACCGCCGTCGACGTACTCGAACTGCTGCAGGAGCAGAACGGGCTTGTCCGCGCCGGCGCCGACCTCGGGGCGGCCGAGCGGGCGTGGGTCGTCGGCTACTTGGCCGACGTCGCCCTCAAGGCTATCGAAGTCGGGAGCCTGGCGGCGCGGCTGGAGGAGCTCGAAGCCGTGCCCCCACGACATCGCCGATGAGGAACGACACGATGGGCACGAAGGCACTGGCGCGGGGAAGGGGGCGGATGGCGGCCGAGCGGTTCCGGTTGATCACCGCGGCGATGGCCCGGGGCGACGAGGTCGAACTCGTCCGGCTCCGGGCCACCGCCCGCCCAGTCGCCGCCGCGGTGACCGACCAGTTCGGCTACACGGTGGCGTTCGCCGAGGTCGCCAGGGATAACTGGGCCACGCGGCGGCGCTCCTGTTCGGGGCACGGCTCCCGGCCGACCCGCTAAGGCCGGACGCGGCGCGGATGGGAGCGGCCGCCCGCGCAGCGGCGCACCTGCTCCGGGTGTACGCCGATGGGTGGGCGCCGTTCTGCTGCGGGGCCGGGATCGACCCCGGGGCGGGCGACGGGCTCGTCGAGTTCGAGGACACGGTTCGCCAGGTTGAGGAGGAAACGGCGGCGATGGGTGTGTCCGACGCCGAGGCGGTAGCAATTGCCGCGCGCGACGACTGGCAGGGGGACGCGCCGGACGAGGCGTCGTTGAAGACGCGCGAGTCGGTCGCAACCGAATTGCAGTAGTAGTACGCAGACCGGCTCGCCCGCTGGGGCGTGACCGGAACACCCTGAGAGCCACTTCACCCCGTCATGTCCCCGACCCCGCCACGGCAACCGGGTTCCGCCGTCCGGGCGGCGGGGGCACTTTGTTGCGAGACCGCCGACGGCTCCCGCGGCCCGTTATTCTCCGGCGCCGCGATGACTGATCACTTCGGGATGTCGACCCTCCCCGTGATGGGCCGTGGCGGCGCCCGGGTTGGGCCGGCGGGCCATCCACCGCTTGACCAGAGGGCCGAGGGTCAGCCCCTGGACCAGGATCGAGAACACGACCACCACGTACGTCATCGCCAGGAGGGTGTCCCGCTCGAACACTAGCTCCCCCTGAGCGACCCGTGGGATGCCCAGGGCCAGGGCGACCGACACTCCACCCCGCAGTCCGCCCCAAGTCAGCACCCGGACCGTGTACCGGGCGAACCGCCCCGGCCGCCGCAGCACTGCGATCGGCGGGGCCACCGACGCCAGCCGGGCCAGCAGCACGACCGGGATCGCGGCCAGCCCGAGCAAGACCCGCTCGCCGGTGAACGCCAGGGCGAGAACCTCCAGCCCGATCAGCACGAACAGGACGGCGTTCAGCAACTCGTCCAGTAGTTCCCAGAACTTGTCCATGTGGTCGAGTACTTCGGGCGACATGGCGTACGCCCGCCCCAGGTTGCCGATCAATAGCCCGGCCACGACCGCCGCGACCGGCCCGGACATGTGCAGCCGGTTGACCAGCGCGTACCCGCCGGCCGCCAGGGCCAGGGACAGCATGACCTCCACCTGGTAGTGGTCCACCGACCGGAGCATCCGGTACGTCACCCAGGCCAGCCCGAGCCCGACCGCCGCGCCCCCGACCGCTTCCCACAGGAACAGCCCCGCGAGGTGGAGGAGGTCGAACTCCGCCTTCCCGGTGGCGACCTCCAGCAGCCCGAGGTAGGCGACGACCGCCACCCCGTCGTTGAACAGGGACTCGCCCGCGATCTTGATCTCCATGTCCTTGGGCACCCCGGCCCGGCGGAGGATGGCCATGACCGCGATCGGGTCGGTCGGGGAGATGAGGGCGCCGAACATCAGGCAGTAGACCAGGCGGGCGGGGACGCCGGCGGCGTGCAGCAGGACCCAGGTCAGCAGTCCGACGACCGCGGTCGAGACGAGCACCCCGACGGTCGCCAGGGTCAGGATCGTCCACCGGCGGGTGGCCAGCTCGTCGACGCGGACGTGGAGGGCGCCGGCGAACAGCAGGAGCCCGAGCATGCTGTGCAGGATCGCCTGGTTCAGGTCGATCCGGCGGACGAGCTCGGCGGCCTCCCGCTCGACCGCCGGGACCGCGGCCCCGAGGGCGACCAGGGTGAGCGACGCGGCCAGGCTGAGGGCCATCAGCCCGATGGCCGGGGGGAGCTTGAGGACCGCGCAGTTGAAGTAGCTGAACAGGGCGGCCAGGACGACCAGGCCCGCCGCCATCTCGAACACCGTCATGCCGATCCCCCGCCCACCGGATGCCCGTTTCGGTCGGAGACGGTAACGCGGACCACCGGGCGAATCAACCTCCCCTCACGCAACGATCATGCTGGTGGCAGGTACCGCGCCCACGTTCTGGACAGCGCTGTCCACCGGCCGAACACCCGGCTCGCGTGCCCGACGTAGACCCCGGTCGAGAGTGACTGGCCCCCAGTTTGCAACCGAGTCGCGCCCCAACCAGCACTCCCGGGGGCAGGATGCCACCGACCCAACTACCGTTCCCGTTCTGGCTGCTGATCCACCGGGGGGCATCGCCCTGGCGCCCGGTCCTACTCCCGTCAGGCCGCGCGACCGCCTTCTCGACTCACCGGCTCGCGGGCGAATTCCTCGCCCGCGAGTCCTGTCCGGGGTGGGAAGTTCGGCTCGTGGTCCGCCCCACGCTGATGGTGCTCCTGGAGGAGTTCCGGCGGCAGGGGGTGACGGGGATCACCCTCGACCCGGGTGACGGCGGGGGTGTCGCGTTTCCGTTCACGGGGGACAGTTGATGGCCCGCGCTCCGGAGCTCGGCACCGGCCGGTACCTGACCCTGGTCCGCAAGCTCCACTCGAAGGCCAACCTGTACGACCCATCCCCGCCTACCGGGGTCGCGGGCGGACGCCGGCCAAGGGCTCGCGGCGGGCCAAGCCGGCCGCGTCGGCCGGGTCGGATGCCAGCCGCGAGTGGTTGACCGTGGGGTGGTGCGGGGGCGGGACGCGGGACGTCGGGGTCGTCACCCAGGTGGCCCACTGGTACAAGGCCGGTAACGGGTTGGTACCGGTGCGGTGGGTGTCCGTCCGGGACCTGACGGGCACCCATCGAGACGAGGTCCTGTACACCACCGCCCCGTCCCCTGGCCTCGACCGCGGTCATCGGGTACTACTGCGGCCGGTGGAACATCGAGGCCACCTTTCAGCAGCTGCGGACCCACCTGGGCTTGGAGACAGCCTGAGGGCGGTGTGAGAAGACGGTGACGCGCCGCCCCGTGCCTGCTCGGGTTGTACTCGGTCGTTGCGCGGGTCTACCAGGCCCTGCCCGCCGACCGGCGGGTGGGGGCGGTCGAGTGGCCGGGGAAGGCCACGGTAACCTTCTCGGATGCCCTGGCCCCCGTTCGGCGCCGCACCTGGGCCAACGGGGTTTTCTCACAGGCCGGGGGCGGGGTGGTCCTCACGGACCGCCCGGAGGCGGTCCGCGAACTCCTGCTCACCGCACTCGCACCGGCAGCATGACCTCGCACCGATCGGCACCAGCCGAGCCCAGAGCTCGACGATTTTCTCGGCCGGGCACACGCCCCGCCGGCGACGGCCGGCGCGGACCGACTCGAAGCCCACCCGCCGGCCTTCGACCGACAAGTCCTCGTGTTGGTCCGGCACGATTCGAGTTCCGACTCCGCCTTCGCGGTTCTCCGCCTCCGGCGACGGGCGGGGAACACTGGTCTGTGACATCCGCACGCGCCGGACCGGGCCGTACCGCGACATGGTGCCGTACTGGTTTGCGGTGGCGGTCGATCGGCCCGGACCCAACCGCGTCGAGATCTGGGTGGACGGGGAGAGACAGCCAGCGGCGGTGTCCGTCGGGCGGTAGCCACGGTCGCGTCGGGAGGGGTCAGGCGATCTCGAAGCCGGGGAGGACGGGGTGGGCCGGCGCCGGCCGCGGCGGGAAGGGTGCCACACCGGCGGCGCCCGGAACTGCCGCCGTCCGGGCCGCGGCGTCGGGCCGGCGCGCGAGCTCGATCGACCGGGCGGGCGCGTCCTGCTTCGCGGTCAGCACCACCGCCGCGGGGTTCAGGTCGGCGAGCGCGTTGCGCCCGGCGGACTCGGCGAGGAACGGGTGGTTGCAGTCCCGGCTGAGGTGCAACTGGACGAGGTGTGACGGGAAGCCCGGGCCGGACCGGGCCGCGACCGCCCGCGTGAACTCCGCCGCCTGCCGGTTCGACAGGTGCCCCTGGTCCCCGAGCACGCGCTGCACCAGGAACGCCGGCCGGGTGCTCGCCCGCTCCATCCGCTCGCAGTGGTTGTACTCGACCGCCAGCACGTCCACCCCGGCGAACGCCGCCACCAACTCCGCCGACGCGACTCCCAGATCCGAGGCGTACCCGACCGACCACGCCAGGCCGTCGGCGTCGGCGTAGTCGAAGCGGAACGCGAACGTCGGGTCGGAGTCGTGCGACACCCACACCGGCGTGGCCGTAAGACCGGTGGTAATGGTGAAGGTTTCACCGTCGGCGTAGGTGCGGGCGTAGCCGGCGGCGCGGAGTGGGTCGAACGACTGGGCGGCGGACGCGAGGTGGTTCAGGTGCATCGGGTGGGCGTAGAGCGGCACCTTCCGGCTGCGGAAGTCGGCGAGGCAGGTGTCCTTCCAGTGGTCGCCGTGCGTGTGCGTGAGGACGGCGGCGTGGACGCGCTCCCAGCTCCGCCCGATCGCGGCCAGGCGCGCCGACAGGAAGCGGGAGTGGAGCCCGCAATCGACCAGCAGGCCGAACCCGTTGACTTCCAGCAGCGCCGCGTTGCCGCTACTGCCGCTGGCGAGGACCGTGAACCGCGCCGTCATCCCGGCGGTACTCCGTAATTGGGGCGGTCGGAAAAACTCTATCCCTTGTACCGATTCTGCCGCCGCGCCCGCAACCACGGTTGCGGGGGTTTACGGCAGAACGACGGTGGTCGAACGGCCGCCGCGGTCGGCGGCGTCGACGACCGTCAACCGCACCGACGCCTGGTTTCGGGCGGCCTGGTAGAACGCGGCGGGCGTCGGCGTCGGCGCGCCGTTCACGTGCGTGACGAGCCAGCGCGTGTTGTCGCCGAGGTCTTTGAACTTCGCCGCGGCCGGCGAGTCCGGGGCGGTCTCCCGCACTACCACCCCGGGCGGGACCGCGGTGCCGGCGTTCTGGGCGAGGACGCTGCCCCAGTCCACCCGGAGGCCGAACACCGGCGCCGGGCGGTTCGCGGCGACCGAGGGGCTGTCGTGCTTGTACTTCGCCACCGTGAGTTCGACCGTCCGCTCCCGGCCTTCGCGGTCGCGGACCCGCATCGTCGCCTTGTTCCCCGCCAGCGTCGAACCGACCTGGTAGAGCAGGTCCGGGTAGTTCCGCGTCGGCTGGCCGTTGATCCGCACGATCGTGTCGCCGGGTTCGAGGACGCGCTCGGCCGGGCTGCGCGGCGCGACCTGGCTGATCTCGACCCCGTTGACCGCCCCGCGCCCGATGACGATGCCGAGGAACCCGTACTCCACCTCCTCGCCGCGCGCCAGCACGCCCAAGATGCGGCGGAAGTTCGCGTCCGCCGGCAGGGCGTACGCCTTCCCCCCGTCCCCGCCGGCGACCGCGGCGGTGGTGCTCGTGAGGCCGACGAGCTCGCCGTCCAGGTTCAGCACCGCCGCGCCGCTGACCGCCGGCGCCGACCGCGCCTCGAACTCGAGCAGCGGGCCGTAGCGGTACACGCTTTGAGGGGTGTCGCTCGAGTTCGGATTCCACGCGGGGAAGAGGACGTTCGTGACCGCCGGCACGACCGCGCCGGGGCGGTCGGGGGCGAACCCCGTCGCCGGCTGGAACGCCATCACCGCGATGAGCTTGCCCGGGGACACGGTCGCCGCCGCGGCCGGGAGCAGCCGGACGTCGGCGAGCTTGACGGCCTTGAGCCCCGCCGGCGGGGTCAGGAGTTTGAGGACCGCGAGGTCCGAACGCCCGTCGGCGGCGTACACGTCGGCGTAGCTCCCCTTGCCGCCGGGGAGGTGGACGTACACCTTCGTCGCCCCCTCGACCGTGTGCTGGTTGGTGAGCACGAGCCCGGCCGGGTCGATGACGACGCCCGCGGCCGACTCGTGGTCGGGGATGTCGCGGGGGTCGGTGAGGTCGAGCCGGCGGGCGAGGGCGGTCTGCGCCTTGCCGGCCTTGCCGAACGCCCCCGCGTCGAACCCGCCGAGGCGGCCGGGGTAGTCGGGCGGCGTCGCCGGCTTCGGGTACTGGTCGCTCCGCGACACGACGACGCACGCCATCGCCGGCCCGGCCGTCTCGTGGAGCGCCTTCAGTTGGCGCTCGTAGGCGTCGAGCAGCTCGCGCGGGGTGGGCTGCGCCGGTGCCGCGGCGGCGGCGACGAGCAGGCCGAGCAGACCGGGCAGGACGCGCATGGGCGGCCTCGGGAGACGGGCGAGTTGGTGCGGGATGTTCTACGGGCGGCGGCGGCGCGAACATACACTACTCGCACTCCCACCCACCCCGAGGTTCGCCATGCTGTCGGGTTCCGTGCTGGTCCTTGCGCTCGCCGCCGCGCCCGCCCAGCCGCCGGCCGAGAAGACGGACGACAAGCCGCCGGCACTCGCCGCGCTGCGCCCGCGGTCGGTCGGCCCGGCGGTCACGTCCGGCCGCGTCGTCGGCTTCGCCGTCCACCCGAAGGACCGCTCGCACTACTACGCCGCGGTCGCGTCCGGCGGGGTGTGGAAGACGGTCAACGCCGGCACCACCTGGACCCCGGTCTTCGACAACGAGGGGTCGTTCTCGATCGGCTGCGTCGTCCTCGACCCGAAGAACCCGAACGTGGTGTGGGTCGGCACCGGGGAGAACAACAACCAGCGGAGCGTGGCCTACGGCGACGGCGTGTACAAGAGCGTGGACGGCGGGAAGACGTGGGCGAACGTGGGGCTGAAGGCGTCGGAGCACGTCGCCAGGATCGTCATCGACCCGCGCGACTCGGACACGGTGTACGTCGCCGCGCCGGGGCCGCTGTGGGGGCCGGGCGGTGACCGCGGGCTGTACAAGACGACCGACGGCGGGAAGACGTGGGCGCCGCTGCTGAAGCTCGACGAGAACACCGGCGTCACCGACTTCGTCATCGACCCGCGGAACCCCGATATCATCGTCGCGGCGAGCCACCAGCGGCGGCGGCACGTGTTCACCATCATCCACGGCGGCCCGGGGTCGGCGCTCCACCGCAGCACCGACGGCGGGAAGACGTGGCGGAAGGTCACGTCCGGCCTGCCGTCGGCGGAACTCGGTCGCATCGGGCTGGCGGCGGCGTCGACCGACCCGGACACGATCTACGCCACGGTGGAGGCGGCGGACAAGCAGGGCGGCGTGTTCCGCAGCACCGACGGCGGGGTGACGTGGGAGAAGCGGAACCCGCTCGACTCGCAGGCGCAGTACTACTCGCACCCGGTCGTGGACCCGACCAACAAGGACCGGGTGTTCCTGATGCACGTCTACGTCCAGGTGTCGAACGACGGTGGGCGGACGTTCGCCAACCTCGGCGAGCGGTTCAAGCACGTCGACAGCCACGCCCTCTGGATCGACCCGGCGCAGCCGAGCTACTACCTGTGCGGGTGCGACGGCGGCATCTACGAGAGCTTCGACCGTGGGGCGAACTGGCACTTCAAGCCGAACCTGCCGGTGACGCAGTTCTACGACGTGGCCTGCGACCAGAGCGGCCCGTTCTACCACGTCTACGGCGGCACGCAGGACAACTTCACCCTCGGCGGTCCGGCGCGCACGCGGTCGGCGAACGGCATCGCCAACGCCGACTGGTTCGTCGTCCAGGGGGGCGACGGGTTCCACTGCAAGGTCGATCCGACCGACCCGACCGTCGTCTACGCCGAGTTCCAGTACGGCGGGCTGTGCCGCTTCGACCGCAAGACCGGCCAGCGCGTGCAGATCCAGCCCCAGCCCGGTGCCGGCGAGCCGCCGCTGCGCTGGAACTGGGATAGCCCGCTCACGATCTCGCCGCACGACCACAAGCGCCTGTACTTCGCGGCGAACCGGCTGTTCCGCAGCAACGACCGCGGCGACTCGTGGACGGCGGTGAGCCCGGACCTGACGCGGCAGCTCGACCGCGACAAGCTCCCGGTGATGGGGAAGCTGTGGGGGCCGGACGCCGTGTTCAAGCACGGCTCGACGAGCCTGTACGGCAACATCGTCGCGCTCGCCGAGAGCCCGAAGCAGGAGGGGCTGCTGTACGTCGGCACCGACGACGGCTTGATCCAGGTGAGCGAGGACGGCGGCAAGGCGTGGCGGAAGGTCGAGACGGTCCCGGGGGTGCCGGACCGCACCTACGTGAGCAAGATCGTGGCGTCGCAGCACGCCGGGACGGTGGTGTACGCGGCGTTCAACAACCACCAGAACGCCGACTTCGCCCCGTACCTGCTGCGGAGCAACGACAGCGGCCGCACCTGGGCGAGCATCGCCGGCGACCTGCCGGCGCGCGGCAGCGTGTACTGCCTCGCCGAGGACCACGCCGACCCCGATCTGCTGTTCTGCGGCACCGAGTTCGGCCTGTTCGTCACGCTCGACGGCGGCAAGAAGTGGCACCGCATCCGCAACGGGCTTCCGACCATCCTGGTGAAAGACCTCGCCGTCCAGAAGGCGATGAACGACCTCGTGATCGGCACGTTCGGCCGCGGCATCTACGTCCTCGACGACTACTCGCCCCTGCGCCGGCTCAAGGGGGCGGTGCCGGCGCCGACGCTCTTCCAGCCGCGGGACGCGGTGCTGTACGTGCCGGCGGCGCCGCTCGGCGGGGCGGGGAAGGGGTTCCTCGGGGCGGGGAACTACGCCGCCGACAACCCGGCGTCCGGGGCGACGTTCACGTACTCGCTGCCGGCGGCGCTCAAGGGCCGCAAGCAGCGCCGCGTCGATGCCGAGAAGGCGGCGACGAAGGCGGGGATGCCGGTGCCGTACCCGACGCCGGACGACCTGCGGGCCGAGGCGGAGGAGGAGCCGCCGGCCGTGTTCCTGGTCGTCAGTGACGCCGACGGCACACCGGTGCGCACCGTCTCCGGCCCGACCGGCGAGGGGATGCACCGCGTGACGTGGGACTTGCGCGACCCGTCCGCCGCGCTGCCGCCGACGGGCGCGAAGACGAAGGAGGCGGACGACGACGAGGACGACACGCCGCGCGGCTCCGGCCCGCTCGTCGCGCCGGGCCGCTACTCGGTGCGGCTGTTCCAGCGCGTCGAGGGGAAGGTGACGCCGCTGGCCGGGCCGGTGAACCTGAACGTCGTCCTCGACCCGCAAGTGCCGGCGACGCCGGAGGACGTGCGCGAGCTGGCCGCATTCAACCGCCAGCTGCTGAAGCTCCAGCGCGCCGTGACCGGGACCACCGGCGTGGCGACCGACCTGACGGCGCGGCTCGACGCGGTGCGCCGGGCGCTCGACGTCGCCCCGCGGGCGGACGACGCGGCGCGGGCGAAGGTGCGCGAGCTCCTCGTGGTCAACCGCGACGTGCTGCGGGCGCTGCGCGGCGACACGGTGCTGCGGGCGCGGAACGAGAACACGCCGACCTCCATTTCGGAGCGCGTCGGCTACGCCGCGGGCGCCTCGGCTCGGGCGCTCGGCCGCCCGACGGGCACACAGAAGGAGGCGTACCGCATCGCGGCGGCGGAGTTCACGGCGGAGTTGGCGAAGCTGCGGCGCGTGGTCGAAGTGGATCTGCCGGCGCTGGAACGGCTGCTCGACGGCTTCGAGGCGCCGGCGACGCCGGGACGGTTGCCGGCGTGGGACGGGCGGTGAGGCGCGTGCTGCGGGCCGTGGGTCACGGCCCCGGCCCGCGGCGGATCTCTTCCAGTTCTTCCTGCGTCCGCGGCCAGTCGTCCTTGAGGAGGCGGCTCAGCGCCCGGTCGGCGAGGAGCCTGCCGCAGGTCTGGCAGCCGGGGCAATAGTTCGTCTCGTTCTCGGCGTAGCGGACGCGCTGCACCTCCGCCCCGCACGCCGGGCACGGCTTCCCGAACCGCCCGTGGACCGCCATCCCGTCGCGGAACGCCGTCACCTTCTCGGGAAACCCGTCGCCGACTTCCGCGCGCAGCCGCTCGGTCCAGTCGGTGAGCGTCGCGCGGGCCGCCTCGAACAGGCGGGCGACCGCGTCGGGCTTCAGTCCCCGCGTCAGCGCGAGCGGCGACAGGCGGGCGGCGTGGAGGATTTCGTCGGAGAACGCGTTGCCGATACCGTCGAACAACCGCGGGTCGGTGAGGGCACGCTTCAGCGTGTGGTTCTCACGCGCGAGTACCGCTGTGAATGCGGCGAGGTCGGCGGTGAGTACGTCGAGCCCACCAGGGTCGTGCCGCGCCAGTGCCGCCGCGCCGCGGGCCGTGTGCAGCGATGCCCGCTTTTTTGAGCTCGCCTCGGTGAGCGTCAGCGTGCCGGAGTCGAAGTGGAACGCGGCGAGCCCGACCTTGCCGGGCACCTTCGCCCCCGGCGGCTTCCAGTATAGCCGGCCGGCGATCATCAGGTGGAGGATCAGGAACCGCTCGTCGTCGAAGCACCAGACGATGCGCTTCCCGAGGCGGCGGAACCCGCGGACCGGCTGGCCGACGAATTCCGCGAGCGGCGGGTCCACGCTCCGCAACAGGAACGGGCTGCGGAGCTCGATGTCCCGCACCACCCGTCCCTCGACCCGCGGGCGCAGGCGCTCGATGTAGACGGTGATGTCGGGGAGCTCGGGCACGGCTCACTTCCCGACGATCTGCTTGCGCGTGTCGCCGACGAGTTCCAGCAGGTCGAGCCTCTCAAGGTTGGCGACGTTGTGCTTTTTCATGACGTCGTGGATGTTTCGCAGCATCGCGTTGAACTCGTCATCGGTGATCTTCATTCCGGCGTGGACGGTGGTCATGTCCTTCCCGGAGTACTTCAGCGGGCCGCCCGTCGTCGCGCTGATGTACTCCAGCAGCGACTGCTCGAGTTTCGCCACGCCCTTCTCGTCGAGCTTGTATTTTCCGTTGCGTGTGATGTTCACCTTCGGGTCGGCGGCAGCCGCGATGACGAAATCCTTCACCATCGGCCGGACCACCTTCTCGCCGCCGAGCCGGTCCCACAGCGCCGCCTCCGTGGTCTTCACCTTCTCCTTGTCCGTCTCCTTTGGCACCACCGTGGTCTTCTCCTTCTCCGCCTCCTTGTCCTTCTTCGGGATGGGGAACGACGCCGACGTTTCCAGCTGAATGGCATCGAGCGCCTTGCGGAGTTCGAACGCACCGTTCGCGGGGTCGCGCATCGCGGCGGCCTTGTCGAGCGCCTGCTTCACCGACAAGGCGAGCTTCGGGCGGTGGTCGAGCATCGGCTGCACCGCCAGCAGGGTGCCCTGGAACAGGCGGTAGCAGCCCTCGACGTTCCCCTTGTTGTAAAGCTCGCTGCCGAGCGTCGCGCTCTCGTGGACGATGCGGGCCGTGCGCCGGTCCTGTTCGGACCGGTCGAGCGGGCCGTCCTGGGCAACCGCCAGCGCCGCCGACGCCGCGAAAAGCCACCCCGCAACTGCCGCCCGCGCCCGCATGGCCCGCCCCCCGTTGGTCGTAGTTCCCGCCGCCAGTCTACCCCGCCCGGGGGCGGGGTGCGAGTCTGTCGGCGCCCGGTCCGGGTAGAATGAGAGCGGCGTCCCCGTACTCACCCGACCAGGTCCGCCATGTCGTCCGGCTACCCCGACGAAACACCGTACCAGCCGCGCCGCCGCCCCCGCCCGCCGGAAGACGACGAGGACGGCGGCTCGTTCCGCCCGCTGGTCTACCTGCTGCTGCTCGCGTTCGGCGTGGCACTCGGGCTCGGCGCGTTCTACGTCGCCACCCGGAACTTCGGCGGCCGCCCCGGCGCGCCCGTCGCCGGTCCCGCCACCGACCCGGACGCCAAGCCGCGCGAGGCGGCCGCGAACGTGCCGCTCGACGTCGACGAGGCCGAGGCGAACCGCGTGTTCGAGGCCGCGAAGGGGGCGGTCGTGAACGTGGACACGGTGATGGTGAAGCGCGACCGGTTCAACGACCGACTCCAGGAGCAGCAGACCGGCACCGGGTCGGGCTTCGTCTGGGACACGGACGGCCGCATCGTCACCAACTTCCACGTCGTCCAGGACTACACGCGCCGCCAGAACCTCTCGATCCGCGTGGTCATGGCCGACCGCTCGGCGCACGACGCGCAGCTGGTCGGCGTCGCGCCGGACATCGACCTGGCGGTCGTCCGCATCGACCCGGCGCGGGTGAAGGGGAAGCTGACCCCGCTCGGGCTCGGCACGTCCGCCGACCTGAAGGTCGGGCAGCGGGTGTACGCCATCGGCAACCCGTTCGGGCTGAGCCTGACGCTCACGACCGGGATCATCAGCGCGCTCGACCGCACGATCGAGTCGCCGACCGGGGCGCCGATCAGCGGGACGGTGCAGCACACGGCGCAGATCAACCCCGGCAACAGCGGCGGCCCGCTCCTGAACCGGGCGGGCCGACTCGTCGGCGTGAACACCGCGATCTCGACGACGACCGGCGGCAACGTCGGGATCGGGTTCGCCATCCCGGCGGACGCGGTGAACCAGGTGGTGACCGACGTCATCCGCACCGGCCGCACGCAGGCGCCGGACCTGGGCGTGCGGCTGTACGACGAGAAGAAGCTCCGCCGCGCCGGCTACGAGACCGGCGTGATGGTGGCCGAGGTGGTGTCGAACGGCCCGGCGGCGAAGGCGGGGCTGCGCGGGATCAGCCGGAGCGTCACCGGCCGCATTACCCCCGGCGACGTGATCGTCGGGATCAACGACGAGCGCATCGACGCCACGACCGACTACCAGCGCGTGGTGGCGAAGTTCCGCCCCGGCGACCGCGTCCGCGTCCGCTACCTGCGCGACGACGAGGAGCAGGAGGTCACCATCTCGCTCCAGGGCGTCTGAGTCGATACTATCTACCCATTTTACCCAATCCGCCCGGTCCGAGTTCCGGGCGGGTTAATTCCGTCGTACCCGCTTGCCGATGTGCGTGGGGTTGCTAAACCTCCCTGCGCCGCCAACACCGGCACCTCACTCTCCCTCCCGCCCGCGGGCGGGGTCACCCACGGTTCGAGTCGAGTCATGGGCAGCGGCTTCCTGGTCGAACCGGACTTTATTGAGGAACTGCGGATGCGCCGGTGGGCGCGGGAGAATTACGTCCCCGCCGGTGAGCGCGACCGCGCCTGGCATCCGATCATCCTGGAGGAGATGCGCCGCAAGGACGGGGAGGTCAGCGAGGCCGTTCTGGTCGGCTAGCCCACCCCGCAGTGCGAGTGCGAGTGCGAGTGCGAGGAAACCCGGCGGTTTCGTCCCTCACGCTCACACCCACACTCACACTCGGGGGCAGAATGGGTTTCTTCAACGGCCGGGTCACGTTCCTCCGGTTCCAGGTGGACGGCTCCGCGCCCCGGCTCTTTGACGCCGAACACCTCGACCGCCTCGCCGACCGCGCCGCCGGCCGCCAGCGCATCGCCGCCGCCGACGGCGTCGAAACCGGCTGGACCGCCGGCGACCACGTCCTCGACACCGACTTCCAGCTCGACAAGAACGTCATCAACGACACGCTCCACTTCGAGCTGCGCGTCGACGTCGACAAGCTCCCCGGCGACCTGCTGCGGGCGTACACCGCGGTCGAGCTCAAGGGGCTCACGAAGAACAACCCGAGCGGCTTCCCGAG
>JAFKFQ010000469.1:0-5636 GCA_017308215.1 bacterium | reverse complement strand
GAGCGGCTTCCCGAGCGCCCGCCAGAAGCGCGAGGCGAAGGAGGCGGCGCGCGACCGCCTCGAAGAGGAGGCGAAGGACGGCCGCTACAAGAAGCGGAAGTGCTTCCCCGTGCTCTGGGACCGGCTCTCGAACGAGGTGCTGTTCGGCGCCACGTCGCTGACGCAGGTCGATCGGCTGTGCAGCCTGTTCGAGCAGACGTTCCAGGCGAAGCTGGAGTGCGTCACCGCCGGCCGGCGGGCGTACCACCTCTCGGAACTCCACGGCCACACGCGGCAGGTGGACGACAGCGCGCCGAGCGCGTTCGTCCTCGGCACGACGCCCGCCGACGTGGCGTGGATCGCCGACGAGAGCAGCCGCGACTTCCTCGGCAACGAGTACCTGCTCTGGCTCTGGTACCAGACCGACGTCGTCTCCGACACGATCACGCTCGCCGACAACTCGGAGGCGACGGTGATGATCGCCCGGTCGCTAACGCTGTAGTGCCCGCGCGGCCAGACCGGGCACGAGACGATCAGCCACGAGGGGCCGACGCGGCTGCCCGAGGCGCGGCGGGCGATCCAGAGCGGCAAGCTGCCGCGGAAGTGCGGGCTGACCGTCGTCCGCCACGACCAGCAGTACGAACTGGCGCTGCACGCCGAGACGCTCGCGGTCGGCAGCGCCAAGCTCCCGCCGATGCCGGAAGAAGTGACCGACGCGCGGGCAAAGCTCGACGAGCGCGCCACGCAGATTCGCTCGCTGGTGGAGACGCTCGACCTGCTCTACGACGCCTTCGGGAAGCGCCGCTTCGGCAAGGAGTGGGAGCAGGATCTCCCCGCGATCCAGCACTGGCTGAAGCGCGAGGAGCGCAAGGCGGCGTAGGCCGTCAACGCTTCTCCAGCGCCTTCGCCATCCCGGCCGCGAACCGCTCGCCGAGCTCGATCTGGCTGGCGGCGTCGAAGTGCGTCCCGCCGTCGTGCGACGTAAGCCCGGTGGCGGAGACGAAGAACGCCCCCGACACCTTCTCCGCGGTCGCCTTCAGCGCGGCCCGCACGGCGTCGCGTTTGCCGTTGTCGATCACCTCGCCGATGCCGAATCGCAAGTCGGGCGCCGCGAGGTCGGTGCGGACGCGGGCGATGAACCCCGTCAGCTGCGCCTCGTACTCCGCGGCGGGGAGTTCGGCGTCGCTCTCGCCCTGGTGCCAGATCATGCCTCGGAGTGTCGCCGTGTGGCCGGCGTCCGTCAGCTCCTTCAGCGACTTGTGGGTGAAGTCGAGGAACGTCGGGTAGAGGCGGTCCTTCACCGCCGGGTTCCAGTCCTTCGCCAGGCTCGTGCCGCCCTCGGCGAACTTGATGAGGCGGATCTGCTTCCCCTTCAGCCGGTCGGCGAGGCCGCGGCCGAACGACACCTCCGGGCCGAACGTCGCGCTCGGAAGCGCCGTCGGCCGCGCCTTCCCCGGCGCGACACTCCAGCCCGGTTGCAGCGGCTCGAACCCCCTGCTCGCCAGCACCGGCCCGCGCAGCTTCGAGCACGAGTAGGCGATGCGCACGTCGTCCTGGGGCCGCGCCCACTTCTCCAGCGGGCCTTTCAGCTGCGCGACGGCGCCGCGGCCGTCGGCGTTCGACTGGCCGGCGACGAGGAACACCTCGAACTGGTCAGCCCGCGCCGTGGTCACCAGCGCCGTCGCACACAGTACCGCACAGACTGCCCGCCTCATGTGCCGCCCCCGTTTCGTCGAAGATGGGTGTGAGCGGTGCGAGGATACCCGATCCGACGGCGCGCCGCACGCGCTTCCGCTTGACCCGCGGGCGCCGGCGGGGGTATGGTCCCCGCCCCGTCCGCACACGACCGCCGCCCAGGGAGGGGCGACCGGATGAACGACACGTCGAGCCCCTGGCGCGGCCGCCGGGTGCTGGTCACCGGTGGCACCGGGTTCCTCGGGTCCGCCGTGGTCCGCGAGCTCCTCGGGCACGGGGCGGAGGTGGTCGGGCTGGTCCGCGACCGCGTCGCCGACGCCGAGTTCACCCGGCACCGCCTCACCGGCAAAGTCCACGCCGTCCACGGCCGGGCGGAAGACCTGTTCCGCGTCCACTCGGCGCTCGCCGTGCACGAGGTCCGCGCCGTCTTCCACCTCGCCGACACCGACCGCGGCACCGCGACCGTCCTCGACGCCGCCCGCCGCTACGACAACCGCATTCCCGTGGTGCTCGCGCGGCCCGACGGGACGCCCTTCGCGGCGCCCGCCGGTCAGCCGGTCGGCGTGGCGCGGTTCGGCGAACTGTTCGGCGGCGGCGACCGCAAGACGTTCCGCGCCGTGCCGGCGGCGGTCGTCGCGCTACTGACGGGCGAACGCCCGGCCGCGGGCGAGGACGGGCCGGCGCGCGACTTCGTGCCCGTCCGCGACGCGGCCCGGGCGTGCGCCGCACTCGCGGCACGGCTCGTCGCCGAACCCGGCGCGCGGGTCGAGGAGCGGGCGTTCCGGTCCGGGTGGGTGCTGACCGAGCGCGAGATCACGGCGGCGGTGCGCGAAGTGTTCGCCGGCCGCGGCGTGCCGAGTCTGTCGGTGCCGCCCGACGCGCTCGGCTGGGCGGCGTCGCGGACGCTCACCGACGCGCTCGCCGAGACGATCGCGTGGTATCGGGAGTTCCTGCGGACCCGGTTCTTCGGCACCCGCCCCGCCGGGGCGCCGGTCCGGGCCGCGGCGTGAGCCGGGGAGGGCCACATGTCCCGTGCCGCCGACATTGTGCGTGACTACGGCCTCCGGCCGGACGACCTCGTCGTCCACACCGGCGGCGACGGGAGCGGACTGCTCGCGGACCTGCGCGGCCTCGGCTGCCGCGTGCTGGTACTCGACCCGGACGGCGGGACCGGCGGCAGGATCGACACGCTCCGCACCACACTGACTCCGGCCGCGGCTCGGCTGATCCGCGACCGCTACGGGCCGGTGGCGCTGCTGCTCGCCGCCGCGGACGTGCCGCTCGCGGTCGCGTCGGCGTGCCTGGCGCCGGGCGGGGCGGTGGTCACCGCTGCGGCGGAGCAGCGGCGGGCGGCGTGAGAGTGGTGCGGCACTCCGTGCCGCTCCCCGTCAGGTGCGTGACGAGGTGCCCCGCGGGCACCCGCCCCGCCGCGGCACGGAGTGCCGCACCACTCTCACCGCCACCGGAACAGTTTGAACGCCAGCGCGAAGCTCACCGCGCCCCACGTGGCCAGGATCGCTGCCGGCACCGGCAGCGCCTCCCACCCGGCGCCGTCGTTCATCACCGCCCGCAGCCCGTCGTTCAGCGCCGTCAGCGGCAGCAGCTTCACCAGCGGCAGGATCTCCGCCGGGAACCGGTCGGACGAGAAGAACACGCCCGAGAACAGGTACATCGGCAGCATCACCGCGTTCATCAGGCCGGACACGGTCTCGATCGTCTCGGCCCGCGACGCGACCAGCAACCCGACGCCGGCGAACGCCGCGCCGCCGAGCAGCACCAGCGCCGCGAACGCGATCGGGTCGCCGCGGAGGCGGATGTCGAAGACGAAGTACGAGAACGTGAGCAGCAGCGCGATCTCGATCAGCGTGAAGATGAGGCGGCTGATCATCAGACTGAAGAGGAAGTCGGACCGGCGCATCGGCGTGGCGAGGAACCGCTTCAGCAGCTTCCGCACCCGCATGTCCACGACCACGAACCCGACGCCCCACAGCCCGCCGCCCATCAGGTTGATGCCGAGCAGCCCGGGGATGAGGAAGTCGATGTACCGCCCGCCGGGTTCGACGATCGGCACCGACTCCGGCGCCGCGTAGCCGGGGACGCGGCGTCGGACGAGTACGTTGTCGACGACGGTGCGGGCGAGCGTGGCTTCCGTGCGGTTCGGCTCCAACAGGTACTCGGCGGCCGTGTCCGGTGCCGTCGCCGGGGTCACCACCAGATCGGTCTTGGCGGTGCGGAGTCGGTTGCGCGTCGCCACCCCGTCGCCCAGGGTCACGTCGAGCTGCTTGTCGGCGCGGAGCGTGGCGGCGAGCGCCTCGGCCGCGGACGGCCCGCCGGGGCCGTCGGTCCGCACGTCCACGCGCACCTTCTCGACGGGCCGGTCGCGGAACGCCGCGCCGAGAATCAGCGCGAGCCCGAGCGGGAAGCCGTACACCCAGAACACCGCGGCGGGCCGGCGAAAGAACTCGCGCAACCGGGCCAGCGTCAGTTGCCAGAGCGGGGTCATGCCAGTCCTCAAGTCATCAGGTCGTCAAGTCTTCAAGTCTTCAGGTCGGGCAGTACGGTTGGGCGTCTCACTGGAGACCGCACGACTCGACGGCTTGATGACTCACAGGCTAATCCCCGTCGCGGAGGTGGCGGCCGGTCAGTGTCACGAACACGTCTTCGAGCGTGGCCGTGCGGGTGGTCAGGCCGACGAGGCGCACGCCGTTCGCCCGCAACAGGTCCATGAGCGGCGGGATCGCGGCGGCCGGCTCGCCGACTGCCAGTGTGAACCCGCCGGACTCCTCGCGCACGGCCTGCACGGTCGGCAACCGCCCGCACTCGGCGTGGACCGTCGCCGGCAGGTCGCCGTCCACCGTGAACTCGACGACGTGCTCGCCGCCGAGGCGGGCGATCAGCTCGCGCGGCGTGCCGAGCGCGATGACCTTCCCGTGGTCGATGACCGCGACGCGGTCGCACAGGCGTTCGGCCTCGTCCATGTAGTGCGTGGTGAGGACGACCGTGCGGTCGCGCGCGCGGAACCCGCGGATCACCTCCCAGAGCTGCCGGCGCGACTGCGGGTCGAGGCCGGTCGTCGGCTCGTCGAGGAACAGCAGCTCCGGGTCGCCGACGAGTGCCGTCGCCACCGCCAGCCGCTGCTTCTGCCCGCCCGAGAGCTTGTCCACGTAGGCGCGTTCCTTTTCCTCAAGCGACACGCGGGCGATCGCCTCGTCGGCGCTGAGACCGGACGGGTAGAAGGAGCGGAATAGGTCGATCGTCTCGCGGACGGTGAGCTTGTCGGCGAGGCGGGTTTCCTGGAGCGAGATGCCGATGCGGCGGCGGATCGCGGCGCCGTCGCGCTCCCACGTCAGGCCGAGGACTTCGACCTCGCCCGCGGTCGCGTCGAGCAGCCCTTCGATGATCTCGAGGGTGGTCGTTTTCCCCGCCCCGTTCGGCCCGAGGAGGCCGAAGCACTCGCCGGCGGGCACGTCGAGGTCGAGCCCGCGGACGGCCTCGACCGGCGGCTTGCCGCGGTACGTCTTCACGAGGCCGCGGCAGCGGATGGCGTGAGTCATGCGGGGATTGTAGAGAGGGTGACGGTCCGCAGGAGCGGTGAGGACACGGCGGAGCAGGGGTGGGTTCGCGCGGTCGGCAATCGGCTGCGCCCGGTCGGCGTGAACTCTCATGGTGCTTTGATCGGTCGATGTCGAGTGCGAACTCCGATGTGGCGACCGGCCGGCGCGAGCCGGCCGCCGTAGCAGGCACACGGCGTGTGCCGACTACTGTGGGCACACGGGGTGGGGTGGGCAGGCAACGGGGCGGATAGAGTGGGGTTGAGGTGTCGGGTGTGGCCCCACCGACTCCGCCGCGGCCCGGACCGCGGCCGAGGTATAAGGATTCGGCGCACACACCCGGACTGTGACTTCCTCCCCAGTCCGTTTGCCGCGCGGGATGCACTGTTATGGTGCGTCCGCGGGGGCGGT
>JAFKFQ010000468.1 GCA_017308215.1 bacterium | reverse complement strand
AGCCCGCCGGCGACCCGGGCGGGAAGTACCGCCGGCAGATGGCCCGGCGGTTCGACCCGCCCGGGTCGCCGGCGGGCCCGGCGGGGGTTCGGCCAGCGGTGGCAGGTGGAGTCCGCGTTCTCCCGGCCCAAGCGGCGGCTCGGAAGCGCTCTCGGCGCCCGATCCGACGAGTCACGAGCGCGGGAGGGCCGCCTTCGGGTGCTGACCCATGACCTCATGCTCCTGGCTGCTACCGGGTAGATGGTTTCAACAGAGCATCTTGCAGTTTAAGGCACTGGAGTTGCAATGTCTATCTGACCGGGACGGGAACGGACCCATTAGTCCGATAGGAGATCGGCCAGATCGGCACTCAGGTTACGGGTCGGGAGTTCCGTCAAGACGTGCTTCAGGTGCGCCCAAGGATTGACCCCAGACGCTTGGCCGAGGCGGCTGTGCTGAGTAGAACTGCCGTGGGCTTCAACCTGCAGTCACCGCCCAAGTGCAGCCAGTTGTGGCGGCCGACGGCTAGGTGTCGGATGGCCTACTCGGCCAACGTATTAGACTCGTTGCGAAATAGGTGGCAGTGGCTATGCGGCGGCATGGACCTACACGAACGCCTACGCCAGAAGCCCGCCACGTTTCGCCAGTTTACCGGGCTGACCGTCAAGGCGTTCGACCAGCTCCGTGACGACCTCGAACCCGTCCTGGCGGCCCGAAAGGCCGCCGCCCAAACCCGGCGCCCACGTCAGCGGAAGCCCGGGGCCAGCCGGAAGCCGAAGCTCGGATCCGACGACCGCCTCCTGCTCGTGCTGATGTACTACCGGGTCTACGTCGCGCAGGTCGTCCTCGGCGGGCGGTTCGGGGTGGACGCCGGGACCGCCTGTCGGGTCATCCGGACGGTCGGGCGGGCCCTGGCCGGGGTGTTCCGCATCCCGGAGCGGAAGGTCCGCCTCGGGGCGGACGAGTTGGCCGCGGCGTTCGTGGACGCGACCGAGCCGCCGACGTACCGGCCGACCCGGGGGCAGAAGCGGTACGACTCGGGGAAGAAGACGCGGCACACCCTCGAGCACCGGGTGGTGGTGGTGCGGAAGAAGAAGCGGCCCGGGCGGGGCGAGCCGCGGAAGCGGAAGGTGCGGATCGCGGCCGTGTCGGAGGCGGCCCCGGGGTCCGTGCACGACAAGAAGGTGTACGACCGGTCCCGGCTGGAACTCCCGGCGGGGGTGCCGGGTGCCGGGGATACGGCGTACCTGGTGACCGGGTTGCGGGTGCCGGCCCGGAAGCCGCGGGGGCGTCCCCTGACCCGCCGGCAGAAGGCCGGGAACCGGCGGCGGGCCCGGGAGCGGGTGGTGGCCGAGCACGGGATCGGGAAGAGGAAGGTGTGGCGGATCGCGGCCGACCGGTACCGGAACCCGCGGTCCCGGCACACGGTGATGATGAAGAGCGTCGCCGGGCTCCACAACCGGATGTTCGGGTAACGGCACCGTACCCCAACCGCAGGAAGGTGCGTCCCTACCCGCGGCTATTTCGCAACGAGTCTATTGTCGATCGTTGCCCCCCTCGGTCAGGTGCACTCCGAGGGTCAGTCACTAGCTCGTGGCATAGATGAACGCCTCGCCGATCGAGGGCTTCGGCAACACCAGCGGGAGGTGGTCGGCTAGCCCGCCGGCGAGCAACGCAATGTCCAACGTGCGACTGCCGGAGCGAGACGAGGGCGGCCCCGTCACCCCGCCTTGCTACCCACGGAGCGACCCAGGAAGCTGCACAAGTCGAGCTAAGAAAAGTTGATCGAGGACGCCGACTGGTCGGCCGCCGTCTCTGGGGATGCAGGTGTGGTGTGAGGATGAGGCCTGCCCACTCCAAGCCGTTCCGCCCTCGGGTTCGTCCTGACGGCCCAAGGCTCCGCCGGCATGCGACCGCGGGGAGCGGTCAAGGCGTTGCCCCAACTCCGGTCGCCTGACGGGCGGGTGCGGGTCGAGGAAGGTGTGGCCAGGGTCCGCTCGGTCAGCCTGTGGGCAGCCACAAGGGCAATCTGATCCATGGTCGCGACTGCGATGCCAGGGCGGGCGATACCGAACATTTTAGGGACGACGTTGCTCAACCAGGTGGCCAATACCTTGATCTCGGCCAGCTGATTGCGGGCTGCTCGGAGAATCGTTATCCGCCGCCCTACTAAGAGGTTGTGGCGGCGCCGCAGGGCGAGTCTGCCCGCCTTTGTATCCCAGAGCCTACCCCCGAGCAAAGCCTGCCCTGGCTACACCCGTCCACGCTCAGAGCGGCTCGGATTGCGGCCCAAAACGCGAGCGGGTACTATTGATGAGGTATGGACCGAACCGACAAAAGCTCCCTGATCGCCTTTGAAGGAATCGACGGGGCCGGCAAGACCACCCAGGTGAACTTGCTCGTTGATTTCTTTAAAGCCGCTGGTGAGCCAGTCTTGCAATCGAAGGAGCCCACCGACGGACCGTGGGGGCGCAAGATTCGGCAGTCCGCTACCAAGGGTCGGATGTCGCCCGCCGAGGAGCTTCACGCGTTCGTTGAAGATCGCAAGCAGCACATCCGCGATACGATTCTGCCCGCTCTTTCCCGGGGCGAAACGGTCATCCTGGATCGATACTTCTACTCGACCATCGCATACCAGGGCTCTCAAGGGCAGAACCCGGACGCGGTCGCCGCACAAATGTTCGATTTGGCGTTGGTTCCTGACGTAGTGTTCTTGATCGACGTACCGCCAGATGTCGGGGTGTCGCGCATCCAAACCGGGCGGGGTGAGACGCCAAACGCATTCGAGGACGTTGATCACTTGCGACAGGTCCACAAAGGGTTCCAGGACTTGGCCCGAAAATACCAGAACATTGTGGTGATAGACGGCACACGGGACATCGAATCCGTCCGCCGGGCAATTATTCGGCAGCTGCTCGAAGGAATTCTCAAACTGCGGTACTGTGCGAAAGCCTACGGGTGTGACTCCCCGGAATACTGCGCATATCGGATCGCGGGTTCGTGTCGCTGGGCACGAATGTGTAAACATGCTGATCTTTATCCGTAAGCAACCGATCCGGTAGGTCACGCCACGGGATGCCGGTCTTGGCCACGTGCGGGACGGTGTCGAGGAACCGCCGGTTGTCCTCTGCGACCCATCCGGGCTGCCCCGGGCGCCCCGGGAGGAGGCGCTCGACGCGGCCCCAGGCGGCATCCGAGATGGCGTGGCGGTGGCCCATCGGTCGCCCTCCCTGGCGAGTGTCTGACGCCGCCACTGACCCGACTTACCCCGAACTTGTCCACACGGCTTAGACGAAGACACTAAATCAGCCCCCTTCGCCGGGTGCCAGCCGGGCGAGGGGCGAGCGGCAATCCCTGACAGGACCACCACGGTTCCTCCTTTAGGGGTCTGCCATGCAGAAGGTCTGATTTCGCAAGTCAAAGAACGTCTCATTCGCACCCTCCTCGTCGGCGGCTCGCAGAAACAACTCCGCCTTGTCAACGCCCCCATCTTCAAACACTGGAAAAGCTCGCCGAGCACCAGCTTGTCAAGGAGTTGGCCGCCCGTGACTACTCCTCCGCCGCCGAATCGGAAGCGGAACTCCCTACCGCAGGCCGTCCGCAAACGGCTGCAACACTCTGCCCGTGGTAAGATAAATGGCCTGGCCCCAGCAGTCCTGGGGCGGTCGTGGAGGGAGCAGCGTGGCACGGCCCGTATCGGCCTTTACCGGCCCGGATGTGGAGGGGCTTCCGCCTAAGCAGGAAGCTGCTGCACTCGCGTTGGCCGCCGGCCGCACCGTGATGGAGGCGGCCAAGGCGGCCGGGGCCGGGGAGCGGACGGTGAAGACGTGGCTGCACGACCTGCCGGCGTTCGCCCGCCGGGTGGCCGAGCTGCGGGCGGAGATGACGTCCCGGGCGGTCGGGCGGTTGGCCGACGGAATGGCCGACGCGGCCGACACGTTGGGGTTCCTGTGCCGCAAGGCCCGGTCGGAGACGGTGCGGCTGGGGGCAGCCCGGGCCCTGCTAGAACTCGGGGTGCGGGTCCGGGAGGCGGTGGAGTTGGAGGAGCGGGTGGCCGCCCTGGAGGCAACCAAGGGAGCGAGGGCCGCGGGATGAGCCGTAGCATCCGGGCGAGGGTGGCCAAATTGGAAGGGGAGCGGGTGGTGGTCCCCGACACCGCGATGCTCTGGGAGGTCATCGGGGGCGGCGACCCGGCCCGGCTGGACGCGGCGGGGCGGCTGCTGCTGGCCGAGATGTGCACCCGACCGACCGAGCCGGACCCGCTCGAGGAGCGGATGCGGGCGGCCCTTCAGCGGGCCCGGGACACACTCGCGGCTGCGGACCGGTAGCGACCCATGCGATCCTGCTGGTGCGCCACCGCCATCGGAGCGTCTGGACCGTGGAGAGTAGCGGGTCGCAAGGGCCACACGGGTCGCAAGCGTAGGCTCCCTGGCAAGAGTAGACCGGGAAGGGACAAAGGTGCCCTTGCCCACTCCGGCGTGTCGGACGAATGACACCTACTTCTCGGTAACCCGTTTCGGGCATCTCCCGGTACGCCTTCCCGTCCAGCGACCGGATCGACGTCGGCTTCGGCCGGGTGGCGATGTCGTCGAACGGGGTTTCCAGGGCTTCGATGGTGCCCCTGGTATGGCCCACGAACCCCGGGGCCACCGATGCGATCAGGGTCCTCATGGGGCCGGCATGCCGTCTCACGACTCGGCCCCGCCGATCACCGCGCAGGTGGCGAGGACCAAGATGTCGGACAGGAGGTGGAGCGTGTTCGGCGTCTCGCGGTGAGGGTCGGGCGGGTCGGCGAACACGGTGGTGAGTGGCAGGGATGGCATCGGGCGTCCTCCGTGACTCCCCACGGTGTCGCCCGAAACCCCTACGCCGTCAGCCGTTCATAGTGCGGCGGCCCTGGACCACCCGGTAACAAAATGGTCGCGGAATTCCGCGACCGACTCGGCAAGGGAGGGGACTCCGTATCCTCCCAAGAGATCGCCGGCAACTACTTCTTCTTCTCGCCGTCCTTGACCAGCTTGCACTCCTTCAGTGCCGGCCCGAGGGCCTTCGCCCCGTCGAACTTGCCCTCGAACGTGGCCTCGTCCCCCATCTTGACCGCCGGCTTGCTCCCCTTGCCATAATGGATGCCGACGTCGCTCGTCTTCCCGCCCCCGAGCCGGACGGGCAGGTACAGGATGTCGTCGTAGACGTAGCCCACCGTGCCGGTCACACGCAGCGTCTTCCCCTTGTACTTCGCTTCCGCTTTTGCGCCGTCGGCGGCACACTCCTTGGCCAGCGCCTCGGCCGTGATCTTGATCGACTGGTCCTTGGGCTGGGCCGCGGCCGTGCCCACCAAGGCCGCCACGGCGAGCCCGGCCAGAAGGTGGTACGCCGACGTTTGCAAACGGGCCATTCACGACTCCTGTTGTGTTGACGTCAGGGAACAAACAGCACGGGGTGCGACCGACGAGGCACCGTTCTGAAAATCCGTCCCATGGGAGATCCGCCCATATGAGCAGCGGACCCCAGACGCCACCGAGCGATTTGGCCGGCCGCGTGCCGAGCGATCCCCGTGCGTGTCCGGTTACACCGCCTCGCATCCGTTCCGAACTCTGCGTTCGGCCACCTTTTGGCCGTCCGCGTTCACTTGCTCCGCGGCGAGTCGTGCCTCACGCCTCCGAGTGAGTGGCGACGTCACCGACGTCTTGGCCCGGGCTGAGCGGCCAACCGATCCCGTCAAGAAACGCCCGGGCGAACTCTTTCTATTTAGCTAATAAGCGCCATATTGTTTGATACAACTATTGCGTAATTCCGCGGAAGCACCGCCTCTCCGGTGCCCCGACTCCAGCTCGGCCTCTGTCACGGCCGACTGAGGGGCCACCAGCGTACGACCCCCTCGCCGGGGTGGCTAGCTCTCCCGGGGCACGCCGGCGGAAGGCCCGTCGGCGGCCCAAAATCGGGCGAGGACGCCGGCCAGGAAGAGCGGGGCGAACGCCACGACCTGGGCCCAGTACCGGGCCTCGAACGGCAGCCGGCGGCCGAGCAGCAGGTCTTCCGCCAAGACGACCCCGACATAGCCGAGGGCGAGGCCGGCGGTGACCAGGGGCCACCACCGCGTCGGGAGCCGGGGCGGGGGAGCGTTGCTCGGCATCGGCGGTTCTCCTGTCGAGTGGATGGACGATTCCATGATCTCCGCCCCCACCCAGGGGGCTGTGGTGCCGTCATCGCGAGGCCCGAAACCTGCCCCGCCCGAGCGGCGCCGGAGGACTAATCGACGATCACCGGCCGGAACACGCGCCCGGGCGCGAAGGCCGGGGCGGCGAACGCGGTCGCGCCGGAGTCTTCCCGGTCGCACGGGTTGAGGGAGTGCTCCCGCCGGGCCGCCACGTCGAGGACGAACTGGATGAACCCCGCGAACGTCCGCGACACCCGGTACCCGTGGTCCCCGCGGTACCAGGCGTAGACGGCGAACTCCGGGGCGGCCGGGTCGGTCACCTCCTCCGGGTCCCACCCGTACTCGTGCCCGAGCCCGTCCCCGCCGAAGACGACGAGCCGCTTCATCCGGTCGTCCAGCCCCCGGGGCGGGTCCTCCCGCAGGAGCCGGAGCCGCTCCACCGCCCGGGAAAGGTCCAGGGAACGGCTGGGGCAGTAGGGGGAGCTGATGAACATCTCACGGATGTTGTTCCCCCGCCCCACCTGGAGGCAGCCCGGGCCGAAGACGCCGAGGTAGCCGCGGTACCCGGCGGGGAGCCGGATGCCGGTCTCCGCCTCGAACCGGTCCAGGTCGGCCGGGGGCGGCGGGGTCGGGGGCGCGGCCCCCCGCTCCAGCGCGAACATCCGGAACAGCGAGCGCCAGGGGTCGGAGTCTGCCATCGCGCGTGGTCCTCGGGTGGTGCCGGTGCGAGCCTGTTCCGCCATCGATTCCCCTCTCCGGATGCCGGAGAGTTCTCCCCGCGTCAGTGAGGCCCGGTCGCTCGCGGGAGCCGGTCGGCCCGATGGGATCGCGTCCGGTGGCGGCAGGATTTCTCGAAGGGAGTCGGCCGCCGCCACGGCGTCCGGCTGAAGACCGGGCTGGGCCAGGCGCTCCTGAGCCACGCCCCATGCGGAGGCTCCCGCGGCGAGCACAACACCGGCGACCAGGACGAGCGGCCGGACGGTCGCGGCGGTGGCACTCTTGACGAGCGCGGCGACGGCGGGAGGGGCGACCGAGGTCACCCTTCCTGCCGCGGCGACGGCCAGGGCGGTCTGGACGGCGGCCGCGGCGAGCGTCGGGGGCACCGCGACGGCCACCCCGACGGCCGTCGGCGGGAAGGCCAGGGCCGCGGCCGGGGCAATCCCGCGTGCGCGGAGGTTGCGTTGGAGCAGGTCTTTGGCTCGGGCCAGCCGGCTCGACAGGGTGCCGTCGCTGCAACCCAATTCCTTCGCCGCGTCCGGTCGGGTCCGGCCGTCGAGGTGGCAGAGGATGAACGCCACCCGGTACCGCTCGGGGAGGCGGGCAAGTTCCTCGTCGAGGGCGCACCGGAGTTCAGTCGCGTCGTGGGGGTCGGGGCCCGGGGGCGCGGCCTCCGGCCGGAGGATTGCCCGCTCGTGCCGCCGGCGGCGATCCCGGCCCCTGCGCGCGTTCCGCGCCACCCGATACGCCACGCCGTGCAACCAGGCCCGCAGCGACGGGCCGGGGGCGGCGGCCGCCTTCAGGGCGAGGACGAGGAACGTGGCCTGGAAGGCGTCTTCGGCGTCTGGTCCGTCCCCGAGCACCCGCTGGCACACGCCCAAGGCCATCGGGCCGTGACGGCGGAGCAGTTCTGTGAACGCAGCCGAATCGCAGCCCCGGACGAATCTGGCCAGCAAGTTGTCGTCCGAGTCAGCCAGGGGCGTACCGAGGGTGGACTGGGCCAGGAGAGTGCGAACTGTGCGGAGACGTTGTCGCAATGGTTTGCTACCAGATATCGAGCGGGACGAGGTTTTGCACTCATTACCATAGTGTCCGGTGAACCCGGAACCCGTCCCGGTTTTTTGCGGCCAGGCTGCAATTGCTGATTCCTATTTGGGTTGCGGCGGCGCGTCGGCGACCCAAAGGGGGCCTTGGACCAAAACGAGCACTCGAACCCGTGCCCCGACTTGCGTTTCAGAACGAGCAAGACCTCGCCCGCGTTCCCCGCGGTGAACCCGGTTGGGCGCCTCGTCCCGCTCTCGTCGAGGCAGATCTCCAGGACGTCACCCTCGATCGCGTAGATGCCCCGGTCGGTCTTCTGGTCCCTGGTTCCGGACCCGATGACGAGGTCGATCTCCTTCGCCCGTTGACCCGGACGGATCACGTAATCGGCCCTCCGCTCGACCGCATCGCCGACACGTAACGCGACGGTGGAAGGGGTCGCGGCGAACTCGACGTTCTTCGTGTCACGCGCCTTGCCACCCTCCTCGAAGGTCACGACCTGCCAGACGTCCAACAGGTTCCCTTGGTCGATCAGGCGCGGAATCTCGAGCAATTCGCCGGTGTGCTTCATGAGGTTGGCCTTTACCAGCCAGTCTCCTCCCGTTCCTGTCCGGTCATCGGCTCGCCCTTGAACTCGCCGGCGACCGGGTGCCAGGTGCCCTGAAGCTCTTCCAGGGGCGTTTGGGCCGGTTGTTCGCCTTTGGGGCCCCGCTCCGCGATCGGCACGAGCCACTTCTTGATAACGTCGGCCCGCACGAATTCGATCCGCTCGTTCGGGTAATCCTTCCGCGACTGAAGGGCCTTCGGGTCCCAGTCGAGATTGTCCCAGCCGGTGTGCGCGGGGATGACCGCGTCCCCGTCGTTCCGGGTCCGATACGGCAGCCACGCGTCGAGGGTCGCGCGGCCGTTCACGCGAAGGGCGGACGCCTCCCAGACCTCGAACCGCTCGACGTCTTTTTTCCAGCTCTTGATCGTGTATCGTTCGAACCGGATGGTCGCTTTGGGGGCCAAATAGACAGCGCGGAAGTTCCCGATGTAGCGCACCAGCACCGCCGCGCCCATGCCGCCGCCGGTCTTCCCGTTGTAGCCCTCGCCGCTGAACCCCTGCGGCTTGCCGTCCGATTGCTCCAAGAACGTCCCGGACTCCGCCAGCGGCTCGTCCCCCCAGTCCCGGGTGACCAACCAGATCGGCCGGCCGCGTGTGTTGGCCAGTTCCAACGTCAAGTAATTGAACCGCATCGGCGGTTTGCCGCCCTCCGAGTCGAGGAAGGTGACGGCGACGGGCGGCACGCGGTTGAGGGCGAGCACGCTCGCGGGCGCCGGCCCGGCCGGGAACGCCTTCGGTCGGCCCGCACCATTCGACGCGAAGCAGACTTTCAACTCGTCGCCGGCGAGTTGATAGATCCCTTTGGCGCTAAACAGGACCGGGCCATCGGTTCCGACCTGAACCGTGAGATCGATCGCCTTGGGCCTTTGTGCGGGATCGAGTTTGTAGGACGTGATGCTCCCCTTGTTCGGCTCACTGAACCCTTCGAGCCGACCGCCGGTGAATGTCCACTTCGGTCCCTTCCCGGGGGGCTCGGCACGAGTGACCGTCCAGGTGCCTTCGATGTCCTCGTTGTCGGTCCCGGGGTCGGTCGGCTCGCCCGCGACCCTCGGCGCGGGCACGGGTTTCGCCTCTTTCTGATGCGCCGATCGGGCGTGGAGGGCCGCCAGCGTCGCGCCGGCCCCAACCAGACAGAACGCGAAGATCGCTGCGGCCGTTATTTTCACGCGGGTCAGGAACAGGGCTCGTGACACTCCTTCGGAGAGGGCGACGGTGCGCGCGGAAACGATCCCGGCGACGCCGGAACCGGACGCGGTTAGGACCGCGGCCGCCAGGGCGGACTCGAACAGCGCCGCGGGTGGTGGGCCCGCGGCCGCCGCCGCGCTCAGGGTGATCTCCACCGCGGCTACCGACGGCGCGAGGCCGCGGCGTGCCAGCCGGACGCGCAAGAGGTCGCGGGAGCGAGCCAATCGGCCCGAAACGGTTCCCTTGGTCCAGCCGAGCTGCGCGGCGGCCTCCTCGTTGGTCCGTCCCTCCAAGTAGCACAGGACCAGCGGCAATCGGTACTTCTCCGGCAACCGTGCCAGTTCCTCATCCAGCACCGCGCGCAACTCCCGGTGCGCTGCGGCCGTCGGCGGGTCGGCCGTCATAGTCGGGGTCTCCTGCGGATCAGCGCGAGGTGCCGGTGCGGTGGTCCGGGCCACGCGCGTCCGCGCCGTGCGGGCGACGCGACAGGCCGCCGCGTGCAGCCAGCCGCCGAGCGACTCGTGCCAGCCGACGGTGGTCGCCCGGCGGACCAGCACGAGGAACGTGGCCTGGAAGGCGTCGTCCGCGTCCGCCGGGTTGTGGAGCAGGCGCCGGCAGACCGCGAGGACCATCGGCCCGTGCCGCCTCAGGAGCGCGGCGAACGCGGCCTGGTCCCGGTCGCGAACGAACCGCTCGAGGAGTTGCCGGTCGGTGTCCGCCCCGCCGGGCGGGTGGTCCCGCCCGAGCAGGCGCCGCGTCAGTGTTGTAAGCCGATGGGTCATGCGTGGGGTCGCCCCGGAGTCGATCGCGCCTACCCTATCATGCTCCGGGCCGGGGAAACGAATACACTTTTTCGGAGTGCTCGCTCGCGGTTGATCTCGAGGGTTGTTACTCCGCTTGTTACGCGGTGAAGCTGGGGGCGAGGGCGACGGCAAGGGGGCAACCGCCTCCTGCGATCAGGTCAACCGGCATTCCAGGTGGATGTCTTCTTGGCGGGCGGTGGCAATGAGCTGGGTGCCCAGAATCGGAAGGGTTTCGCGTTTTCGCTGGAGGACACGAAGTCGAGGATGAGGAGTTTCAAGTCGCCACGCGGCGTCGATTCCTGGGCCAACGAGACCTAGATACCTCCCAACTCAGGCGGAAGTCGCCCTCATTTTCCAGGCGTTTCGGCGTACACCGAGGACTTGACCCGGAAGTGGGTGCGGGTCTCGAACCAGTCGAATGTGAGGTCGAGTAGCTCGTCCACCGTTTGGCATCGGTGGTTCCGGGTGACGGCCTCGTGCAACCGCCACCACACCCGCTCGATCGGGTTCGTGTCCGGGGCGTACTTCGGCAGGTAGTGGACCTTCACCTGGTGCCCCCACGCCTCCAGGTACGCCCGGACCAGCCTCGACCCGTCGGCCGTGTGCGTCCCGGCATTGTCGCACACGACGTGGATCACCCGGTAGCGGCGGAACGCCCGCCGCAGGTCGTCCAGGTGCCGACAGAAGAGGGCGGCCGACCGCCCGTCCTTCGGCTTCCCTTCGGTCAGGACGACCCGCCCGGTCCGCCAGTGGATGCTCCCGGCGAGGTACCGCTTCACGTTGTTGCCGGGCGTCTCGACGGCCGCCTGCTCGCCATGCCTCATCCACATGCACCCGACCTCCGGGTTCAGGTTCACGTCCACCTCGTCCATGAACACCGCCGTCTCGTCCGCCGGCAGCCCGTGCAACAACGCCCGCAACGCCCGGAGCTTCGTCTCCCGGTCCGGGTCCTTCGGGCGAATGGTCGGGCGGGGCCGCCGCCACACCAGCCCGGCGTCGAGCAGCCAGAGGCAAACCGTCTCCCGCCCGACGATCACCTGGGAGTCCTCCCGGAGTACCACGACGAGTGCCCCGCAACTCCACCGACTGCGGGCGAACCGGAAGCTGATGGGGGAGAGGGTCAGCGCCCACCGCACCACCAGGGCCGCCCAGATGTGGCCCCCGGACCGCTTGCGGCCCCGGGGCCGGCCGAACACGGCGTTCACCCCACCCGTCTCGAACCGGGCCTTCCACCGGGCGATGGTGGCGAGGGAGCAGAACAGGACGGCCCGGATGGTCGCCCATGTGGTGCCCGTCGTCGAGCAGCAGCAGGATGTGGGACCGGAGCCGGACGTCGGGGTCGGCCGACGGGCGGACGTGGTCGAGGAAGTCCCGGCGGTCGGCCGGGGTGAGGGGGAAGTGGTTCACGGGTCGGCCCCCGGTCATCGAATCGGGCGGCACCGTCTACCGTAGGCCGGGCTGGGTCGCTCGTGGAAGAACGTGTCACCATCCTCGGGGTTCACCCGGTCAATCCCCCGAGTGCCCCCGAACCCGTCCATCTGGTCGAACTCGTCGCCGAGGGTGCTCACACGCTAGCAGCGGCCGCCACCGTCGCGGCGGACTGCCGCTCGGACGAGTTCACACCGGCTGCCTCCCCGCCCGAACTCCCGGCCGGGCCGGGGCCGGTCAGCCGGGCGTCCACCTTCGCCTCCAGCCACGCCGGGACGCCGTACTCCGGCCCCTTCGTCCGGCAGCAGTCGAGCAGGGCCTGGAGGAACCCCCGGACGCCCTCCCACCGCCCGGGCTGGGCGTCCAGGGCGTCCAGGACCGCCTTCCACTTGGCCTCGGTTCCACCGTACTCCTCCACCAGGTAGAGCTGGGCCAGGTACTCCGCCGTAGGGTCGAGGGCGAACCGGACCTTGTCGGGGAACACCGGCTGGAGCACGCGCAGGCGCCTCTCCAGGTAGTCCAGCCGGCCGTCCGGATCTGCCCCGGTGAGGGCCCCGGAGGCGATATCCCGGCGGACCGAGCCGGGGCGGAAGTTCGACCGGACGCACAGCCAGGCCAGGGCCTTCGCGTCGCGGTGGACGTCCGCGTCCTTCCGCCGCTCGGCCACCGGCACGCCCCGGTTCACCTCGCTCAGGTACTGGAGCATGAGGTCGGGGACGTTGTTGGACAGCTCCTCGTCGACCCGCCGCGCCTGCCGGGCGATCACCTGGCGGGCGTACAGGACGGCGAGGAGGACGGTCACGTCCCGGTTCCCGACCATCCGGGCGAGGCCCCGGCAGGCCTCGAAGAACTCCTCGTCCGTGAACAGGTGGCGCTCGCCCTCCCGGGTCAGGTACGCCTCCAGGAAGGACGACAGCCGGTCCCCCTTGACCCGGAGCGGCTCGAGCTCCGCCCGGGCGACGTGGTCGAGGTCCTCCCGCCGCCGCGACGTCACCACCAGTGCCCGGGCCGGGAACCCGTCCTGGCCCGGGTGGAGCAGGTCCCGGGCCGCCTCGCTCAACTCGGAGAAGTGGTCGACGACGACGAGCAGCCGCCGCCGCCACATCAGCTGCCGGACCAACTCCTCCGGGATCGGCCGGTCGCTTCCGACCAGCGCCTCCAGTTCCCCGTGGACGGCCTTGACCAGCGGCGCCGCCCCGTCCCCGGCGTCAGGGGCGAGCTCCTGCTCCACCAGGACCGGGAGCATCCGGTGCGCGGCCAGGCGGTCGGCCGGGTCGTCGGCCATCGCCCACCGGGCCGCCGCGCAGGCCAGGGTCGTCTTCCCACTGCCCCCCTCGCCCCAGACCAGCAGGACGCCGGTCCGGGCGAACGCGGTCCGCAGGTCCGACGGGCGCAGCTCCGTCAGCGCCTGCCGGTCGAGCACGACAGGGACCGGGACCGGGTTCTGCCGCGCCTCCACGGTCGGCTTGCCGGCGAACTTCTGGCGGGCGGGGGCGAGGTGGGCGGCCACCCAGGCGTCGAGCACCCGCGGGTGGTAGTTGAACCACTCGAGCAGGAGGACCTTCCGCACCGGCACCTTCATGCCCGAGAGCCACGACGGGAGGGTGGCGTCGAGCGGGCGGAGGTAGTCGTTGACCGCGAGGAGCCAGAGCGGACGGAGCCGGAGGAGGACCCACCACGACAGGACCACCCCGGCGTACAGGGCGGGGAAGACGACCCACTTGCTTGTCAGGATGTCCCGCACCCGGTCCGCGAACAGGGCCAGGAGGTCGGCCCGGCGCATCGAGTCCAGCGCGTCGACCGCCCGCCCGACCGGGCCGAGGACGGCCTCGTCGAACCCGCCGTCGGCCGGCCCGTCGGCCGGCGGCTCGCCCACCGCCGGGGCCGCGTCCTTGAGGGCCGCAGCCACCTCCCGTAGGCGGGGCAGGCGGGCCGTGTCCTTGCGGCCCTGGACGCGGGTGGCGATCCCGGCGACCGCCCGGGCCGCGGCCCAGCGTACGCCGGCGGGCTCGTCGGGCCGGCGGACCACCGCGAGCAGGGCGTCGACCGCGGCGTCCTCCCGGCCGGAGTCCACCCGGCCGAGGGCGGCGGCCGCACTCACCCGGACCGCCAGCTCCCGGTCAGAGAGGGCTCGGACGAGGGCCGGCACGGCTGGCCCGGCGGGGGGGCCGATCCGCGCGAGGGCGTCCGCCGCGGCCCGCCGGACCGCGAGATCGACGTCGTCGAGGACCCGGCCGAGGTTTTGCACGGCGTCCCCGCCGGCGCTCCCGTCGGGCAGACCGACCCGCCCGAGGGCAGTCGCCGCGGCCCGCCGGACCTCGGGCTCCTGGTCATCGATCGCCCGAGCCGACAGGGCCGGCGCCGCCGGGCGAGCGTCCGGCCCGATCTGACCGAGTGCTTCCGCCGCCGCGAGCCGCAGGGCCCGGTCCGGGGAGCCGAGGAAGGTCGTGATCCTGGGAACGGCGGTGCCCGCCGCGGGGCCGATCCGGCCCAGTGCCGTCAGCAGCTTGCGCCTCAGGTCGGCCTGACCGGGCGCCGGGGTCGCGTCGAGCCGCGCGACCAGGTCCGGGACGGCGGCCGACGCTCCGGGCCCGATGTTCCCCAGGGCGACGGCGGCGTTCCAGCTGAGATTGGGGTCCGGGTCCGCCAAGGCCGCCCGCAGGGCGGGGACGGCCGCCCCGGCGTCGGGCCCCATTTCCCCGAGTGCGAACGCGGCCTGGCGGCGCAGCCGGGTCAGTTCCGCGTCGGACAGCGTGCGGATGAGGTCCGGGACGGCCCGCTTCGCCGGGGGGCCGATCCGCCCCAGCGCCTCGGCCGCCTCGGGGCGGAACACGGGGGAAGAGTCGTTGACGATCCGGATGAGTGCGGCGACCGCGTCCGGCGAATCCGTCCGGAGGGTCCCGAGGGCCGCAATGACCTCGCCCCGGACCCCCCGGTCCTCGCCCGGGTCGTTGAGCATCTGGACCAGGCGGGGAACCGCCGGCTCGGCCGCCGGGCCGATGCGGCCGAGAGCACTGGTCGCGCTGAGCCGGTCTACCGGCTTGGGGCCGTGGAGTTCCTTCACCAGCGCCGGTGCGGCGGCCCCGGCGGGCCGGCCGATGAGCCTCAGGCAGGTGAATGCCGTCCGCCGGACCTCGGGGTCGGCAAGGGCCTCGACCAAGGCCGGAACGACATACGCGGCCGCCTCCGGCCCGATCCGGCCCTGCCCGCAGACTGCCTCAAGGGCGGCCGCCGCATCGCGGCGGACGGCCGGTGAGGGGTCCTTCAACTTCTCGACCAACTCGGTCGCCTCCCTGCCCTGGAAGACCGGGTTCTTCTTGTCCTGGCCGGTGACGTGGCGGGAGCCGCTCGTGAGGGCCCCGGCCGTCAGCAGAAGGACCACGGTGAGAGACGTCCGGGTCATGGTGTCGTTACCCCGAGGGCTCGCCGCGGGCGTCCGTCCAGACAGCCACGAAGGCGACAGTCCGTTAAGCTAGTGTGAATTCAGGTTAATCCACACAGTTGTAACCGCGCCGCGGCATGGCCACAAGAGCCCGGGCGAGTCTTACGCTTAGCCGGCAGGTCGGTGGTTTGACCCGACGAGGACCACCGTGAGAGGCTGGGCTAACCGGCCCACTCGGGGCGACGAGCGACACACCCGTCTCACTTCCGCCTTTGGCGGGAGGTATCTAGAACGCTATGCGAGCCTGCATCCCTCGCTTCCAGGCAGCCGCAACCTGGACTTAGGTCGAGGTTGCGAAGGGCAACCTTTTGGAGCATGGGGATCACGACAGAAGACTAACACGCTAACCGTCTCAAATCTCTGGCGATCCGACTACTATCAGTATACCCAAGCAGTGAACCCAACCCCTCACCGACTCCCTCCGGCTCAAGCGCAAGGCTACCGCACTACGAACTCGTGCCGGGGTAGCGCCCCTCGACAAGGAGCTTGCGACGACCGGCACCGCGATTCTCGCCGTCGACGTGAGGAAGTACAAGGGCGTGACCTGCACCTACGACAAGGCGACGGCCGTCGCCGAGCTCCGCCCGGCTGAAGGTGAGCGCACGGCAGGTCGGCCCGGATGGACGGGCGGCACCCGAGGGGCGGCTCAGAGAGTGGCTCGTGGTGTACTTGAACTGAATCGTAACCCGAGAGCCCGGCTGTTAACACTACTCCGTTAGAAGGGTGCGGCGGCAGGCGGGTTCCGGCCCTCTAACGGGGGATGAAGACCATTACCCCCACCCTCGACCCGGCCGTCCTGGACCGCCTCCGCGAGTACGCCGCCCGATTCGCCCCGGACTTCCCGCAGTC
>JAFKFQ010000670.1 GCA_017308215.1 bacterium | reverse complement strand
CGGTCACGGTGTCGGGGTTCCCGGCACGGGAACTGGAGTTGGAGGTGGAGGGGCAGCGGCGGCTGGCGCGGATCGTCGTCGCCCACACCCGGGTCTACACCGTCTACGCCGGCGGGCCATTCACCGAGCCGGGCGAGCCCCGGGTGCGGCGGTTCATCGACTCGTTCCAGGTCACCGACCCGCGGCTGCTGAACGCGCCGAAGGCCGGCCCGAACGCCGGCCCGCAGAACCCGTGGAAGCCCCGACCGTGACGGACCCGTTACGCGGTCGCGCTTGCTTTCCCGGGTGGGGAGTTTACGCTGTGTAGGGGTTGGCCGGCCGCCCACCGGTCCCCCCGCCCTCGCCCGCCCGCCCGAGGCACCTCCCATGCACCTCCCCCGCCGGCTCCTGGTCCCCGCCGCCGCGCTGGTCGCGGTCGCCCTCACGCCCCGATCCGCCCCCGCCTACGCCGAGGCGGTGATGTCGTTCGGGTCGGTCGTCAACCAGTCCACGAACGTCGTGCTGATGACAGTCACCCGGGTGGACAAGGCGCAGAACCTCGTCATTTACGAGAAGGTGGCGGACCTGAAGGGGAAGCACCCGCAGCAGACGATCAAGCACAACATCGGCCGCGGCGGGCTGCGGCCCGGCGAGTGGCAGGAGATCATGAACTGGGCGGAGGTCGGCAAGCAGGCGGTGTTCTTCCACAACGGCGGCGCGAGCGAGACGTTCATCGGCCCGACGTGGTACCAGGCGTACCCGCAGGGCGAGTGGTGGGGCATGTCGCACGGCGAGCCGTACCTGCTCCGCTCCTACGCCGGCCGCGTGGACCGGCTCCCGGGCATCATGGCCGACCTGATGGCGGGCAAGGAGGTCGTCGTCCCGTGCATGGTGGACGGTGACAAGGAGGCGATCCACAAGCACACCGCCCGCATCCAGCGGCTCAAGGCGAGCCTGAAGCTGAACGACTACAACCCGAAGCGCGACTTCGTCGGCTGGGGCGGCGAGGACATCCGTCGCCTCGCCGGGATGGCGGGGTTCGACAAGTACGCCGGTCTCGCCAAGCTCGACGCCGAGGCGCAGGCGGTGTCGGTCGTGGACTTCGACAACGACGGCAAGCAGGACGTGTTGCTCCTCGGCGCCGGCAAGGTCGTGCTGCTCCAGAACGGCGGCGACAGCTACGCCGAGACTGCCCTCCCCGGGCTGACCGGCGGCGCGCGGTCGGCGGTGTGGGCGGACCACAACTCGGACGGCCTCCCGGACCTGCTACTGGCGACGGCGGACGGCCCGCGGCTGTTCACGAACGTCGGTAAGGGTCAGTTCCGCGACGACTCCACCCGCATCCCGCGCGAACCCGGCTACGACCTGACCGCCGCCGCGTGGGGCGACTTCGACGGCGACGGCAAGGCGGACATCCTGCTCGCCAACGGCTACCACGGGCTGCGCCTCTACCGCAACACGCGGCCCGAGGTGGCGAAGGCGCCGCCCCCGCCGAAGCTGGGCGACTGGCACGTCATCGGCATATTCCGCGCGGCGAACCCGGCGGACAACGTGAAGACCGCGTTCCCGGTCGAGACCGAGCCGTTCACGCCGGACAAGACGTACAAGGGGAAGCGCGACCTGCCGACGAAGTGGGCGAAGAAGGAACTCAAGGACGGCGAGGCGCACCAGTTCCCCGACCTCGGCCAGAACCAGGCGACGTACCTGTACCGCGAGCTGGAGGCGGCCGCGGCGGCGGACGTGCCCGCGAGCCTGACGAGCACCGGCACGCTGACCGTGTGGGTGAACGGCGAGCGCGCCTACCACGCCGAGCAGGCGAAGGCGGAGCCGCACGCCGTCGTTCTGAAGCTGCGGCCGGGGAAGAGCACGCTGCTGGTGAAGGTGTGCGTCGCCGAGCAGACGGCGGGTGTCACGTTCGCGCTCGGCGGCGGCAGTTCCGGCCCGCCGGGACCGTGGTTCACGGACGTATCGGCGGCGTGGGGGCTCGGCGACCTGCCGCGCGGCGACACGCTCGCCGTCGCCGACTTCGACGGGAACGGCACGGTCGATGTGCTCTACGGCGCCGGCACCGGCGTGCTCTTGCGGAACACCGGCACGCGCTTCGAGGTGAAGGCCGACAGCGGCATCAGCTACCGGCCCGGTCGCGTCGGCCCGGCGCTCGCCGACTTCGACGGCGACGGCAAGCTCGACCTGTTTGTCCCACAGGCGGACGGGAAGTGCAAGCTGTTCCGCGGCGCCGGCGACGGGACGTTTGCCGACGCTACCGCCGCCGCCGGTGACCTGGCGCGGCCGATCCCGGGTGCCGTGACCGCGGCGTGGGGCGACTTCGACAACGACGGCCACCCGGACCTGCTCGTCGGCTGCCTCCGCGGTGTGAACCGCTTCTACAAGAACAACGGCAACGGCACGTTCACCGACCGCACCGCCGACCTCGGGTTCACGGCGCGGGTGTTCAACACGCAGGCGGCGGCGTTTGCCGACCTGAACGGCGACGGCCAGCTCGACCTGATCCTGGCGAACGAGGGGCTCGAATCGGCGATCCTGTTCGGCGCCAAGCCGCC
>JAFKFQ010000669.1 GCA_017308215.1 bacterium | reverse complement strand
ATCGTTCCCCGCTCTGCGGGAGAGCGAGCGCCTTGTGCATGACGGAAAGTGCTTCCCCGGGAGGTGACCGATGCTTTCTGCCACCACGTCGCGCCGGGGCTTCCTCGCTGGCGCCGCGCTGTCGTCGGGCTTCCTCCCCGCGCTCGCCGCCCGCGCCGCGGCCGACCCCGACCGCAAGCGCGCGTGCGTCGTGCTGTGGATGGCCGGCGGGCCCGCGCAGACCGACACGTTCGACCCCAAGCCCGGCCACCCGAACGGCGGGCCGTTCCGGGCCATCGACACCGCCACGCCGGGCGTCCAGATCGGCGAGCACCTGCCGCGCGTCGCGGCGCGGATGAACGACCTCGCCGTGGTCCGCTCGATGGCGACGCGCGAGGGCGACCACGGCCGCGCGTCGCTCCACCTCCGCACCGGCAACCTGCCGCAGGGGGCCATCGACTTCCCCGTCTTCGGCTCGCTCGTGTCGAAGGAGCTGGAGCCCCCGGGCGGCGACCTGCCCGGGTACGTCAGCATCACCCCGCGCGTCGGCGCCGCGGCGCTGTCGGCGGGGTTCCTCGGGCCGCAATACGCACCGCTCGTCGTCGGCAACGGCGGGACCGAGCTCGACACCGTGTACGGGAACGACAGCGGCGGGTTGCGCGTCGAGAACCTCGGCCTGCCGCGCGGCGTCTCCGCGACCCGCGCCGCCGACCGGCTCGCGTTGCTGGAGGAGTCGGAGTCCGACTTCCTCGCGTCGCGGCCCGGCGCCGCCACCGCCAGCCACCGGTCCGCGTACCAGCGGGCGGTCCGGCTGATGCGCGAATCGGCGGCGAAGGCGTTCGACCTGTCCGACGAGCCGGCCGCGCTCCGCGACCGCTACGGCCGCAACCGTTTCGGCCAGGGGTGCCTGCTCGCCCGCCGGCTGGTCGAGCGCGGCGTGCCGTTCGTCGAGGTCGGCCTCGGTGGGTGGGACACACACGACAACAACTTCCGCCAGGTCCAGGCGCTCTGCAACACGCTCGACCCGGCGTGGGCGACGCTGATGGCCGACCTGAAGGACCGCGGATTGCTCGACACGACGACCGTGGTGTGGATGGGCGAGTTCGGCCGTACCCCGGGCGTGAACCCGCGCCAGGGCCGCGACCACTACCCGACCGCGTGGAGCGTGGTGCTCGGCGGTGGCGGCGTCCGCGGCGGGCGCGTCGTGGGTCGCACCGGTCCGGACGGCATGGCGGTGGAGGAGCGCCCGGTGTCGGTGCCCGACCTGCTCGCCACCGTCTGCCTCGCGGTCGGCGTGGACCCCACGAAGCAGAACCCGTCGAACGTGAACCGCCCGATCCGCATCGTCGATCAGTCGGCGAACCCGGTCCGCGAGGTGCTGGCGTGACGCGCCTCGCAGGGCTCGCGCTGCTGCTCGCCGCGGGGGCGACCGGCGCTGCCGACAATACACTTGTGTTCCCGGCGGGCGACGGGCGCGCCGCGCTGGCGCTCGACGTGACCGCCAGCGGGAAGTCGCCCGAGGCCGCGTGGGCGGCGTTCCTCGACCGCCTTTTCGACCACTTCGACCGCACCGCCGACGCCGCCCTCACGCCGGCGGAGTACGAGCGCGTGTTCGCGCTGCCGCTGGCCGACGGCCGCGCCGCCAAGCCTGACTTCGCCGCGCTCGACGCCGACAAGGACGGCAAACTGACGCGCGCCGAGTTCCGCGCAGGCTGGCGTGCCGCGGGGTTCACGCCGGTCGTCGTGCGGGTGACCCCGGCACCGGCCGACGTGATGCGCCTCGGCCGCGCCGCGTTCGCGCACCTCGACCGCGACGGCAACGGCGTGCTCTCCGCCGCCGAACTGCGCCAGGCGACCGCGCTACTCCGCCGCTTCGACGAGGACGAGGACGAGGTGCTGACCGCCGCCGAGTTGCTGGTGACAATGCCCGCGGCCGCGGTGCCGCCCGCCGGGGTGACGGCCGATACCGGCGCCGCGCCGGTCGTGCTCAAGCTCGCGGTCGGCGAGAAGGCCGCGCTGTCCGGCGAAGGCCCGTTCCGCCTCTCCGCCGACGGCGCCCGGCTGACCGTGCCGAACGGGGTGTGCGCCATCGCCACGACCGGCGCCGATACGGTGGCGGGGGTGCGGGCGGCGCGCGGGTTCTACACCGCGCAGTTCCAGGCAGCGGCCGGCGACGGCCCGGCCGCGAAGGCGGTGTTCGCCGACGACCCGACCGCGCAGGTGCTCGCCGCCCTCTTCGACCCGGCCGATCGCGACGGCGACGGCCGGCTCACGCGCCGCGAACTCGACGCCTTCTTCGATCTGATCGAGGCCGGCGTCGGCTGCCGCGTGGTGGTGACGGTGACCGACCGCGGGCGCAACCTGTTCGACCTCCTCGACCAGGACGCCGACGGCCGACTCGACCTGGCCGAGCTCACCCGTGCCGCCCGCGACCTGCCGAACGAACTGGCCGGCGCCACCGCCGCGGGCGTGCCGGCGTCGTACCGGTTGACGGTGGCGGCGGGCACGCCGGGCGGCACGTTCGGCCCGGCCCCGCTCGGCGCCGCGCCGGTGACGCGACC
>JAFKFQ010000467.1 GCA_017308215.1 bacterium | reverse complement strand
GTGGTGGTGCGGGAGCGGGGTGTGGCGCGTCTTCCCGTCGGGCGGGACGAGGCGGAAGTCGAGCATCCGCTTCGGCAGGTCCACGCGGGCGACCTCGACCCGCACCCGGTCGCCGAGGCGGAACCGCTTCCGCGTCCGCCCGCCCTCCAGGGCGTGCCCGGCGTCGTCGAAGTGGTAGTAGTCGTCCACCAGCGACGAGATGTGGACGAGCCCCTCGGCCGGGAACTGCTCCACCTGTGCGAAGAACCCGTAGTCGGCGACGCCGGTGATGACCGCGTCGAACCGCTCGCCGAGCCGGCGGCTGAGGAATGTCAGGATGCGCACCTTCACCAGCTCGCGCTCGGCCGTCTCGGCGCGCCGCTCCATCCGCGAGCAGTGGTCGCCCAGCGCCGTCAGCTCGGTGAGGTCCGCCGCGGCGCGGCCGGTCGTGATCCAGCGGTCCAGTAATCGGTGAACGACCAGGTCGGGGTAGCGGCGGATGGGCGAGGTGAAGTGGCAGTAGTGCGTGCTCGCCAGCGCGTAGTGCTCGTCCTGGATCGGCGAGTATGCTGCCTGTTTCAGACTCCGCAACAGCGCGAAGTGGACGGCGGCGCGCTCGGGCTTGTCGGCCGTCGCGGCGAGCACGCGCTGGAGCTCACCGCGGTCCTTCGGGCGCTTGATCGGGTAGCCGAGGATACCGGCGAACTGCGCGAACGCCTCCAGCTTCTCGTCCTTCGGCGCCGGGTGGACGCGGCGGAGGAACGGCACCCGCTCGCCCGTCAGGTGCTCTGCCACCGCCTCGTTCGCGGCGAGCATGAACTCTTCAATCACCTGGTGGCTGAGGTCGTGTTTGGCGAAGTGGGCGCCGGTCATGCGGCCGTCGGCGTCGTACTCCAGCACCGCCTCGGGCATGGTGAGTTCGAGCGCGCCGCGCTTGAACCGCTTCTTGCGGAGCAGGAGCGCGAGGTCGCGCATCCGCTTCAGCATGGCGGCGATGTCGGGCTCAAGCTCTGGCGTCCCGAGCCCCGAAGGGGCGGCCGCCAATAGCCCAGGGTGTGAACCCTGGGCGGCGTCGGCGTGGTCCGAGGGTCGTTGATACTCCCGATCCGCGTCGCCCGCCCGGGGCTTCCGCCCGGGGTTATTGACCGCCGTCCCTTCGGGGCTCAAGTTCCGAGCCGAGGAGCCGGGGAGGTCGTCGAAGACGGCCTGCACCTGCTCGTACGTGAACCGCTTCCGCACGCGGATCGCCGCGTTGTAGAACGAGACGTGTCCCTTTTGCAGCCCCGGCGTGAACTCCATCCGCACCGTCTTCACGTAGCGGACCTTCCCTTCCTGCAAGCTGGCGAGGCCGTTCGAGATCACCTCCGGGAACATCGGGATGACCTTCTGCGGCAGGTAGACGCTCGTCGCCCGCCGGCGCGCCTCGGCGTCGAGCGGGCCGCCGGGCTTGGCGAAGTGGCCCACGTCCGCGATGTGGACCGTGAGCACCCAGTGCTTCGTCTTCGGGTCGATGGTCACGCTCACCGCGTCGTCGAAGTCGCGGGCGTCGGCCGGGTCGATGGTGACGACGAGGTCGGTCGTGAAGTCGGTGCGGCCGTGCAGGTCGGTTTCGGAGAACGCGGCCGCCGCCTGCCGCGCCTCGGCGAGCGCCTCGGGCGGGAACTCCTCGGGGAGCCCGAGCCCCTTGATGACGGAGAGCGTGTCCACCCCCGGCGTGCCGTGCGGGCCGAGCACTTCCGTGATCACGCCCTCGCCGCGATCGTCGCTCGTCGGGAAGCGGAGGAGGTCGATGACGACCTTGTCCTGCGGCTTCACGCCCTTCGCGCCGGGGTCGCCGACCGAGACGCTGTGCGCGAACACGGTGCCGTCCACCCGCACGAACCCCTCGCCGTCGCGCTCGAAGTAGGTGCCGACGAACGTCCGCGTGGCGCGCTTCAGGACCGACACGATCTCGCCCGCGGCGTCGCGGAGCTTCCCCGCCAGGCGCGTGACGCGCACCAGCACCTCGTCGCCGGTCGATGCGTCGGCGGCCTTGTCCTCGCGGATGAAGACGTCGGGGCCGGCGGTGCCGTCGACGGCGTGCGGGCGGACGTAGCCGGCGCCGGATTTGGTGCGGCGGTAGACGCCGACGACCGTGCCGTGCGGGTCGGCGGCGCGGAGCGTCTGGTTCTTGCCGACGGCGAGCCGCCCGTCGCGGACGAGCGCCTTGAGCGCCTTGCGGAACTCGGGGTACTCGGCGTCGGAAACGTTCATCCGCGTGGCGAGCACCTTCGCCTTGACCGGCGTGTAGCTCGGGCGGGTGACCGCGTGGACGATGCGGGTGACGAGATCGGACATGAATGGCGGTTCGAGGTGCGGGTGGTTAACAGCGCCGCATTATACGCCGATGGCGCCGCGGAATGACGAATGACGAATGACCCACCAACGACGAAGGAAACCCGAAATCCGAATGACGAAAGGGCTGCGGGGTGCGGTTTCGGCATTCGGGCTTGGTGCGTCGGACTTCCTTCGTCATTGGTGGGTCATTCGTCGTTCCGGCCTACAGCCCCAGCACGTCGGCCATCGTGTAGCGGCCGGCGGTCTTTGTCGCCAGGAACTTCGCCGCCAGAAGCGCGCCGCGGGCGTAGCTGTCGCGGCTGTGCCCCTTGTGGACGAGCTCTAGCGTCTCGCCGAGGGTGCTGAAGATGATCGTGTGCTCGCCCACGTTGTCGCCGGCGCGGACCGCGTGGACGCCGATCTCGTCGGCCTGCCGCTCGCCCACCAGCCCCTCGCGGCCGTGGACGAACCGCCCGCCCTGCACCTCGCGGATGATCTCGGCGAAGTGAACGGCGGTGCCGCTCGGCGAGTCCTTCTTGTAGCGGTGGTGGCGCTCGACGATCTCGGCGTCGAACCCCTTCCCCTTCAGCGCCTCGGCCGTCAGCCGCACCAGCTTGAACAGCAGGTTCACGACCAGGCTCATGTTCGGGGCGAACAGCACGGCGGTGTCGTGCGCGGCGGCCTCGATCTCGGCCTTCTGCGCGTCGGTGTGGCCGGTGGTGGCGACGACGAGCGGGAGCCGGCGGGCGACGCACACGGGCAGGACCGCCATCGTGCCGGCGGGGGCGGAGAAGTCGATGACGCACTCCGGCCGCGGCTCCAGCGGCAGCTCGGCGGCGACCGGCACGCCGACGGGGCCGACCCCGGCGAGCTCGCCCGCGTCGCGGCCGAGGGCCGGCGAGCCGGGCGCGTCGAGGGCGGCGACGACCTTGAGGGCGTGGTCCTCCTTCGCCAGCGCGACGAGCCGCTGCCCCATCCGCCCGCCGGCACCGTTGATCGCGATCGTGGTCTTCATGGCTCGTCCGCCCGCTGTGTACCGATCCGTGTCAGGGATGGTGTAGTAAGTCGGCGAGCGCCGGCGTGCGCGACGGGTTGGGCCGATCTTGGTTCGTCGGAGCCCGGGGCGCGAGCGACGGGGCCGGCGATCTGGTCTTCGCCGAACGGAGACGACGGGTTCACCTACCCCGTTGCTCGCGCCCCGGGCTCCGACGAGCCGGGCGCGGGCGGTGGCGGGTCAGGGGGTGGTGCGGGTGGGGAACGGGGTCTGGCTGGTGGTGTCGCCGGAAGACGTGCGGAGCGTCGGCAGGAACTCGGAGCCCGGGTCGGACGCGGGGAGCTCTTCCTTCATGATCTGCACCACCGCCTCGCGGGCGGCGAGGAAGGCGGCGGCGCAGCGCGGGTCGAACTGCCGCCCGGCCTGCTTCTCCACCTCGGCGAACGCCGCCTTCGCCGGCTTCCCCTTCCGCCCCTCGTGGTACGGCCGGTCCGAGGTCATGGCGTCGAACGCGTCGGCCACCGCCACGATCCGCGCGAGCAGCGGGATCTCCTCGCCGGCCAGCCGGTCCGGGTAGCCGGTGCCGTCCCAGCGCTCGTGGTGGTTCCGCACGATCGGCACGATCGGCCGCATCTCGGGGATGGTCGAGAGGATCTCGGCCCCCTTCGTCGTGTGCTCCTGCATCGCGGCGAACTCGGCGGCGGTCAGCCGGCCGGGCTTGCGGAGGACGGCGTCGTCGATGCCGATCTTGCCGATGTCGTGGAGCGGGGTGCCGAGCTTGACGAGCTGGAGCTGGTCGTCCGGGAGTTCGAGCTGGCGGGCCAGGAGCAGGGCGTAGCGGGTCACCCGGCGGGTGTGGCCGCCGGTGTAGTCGTCGCGGAGCTCGACGGCCTGGGCGAGGATCGTGATCGTCTTGTGGAAGAAGTCCTGCTGCTTGCGGAACAGTTGGGCGGTCTCGATCGCCGCCGAGACGTGCGCGGCCAGCGCGTCGGCGAGGATCAGGTCCTCCTCGGTGAACGGGTTCTGGAGCAGCCCGCGGTCGAGGTGGAGCACCCCGAGGCGGCGGCGCGGGGTGCGGAGGAGCACGCACAGCACCGAGGTCATCGCCCCGGCGTGCATGCTCTCGGTCAGCTTGAACTCGTCGTTCTCCTGCGACAGGGTGCCGTACAGCACCGACTCGCCCTTGGCGAAGACGCGGTGGGTGAGCTTCTTCGAGTAGTGGAACCGCCCGGCCGGCTCGCCGTGCCCGACGGCCAGCGCCCGCAGCTTGAACTGCGGCTCCGGCCCCTCGCCCTCGGCCAGCACGATCGCCCCGCGCTGGGCGTCCAGCACGCTGACCGCGTCGTTGAGGATGTTGTCGAGGAGCTGGTCCTCGTTCTGGGTGTGGGCGGCGTGGTGCCCGGCCCGGAGCAGCGCCCGGAGCTGGTCACCGGCCCGGGGGAGCTGCTCGCGGGTGAACGCGATCCGGTCGAGCCCGACCTCGAAGCTGCTGTTGACGGAGGCGACGACGTGCTGGTTGGACGGCGGGCCGTCGCTGCTGGCCTCGTCCGGCTCGACCATCACCGCGACCTTACCGAACTGCACAATGTCGCGCGGCCGTAGCGGCTGCTCGCCGGGGCCGACGCGGACGCCGTTGACGTAGGTGCCGTTGGTGCTCTCCAGATCGCGGACGAACCACCCGCCGTCGGCGAACCGGACCTCGGCGTGGCGGCGGCTGACCGAGCTGTCGTCGAGGACGATCTCCAGCGACGCGAGCCGGCCGGCGCGGAGCAGCGTGGGGGACTCCCACACCCGCCCCTTCACCTCGCCGCTGATGCCGCGTAACCGGATCGTCGCCTGCTTCACGTCCGCCTCCGTCGTCCACCCATTGCAGACGTGACGACACGGGTGAGAGATTGGGTCGGTGCAACTCTACCACGCATACGGGTTAAGTGGGCAAAACCTCACGCCTAACAGCGAGGTTTTTTTCAGCGATGGGCATTTTTTGTTCAGCTCCAGAACGGAACGACTCATTTTTGTTCGAATGGCTTGCGCTAGACAGATCGGCGGGACAACTGCGTCTGGCCCTCAAATTGGGGGAATAGAACCTGCCAATTTTTGAGTCGGTAGAAGAATCTGGCAGGCTTATTGACGTGGTGGAACCCGCTTGCCTACACTACCAATGGTCCCGTTGGGGGACGGCCGGTGAATGGGCGACACCGACCGAACCCCAACGGGGCTTTTCGTTTACGCTCTCATCCCGTCGCAGAAGTCGCAAACAATCGGACTATTTCTTCGGCGGCGCGGCCGGCTGGAGCTGACCCAACATAGCGCGGGCGGCCGTGAGTTCGGCAACCGCGGCGTCGAGCGCGACCTTCAGCGGGGTCACGGCCGCGGCCGCGGCGTCCATCGCCGCCTTCGCCGGCGGGACCGCGTCGGCGGCGGGCTTCACCGTCGGCGTTACCGCGGCAACCGTCTTCTGGGCGGTGGCGAGAGCTGTTGACGTGTCCGTGAAGGTCTTCGCCGCGGCGGCGTGCTTGTCGGTCGCGGCCTTCAGCATCATCCCGGCGGTCGTGGCGGCCGCCTTCGCGCCCTCCAGTTCCTTCTGCCGCGCGGCGACGCTCTCCGCCCCCTTCTTCGCGGCCGCCGCCAAGTCCGGGTTCGCCGGCGCCTTCGCGGTGGCGTCGGCGAGTACCTTCGCGGCGGCGCCGTCGGCGGCGAGCTGAACCTCCGCCGCGACAGCCTTGTTGGCGGCGGCGGCGGCCGGCGGGGCGAGCTTGTCGGCCTCGGCCTTCGCCGCGTCCATCGCCGCCTTGTGGGTGTTCATGGCCGGCGTCAGGTCGGTCGCCTGCTTCTGTGCGGCGGCGAGGTCGGCGGCGAGCTTCGTGGCGTTGGCGGTCGCGGCGGCGTGGGCGTCGGCCGCCTGCTTGGCCTTCGCCGCTGCGGCGTCGAACGCGGCCTGCGCGGCCTTCGCCTTGGCGTCGGCGGCGGCGACCGTGGCTTCGGCGCGCTTCGCCCGCTCGGCGGCCGGCGGCGGGTTCGGGTCGAGCTGCGCGACCACCTTGGCGTCGGCGGCGCTCCACACCTTCACCGCCCCGGACCAGTCGCCGCCGACCACCTTGGCGTTCTCGTGCGTGACCGCGACGCGCAGGCCCAGGTCCGGCAGCGCCTCGAACTGCTTCTGGAGGGCGCCGTTCTGGTCCCACAGCTTCGTCACCCGGTCGCGGCCGGTGCTGGCGACCTTGCCGTCGTGCGTGAACCGCACGCCCGCCGCGCCGCCGGGGTGGGCGGCCCAGTTCTTGAAGTTGCTGCCGTTCTCCATCTCCCACAGCTTCACGGTCCCGTCCTCGCTCGCCGACGCTAGGGCGTTCGAGTCGTCGCGCCACGACACGTCCGTGATCATCGCCGTGTGCCCGCGGAGGTTGAAGAACTCGCGGCCGGTGAACGCCTCCCACACGAACAGCCCGCCGTTGCGGTCGCCGGTGGCGAGCAGCACGCCGTCCGGGCTGTACTCGACCGTCGTCACCCAGTCGGTGTGCTTCTTGATCTCGCGCAGCACCGCGCCGTCGGTCGTGGAGTAGACGCGCACCATCTTCGACGAGCTGCCGACGGCGATCTGCGTCTGGTCGGCGGAGATGTCGGCGGAGAGCAGCGCGTCGTTCTCGATGCCGACCTCGGTGACCTTCTCGCCGGTCTCGACGCGGTACAGGACGGCCTTGCCCGTCTGCCCGCCGCGGCCGCCGGCGACCAGCACGAACTGGGCGTTGCGCGAGAACTTGACGCTGTTGACCTGCCCGTGCGGGTACGGCAGCACGCCGGCAAGTTGGTTGGTGTCGGAGTTGTACAGCAGCACCTGCTTCTGCCCGCCGACGGCGACGAGCGGCGCCCACGGGCTCGCCGCGAGGGCGATGACGGCGCCGGGGCGGCGGGCCTGCACGACCGGGTCGAGCGGGAGTTTGCCGGCGGCGGGCATCGGCGGCGGGCCGGGCGGGCGGCCCTTCACCACCGACTTCAGCCCGATGTCCACCGCCTTCGGCGCCGCCTTCACCATGCTGCCGCTGTTCTCGCGGCCGCCCTGCTCGACCCACAGCTTGAGAAGGTTGAGCTGCGCGTCCGGCATCTTGCTGCCGCTCGGCGGCATTTTCGGTTCTTCGAGGTGGGCCGACAGCGAGTAGACGCGCGACTTGCTCGGGTCGCCGGGGACGACGACGGCGCCGCCCGCCCCGCCCTTTTGGAGGGCGGCGTAGGTGGCGAGGTTGAGGTCACCCTTCTGCTTGTCGTTGCCGTGGCAGTTGAGGCAGTGCTGACGGAGCACCGGGAGCACGTCGTCGTCGAACGTGGGCCGGGCCGGGTCGGCGCTGGCCCGCGGGGCGAGCGCGAGGACGGCGACGACGGGCAGGGCGTAGGTCGGGACGCGCATCAGGTTGGGCCTCGGACCAAAGTGAATCGCGGCGGGCGGGCTTCGACTCGGAATCTCGACCGGATAACAGGACGAACGGGATCACCGAACCGAGACCGGGTTTCTGATCCTGTTCATCCTGTTATCCGGTCCAACAGTCTTCTTGGGACTCAGTGGTTGAACATGAACTCGCGGGAGTTCAGGATCGCCCAGAACACGTCCTCCAGCGCCTGCTGTTGGTTCGGGCTCGCCTGCACGGCGGCGAGGAGGCGCGTCATCTCGGCGGCGGTCGGCGGCCGGCTGATACAGCGGAGGTAGATCTGCTCGATCACGAACGCCGGCGGGCGCTTCTCCTGGAGCATCTTCGCCACCACCCCGCCGCGGCTGATGTTCGACGCCACCGTGTCGCCGTTGAGCAGGTGGAGGCTCTGGCTCAGCGTCGGTTCGAGACGGACCTCGCACGAGCACACCGTCTCGCGCGTCGGGCGGCCGAACGTGGTGAGGAAGTAGTTCGACACCTGCCCGTCGGCAATCTGCACGGCCCGGCTGCCGACCGGCAGGCCGGGGAACTTGTTCTTCGTCTCGGTCACCTGGCCGAGGATGTCGAGCATCGTCTCGGCCCGGATGCGGCGGATCGGGCCGCGGGCGAAGTTGCGGGTGTCGCCCTCGTTCGTCGGCGTCGGGCGGGTGTCGCGCTGGTACGCCCGCGACAGGCAGATGTCGCGGACCAGTCGCTTGAAGTCGTACTTGTACTCGGTGAACTTCTTCGCCAGCTCGTCGATCAGCTCGGGGTTCGACGGCGGGTTCGAGATCCGCACGTCGTCCACCTCGTTGATGATCCCCTGGCCGAAGAAGTGCGCCCACACGACGTTCGCCAGATTGCGGGCGAAGTACGGGTTCTCCGGGCTGGCGAGCCAGTTCGCGAGGACGACGCGGCGGTCCTTCCCGGCCACGTCCGGGGCGGCCCCGCCGAGGAACCGCGGGGGCATCGGCCGGCGGTGGACCGGGTGGTTGACCTCGCCGCCGCCGCCGTTGAACACCACCAGCTCGCGCGGGTCGTCGCCGGGCTTGCGGCCGATCTGGCTGAAGAAGCTGGCGAACCCGTAGTAGTCGTCCATCGTCCAGCGGTCGAACGGGTGGTTGTGGCACTGGGCGCACTGGATGCGCATGCCCATGAACACCTGGGCGACGTTCTCCGTCACCTTCAGGATGTCGCGCTCGAGCTGGTAGTAGTTCGTGGCCGGGTTGCGGAACGTGCCGCCGTTGGCCCCGAGCAGCTCGCGCACCCACTCGTCGGTCGGCACGTTGCGGGCGATCTTGTCCTGGAGCCACGTGTAGTAGAGCAGCATCGCCTTGTAGCTGACGTCGTTGTTGCTGCGGATCTGGAGCAGCTCGGCCCACTTCAGCACCCACAGCTCCGAGAACTCCTTGCGGGCCAGGAGTTCGTCCACGAGCAGCTCGCGCTTGTTCGGCAGCGTGCTCACCATGAACCGGGCGAACTCGTCGGCCGTCGGCAGGAGGCCGGTGATGTCGAGGTAGACGCGGCGGACGAACACCTCGTCCGAGCACGTGCCCGACGGCTCGACCCGGAGCTTCTTGAGCTTGTTGTGGACGTGCGTGTCGATGTAGTTGTTCTCGGGCGCGTCCTTCCAGGTGAACTGGAGCCCCTTCGGGAGGGTGATGAACGGCACGCCGATGGTGAACGTGTGGAACCGGGCCATCACGAACGCCTCGCCGCGGTCGCCCGCGGTGACCGTGCCGTCGCCGTCGGAGGCGATCTTCGCGGCGGTCTCGTTGCTCGTCAGGAACAACGACAGGCTCGTCACATCGCGGTCGGTGCCGTCAGCGTACTTCGCGCGCACGACGATCCGCTGCTTCTCGCCCTTGCCGTCGAGTACGGCGCCCGGCGGGTAGACCTCGATGCTCGTCGGCAACGCGACGTTGGCCGGGTCGTTGGGCGTGTCGGCCTCGAGCCAGCGGACCAGCGTCTTCGTGTACTCGTCGCCGTCCTTGAGCTTGGCCCCGCCGCCGTGGGCGACGCGGCCGCACGCCTTCTCGATCAGCAGCGACTCGTTCGGCAGGGCCAGGTTGACGCGCCGGCCGCTGAGCTCGCGGGTGAGGCGGAAGTGGTCGCCGTCCGGGTCGAACCCGAACAGCGAGATGCGGAAGCCGTCCTTCCCGCGGGCGGCGCCGTGGCACCCGCCGGAGTTGCATCCGGCCCGCATGAAGATCGGCATCACGTCCTTCTTGAACGACACCGCCGGGTCGACGGTCGCCTGCGCGACCTTCACCGGCACCTTGAGCGCCTGCCCGGCGACGGCGACGGTCATCTCGGTGGCGCCGTCGGCGACCGGGTAGACGACGCCCTTGTCGGCCTTGGCGAACGCCGGGTTGGTGAAGGACACCTGCGCCTGGTCGGTCACGTCGCGGGTGATGCCGTCCGGCTGCGTGAGCTGGACGACGAACGCCTGCCGGTCGCGTGCCGTTTCGAGGTTGATGTCCGCCGGGTACACCGCGACCTTCGGCGCCGGCACGGGGGCCTGCGCGCGGGCGAGCGGGGTGGACGCGGCGAACAGGGCGAGCGTCAGGATCGTCGGACGCATGGCGGGAACCTCTGCGGTATCGTGTCGGCGGCGGGGCCGGTCAGTTCGGGCGAAGCCGCTTCTTCCAGTGCCCCGGGCGGCGGCTGTGGTGGGAGACGGCGACGACCTCGATCGCGTCGTCGGTCTCCCGGTAGACGACGTTGAACGGGAGGCCGGGGAGGATGCACTCTCGGCAGCCGGTCCGGCCGACGGGCGGGTGCTTCATCAGCCCGCTGGCGATGTCGTTGAGGGCGGCCCCCAGAACGTCCCGAAACCGGTCCGGGTCGGGCGAGTGCGCCAGCGCGTTGTCGAGTTCGGCCTCGGCGTCCGTCGAGTAGGTGACGGGCTTCATCCGTACTTCGCCTTGAGCCGGGCCATGACCTCTTCGGCCGGGATCATCTTGACCCGGCCGGCGTCGATGTCGGCCACCCGCCGGTTGATCTCCTCGGCCCAGGCAGCCTCCCACTCCTCGCGTGTCAAGTTTTCCTCGTCGGGGTCGCCGAACCGGGCGTCACCGGCTTGGGCGATGTCGGCCCAAGTCGCGTCCTCGGGCAGCGCCCGGATCATCTCGATCACCGCGTCCTTCACGCTCATCGCGGCTCTCCTCACCACACCGGACACGCGGCCAGCGCGTACAGCATCAGCCCCACCGCCGCGGCGCCGCCGACGCATTGTAGCGCGCCGATCACCACCGCCTTTGTGCCGCTGAACTCGCGGTCGTCGGCCAGCGACAGCGCCTGCCGCGTCGCCGCGCCGTGGCCGCCGATCAGGATCATCAGCGCTCCCATCACGCCGATCCCGAGGAAGCCGTACCACGGCGTCGCGGTCTGCTTCCCTTCCTTCGGGAGTCCGTCCGGGCCGAGCAAGGCGAGCAAGCAGGCCGCGACGCCGAGGGCGAGCAGGAGGCTCATGCCCCACCACGTCAGCCGCGGCTTGAGGGCGGGGGCGCTCACGGCTTCTTCGCCGGGGGCGGCGGGGCGGGGGGCGGGGATGCCGGCTGGCCCGCCTTCTCGCGGGCCTCCTGCTCCTGGCGCAACTGTTCCAGCCGCGTCAGCCGGCGCATCGGCTGGCCCATCGGCATCGGCATCGGTTGGGCCATCGGGGTCGGCGGGGCGGCGGCGGTCTTCGGCGCGATCGGCACGTCGATCCGCAGTTCGGTGCCGCCGGTGGCGAGCGTGATCGTGTCGCCGTTCTGTTCGAGCACCACCTGGCAGAACACGCCGCCGTGCTTGCCGGCCGGGCTCGTCTTGTCGGCGGCGATCGGGAACGCGAGCTCCTTCGTGTCCTTCGTCAGCTCCAGGTCGGCGGTCGTCACCTTCGCCGGCAGGCCGAGCACCTTCACCTTCGCTTTCCCCTCGAACGGGGCGGCCACGGCGACCTTGCAGAACAGCTGCGTGTTCGCCCCTTGCTCCACAGCCGGGCGCTCGGCCGTCAGCGTCACCGGCGGCGGCGCGACCTCCAGCGTGAACAGCTGGCTGCTCGTCCACACCGGCCCCTTGCCCGCGTCGGACACGGCGGTGACGGCAGTCTTCCACTTGCGGGCGCCGGCGTTCGGCGCCGAGTTCACCGCCAGGATCGCCTCGGTCGCCTCGGCCGGGATCGTCGCCGAGCCCTGGATGCCCATGCCCGGCGGCGTGAACAGCGGGAACACCGTGATGGCGCCCTTGAAGCCCTCCGCGCGTGTCACCTTCACCTTCAGCGCGTACGAGCCGTTCTGCACCACCGGCACCTTCGGCTCGATCACGTCGATCTTGAACGGCGCGGCCTCGGTCACGGCGACGGCGGTGCGGTCGAAGTAGTGGCGCTGGTACGGGGTGTTGTTCTGGCCGACGCTGAACACCGCGTCGAACGTCGTCTTCGCCGGGAACGTGACCTTCGGGTCGGTGTGCGTCGCGGTGATCGGCGTGAGGAACCCGCCGACCGGCGCGTCGGCCTTGGCCTCGAACACGACCGGCACGAGGCCGAGGCCGGCGTCCATCGGCTCGGCCGCGGCGGTCACGCCGGGCGGCAACTGGCCGAGGCCGACGTTCAGCGGCCCGCCGAGGTCGGCGCGGTTTGCCTGGAGCAGCGCCGCGTAGCGGTTCCCCTTCGGCACGCTGATCGTCTGCCGGTCCTGGTTCGCCGGGTTGTTCCCGTCCACCCGCGGGATCAGCGTCGCCACGCTCGGCTGAACCGGCGTCACCTCGATGCGGTAGAAGTAGTCCGGGCCGCCCTTCTGGAGGTGGTCGTTGACCCAGACGGCGAGCTCCTTGTCGTCCGGCGCGGTGACGCGGATGTAGCTGTCCGGGCCGCCGCTGTCGTCGTTCCCGGCGAGGTTCGGGCCGCCAACCACACCCACATTCACCACCGGGTCGAGCGGCGAGCCGAGCTGGCGGGCGAAGACGCGCACGTCGAACACCTGCCCCTTCTTCGCCGGGAACTTGAAGAAGTCCACCTCGCCGGCCTTCGCCACGACGCCGTGGAACGCGCCGGGCGCCGTGCCGGGCGTGGCGGCGGTCGGGGTGTTGTTCGCGCCGCTCTCGGTCACGCCGGGCAGGTCCACGAGACGGAACCCGAGCCCGGACGGGTGGACGCCCTCCGGCGTCTGCGCGTGGACGCGGAAGTTCGGGTCGGCGACCGCCGGCAGCTTCACCTTCTGCTTGATCGGGCCGGACGGGTCGCCGAGGAACGTGAGCTCGACCTCCTCGCCCGGCTTGCCGCCCGCGGGGACGACGCCGGTCGGCCGCGGGAACGTGCCGACGTGCAGCCGGTACTGGCACGCTCCGTTGCCGCCGAACGCGCTCTCGCGGATCTGCACGATGTACTTGCCGTCGGCCGGGATCACGACCGAGCAGCCGCCGTCCTGTCGCGTCACCGGCGAGTCGTCGCCGAAGGCGAGCTCGAACCGCTTGCTATCCAGGATGGCCACGTAGGGGTCGAAGAACGTGGTGCCCAGCCGCATCCCCTCCACCTCGACGGAGAGGCGCTGCCCCTTCTTGCAGTCCACCGCGAAGTAATCGACGTCCTCGGTCTGGACGACGCCGGTGACGGTGACGTTGAGCGGGATGGGCTGCGCCTTGTCGAACTCGGTGTTCGGCTCGACCTCGGCGACCACCGGCAGGGCGCCGACCCAGAACGTGCGCAGGTCGCTGACGCCGGTGGCGGTGCGGACGCGGAAGGCGTGGTCGCCGAGGCGGGCGTCGGCGGCGATGTCCACCGTCACCTTGAGCGTCGAGTCGTTGACGACCTCGAGCTTCTTGACGGTGACGCCGGGGTAGTACGCGAGAACATCCTGCGCGTCGCCGAGCCGGGCGCCGCTGAAGGTGAGCACCACGTCCGTCGCCCCGCGCGTGCCGCCCCGCGGCTGGATGCCGCCGAGCGACGGCGACGCGGCCGTGGCAGTGGCGCAGTACGCGACGACGGCGGCGAGCACGAGCAGGGCGAGTTGAACCGGGCGCCGCATGAGGTGTGCCTCGGGGTGGGGATGGCGGTCTTGTTAGGCCGGGCCGATCGACGGGAACCTACACCAGCAGCTCGCGGCGGGTGTGGCCCTCGCGGACGATGTCGATCGGCCGGTCGCCGGGGCTCATCAGCTTCTTGTCGGCGTCGATGCCGAGGCAGTGGTAGACGGTGTGCGCCAGGTCCTCGACCGTCAGCCCGTCCTCGTCCGGCTCGGTCGCGGTCGCGTCGGACTTGCCGTACACGAACCCCTTCTTGACCCCGCCGCCGGCGAGCACGACCGAGAACACCTTCGGCCAGTGGTCGCGGCCGGCGGTGCCGTTGATCTTCGGGGTGCGGCCGAACTCGCTGGAGATCATCACCAGCGTGCTGTCGAGCATCCCCTTCGCCTTGAGGTCGTTGATGAGCGCGGCGTAGGCCTGGTCGAACGCCGGGAGCTGGCTGCGGGTTCCGGCGACGATGCCGTTGTGCAGGTCCCACCCGCCGTAGGTGAGCGTCACGAACCGCACCCCCGACTCGACCAGCCGGCGGGCCATCAGGAGGCGCTGCCCGGCGGCGTTGCGGCCGTAGGCGTCGCGGACCTTCGGGTCTTCGGCGTTGATGTCGAACGCGGCCCGGGCGCGCTCGCTGGAGATCAGCCCGTAGGCGCGCTGGTAGAACGTGTCCATCGCGTCGAGGTTGTCCGACTTCTCGCGGGTGCGGAAGTGGTCGTTCACCGCGTCGAGCATGGTGCGGCGCGTCGTGAACCGCTCCGGCGTCACCCCGCCGGGCAGCGCCAGGTCCTGCACCCGGAAGCCCGGGTTCGCCGGGTCGCTGCCGAGGCTGAACGGGGCGAACGCGCTCGACAGGTAGCCGCTCCCGGCGTAGTTCGTCGGCATGCTCGGGATGGCGACGTAGGGCGGCAGGTTGTTGCGCACGCCGAGCTCGTGGCTGATGACGCTCCCCATGCTCGGGAACGTCAGCGCCGGGCTCGGCCGGTAACCGGTGAACATGTTGTGCGTGCCGCGCTCGTGCGCCGCCTCGCCGTGCGTCATGGCGCGGGCCACGGTGAGCTGGTCGGCGACCTGCGCCGTCTTCGTCAGACACTCGTTGAAGAGGACGCCTTCGAGCCGGGTCTGCACGGTCCCCATCTCGCCGCGGTACTCGACCGGGGCGAACGGCTTCGGGTCGAAGCTCTCCTGGTGGGCCATCCCGCCGGGCATGAAGATGTGGATGCACGCCTGCGCCGGCGCCTGCCGCGCCGGGGCAGCCGGCTGCGCCTGGGCCGACTGGGCGCGGAGGTACTGGTCGAGCGTCAGCCCGAGTCCGCCCAGGTAGCCGACGTGGAGGAAGTTCCGGCGGCTCAGCGGCGACCCGGGGCACAGGCGCGACAGGTTCATCGGCAGACTCCGTTCGGTTTCCAGGGTTGGAGGGCGACCCCTGTGGGCGGGGCGGGCGGGGCACGGGTCAGGCGGCCGACCGGCGGCGGGAGGGCAGGGCGGAACGGTGGCCGTGGCCAACATTCGCGCACACTGAAGATAGTCGACCGGGCGGATCACGTCAATTCACCTGCCCGAGATTCCGCGACGTTGCTTGACGGCCAGGGGATCGTGAATATCCTGTGAGGAGCCATTGCTATTGAGATTTAGTCTCAATGGCTGCCTTCGAGCTCGTCCTGCTGCCCAGCCACGCCACACCCCGCCCGTGTCGGCTAGCCCCGTTCGCAACGCGACTCGATGGTCCCCCGATCCCGGAGGGCCCTCCCGTGCGCCCCGAATTCCGTTCCCGCGTCGAGTTCCCCGCCCGCCGGCCGCGCGGGTTCACGCTGATCGAGCTGCTGGTGGTCATCGCAATCATTGCGGTGCTCATCGGCCTGCTCCTTCCCGCGGTCCAGAAGGTCCGCGAGGCCGCCGCCCGGATGAAGTGCTCGAACAACCTCAAGCAGGTCGGGCTGGCGTTCCACAGCCACGAGTCGGCGTTCGGCACGTTCCCGGCCGCGACGACGACCAAGAAGGTGGTCGGCCCCCCGGCCAAGACGGTCAACGCCTACTGGGGCGTTCAGCTCCTCCCGTTCATCGAACAGGACAACGTCCGCAAGCTGTACAACTTCGACGCCAACAACCGCGACCAGGTGAACAAGGACGTGGTGGCAATCCCGCTGCAGATCATGGTCTGCCCGTCGGTCCCGAAGGCCGACCGGCAGACCGAGGCATATGACGCCGTCGACCCCGACTCGCAGGCGTGGGGCCGCTTCGCCCAGGCCGGGCTGATCGGGGCCGGGGTCGCCGCCCTTGTCGGAGTCGCCGCCTGGAAGATCCGGAGCCGCCCCCGATGAGACGCCGACGGACCGCCCTTGTCACGGCCCTGGCGCTGACCTTCGCTCCGTGGCCGCTGGGGGCCCATGAAGGAGCCGGGGCCCCGGAGATCTCGGAGCGGGAATGCGGGAAGGCCGCCCTCGCCCTGCTGCTCATGATGGAGAAGATCCCGGACCAGGCGCGGCGCCTCGACTCCCGGCTCGCCGAGGTGGAACTGCACCACCACGACCTCGGCGTCGATGCCGGCCTGGAGC
>JAFKFQ010000466.1 GCA_017308215.1 bacterium | reverse complement strand
CCCCGTGGCGACCACCGTGCCGTTGCGCGTGGCCTGCCACGCGAGCGTGTGCGTGTCCGCACTGCCCGGGTCGGTGAACAGACCCGAGTACGTCACCGGCTGGCCGCGGACCGCGCTCCCCGGCCCGGCGATCGTCAGGTTCTGCGGGGCGACGTTGTCCACGGCGACGGTCGTCTCGGTCGAGGCCGACCCGCCGTCCTCGTCGGACGCCGTCAGCACGACGCGGTAGCTGCCGTTGTCGTCCGGGGTGAAGGTGACGCCCGCTCCGGTGCCGGTGGCGAACGGCGCGGCGGCGCCGGTCTTGTACACGGCCCAGGAGAGCGTCACCGTGTCGTTCGCGCCCGCCGGGTCGGTCGCGCCGCCGGTCGCGGTGATCGCCGTCCCCTCCAGCCACGGCGTCGAGACCGAGGCGATCGTCGGCGTGGGGGAGGCGTTGGCGACCTCGACGGTCGTCGTGTACTCGGTCTCGCCGCCGTCCTTGTCACGGACCTTCGCCCGGACGGTGTACGTGCCGTTGTCGGCCGGGGTGAAGGTCGCCGCGTTCCCAGCGCCGAAGGCGCCGTAGCCGGTACCGAAGTCAAAGGCGTACTCCAGGCCGGCGGCCACGTCCACCGGCGAGACGTCGGTCGCGCCGTCGAGCGAGACGGTGACCGGGCTCCCCTCGGTCCCGGTCGCCGGGGCGGTCAGGGCCGCGGTCGGGGCCACGTTCCGCACCGTCACCTCGATCCCGGCCGACGTGGGTGCGGTCGAACCGTTGGACGACTCGGTCGCGGTCGCGGTGACGGTCAGCGTGAACGGGGCGTCGTCGGTCGGGTTGTCCGGCAGGGTGATGGTCAGCCCGGTCAGCTGCGCCGGGGTCAGCGTCCAGGTGCCGTCGCCGTTGTCGGTGCCGGCCGACAGCACGCCGCCGGCCGGGACGCCGGCGACGGTGATCGCCAGCGATTCCGAGCCGTCGGTGTCGGTCAGCGCCGCGGCGAGGTCCAGCGGGATCGGGGCGGTCTCGTCCCCGCCCGCGGCCGGGGTGACGGTCAGCGCCGGCGCGTCGGCGACCGCGTCCACCGTGATGCCCACGGCCGCCACGTTCGACACCGCCCCGCCGGCGTCGGTGACGGTGTAGGTGAACCCGTCCGGGCCGGAGTAGTCGGCGTCGGGCGTGTAGGTGACGACGCCGGCGGCGGACACGCTGACGGTACCGTGCGCCGGGCCGGTCACGATCGACACCGTCCCCTGTGACACCGGGGTGTCGTCGCCGTCGTTGGCGAGGACGGCGATGCCCACGGGCGTGTCTTCCGGGGTGGTCACGGCGTCGTCCGCCGTCACCGGGTTGAAGTTCGCGCCGAGGAAGTACTCGCCGGCGGTATTGTTCTCGCCGGTGATACGGACCCGGTACGTCCCCGCCGCCGGCGCGGCGAACGCGATCCGCTCGTTCCGGTTGTCGAGGAGCGGCGTGCCGACCGCGACCCGGTTGCCGGCCGGGTCGTACAGCTCGACCCGCGGGTTCAGCGCGTTGACGAACTCGCCCGGCCCGCCGCCCGGCGTCGCGGTCGTCAGCTCGACGCGCTGGCCGGCGGCGAGGTCGACCGCGTACCAGTCGTCGCTCGCGGTGGCCAGGTCGAACCGCGTGACCAGCCCGCCGGCGAACGCCCCCTGGCCGACGGGGGCGTTCACGTCGGTCTGGTAGATGCGGGTGGTGACGCCGACGGCGGGGGCGTCGATCACCGCGTCGAACGGGATGAAGAAGGCGGGCGAGTTGCGGAGCGAGATGTCCACCAGCAGGTCGCCCTGGGCCGGGTCGTAGCGGAACAGGTTGGCCACGTCGATGACGACGTCGAACGGCCGCGGGTTGGCCCCCGAGGCGGTGCTGGAGATGGTCACCAGCCCGTCCAGCACGGTCACCGTGCCCGCGCCGATGTTGTCGGCGAACACCGGCGAGGCGGTGGTCGTCGTCCGGGCCGCGTAGCCCAGCGTGATCTTGACGTTCAGGGTGGCCGTGAAGGTGCCGCTGTACCCCGCGTCCTGCCGGAACCGCAGCGCGTCGATCACGCCCGCGGCGCCGCCGAACTGCGACGCGGCGTAGATCTGCTGGTAGCGCATGGACGGGATGCCGAACCCGCCGATGTTGAACGGGAAGCTGTTGTTGAAGTTCGCGTCCGCGTTGGTGCTGGCGGCCGGGACGACGGCGCCGACCGGCGCGCCGGGGGTGATCGCGCCGAGCGCCCCGCCGGCCGCGCCGAGCGGCTGGGCGGTCGCCGCGGAGTCGTTCGCCTCCGCGTCGAACGCGGCGGCGCGCGTCGCCACGAGGGTGTACGGCGTGGTCGCGTTCGTCCCGAACACCCGCACGTAGTAGGTGCCGCCGGCGGCGGGCGTGAAGGTCAGCCCGCGGTCGTAGTTGGTCGGCCCGCGGGTCGCGGTCGCCACCACGTTCCCAACAGCGTCCTGCACCTCCAGGCGGACGGACGGCGTGGTGTTCAGCCGGACCGAGATGCTGCCCGAGGCGGCGTCGGCCGAACTGAGGTCCGGGAACCCGTCGCCGTTCAGGTCGGCGACGGTCGCGGAGTTCGGGTTGCTCCCGGTCGGGAACGCGAGCGCGGCGCCGAACGTGCCGTTCCCGTTCCCGGGGAGGACACTCACGCTGGCGCTGCCGATGTTCACCGCGACGGCGTCGAGCCGGCCGTCGCCGTTCACGTCCGAGAGCACGACCGTGCGCGGGCCGCTCCCGCCGGTGGAGAAGAACGCCGGGTTCCCGAACGTGCCGTCGCCGTTCCCCGGCCGGACCATGACGTTCCCCGCCCCCTGGTTGGCGGCCACGAGGTCGAGCCGGCCGTCGCCGTTCAGGTCGCCGAGGGCGACGCCCCAGGTGTTGGGCGCCGCGCTCAGGACCAGCGGCGAACCGAACGCGCCGGTGCCGTTCCCGAGCATGACCGACACGCTGGCGCTGTTGAAGTTGCCGGTGACCACGTCCAGCCGGCCGTCGCCGTTCACGTCCCCGAGCGTCGCGGTGAACGTGCCGCCGGCATTGGTGAAGTAGACCGCCGGCGCGCCGAGGGTGCCGTTGGCCTGGCCGAGGAGGACGCTGACGAACCCGTTGAAGTTCGCCACCACGGCGTCGGCCCGGCCGTCCGCGTTCAGGTCGCCGACGGCCACGCCCAGCCCGCTCGCCGGCGCCTGCGTGTTCCGCACCGCCTGGAACGTGCCGTCGCCGTTGCCCAGGAACAGCGACACCTGCGGCGTCCGGTCGCTGGACATCACCACGTCCGTCTTGCCGTCGCCGTTCACGTCGCCGAAGTCGAGGAACCGCGCGAACACCGTGCCCGCCGGGTATTGCGCGAGCGCGCCGAACGTGCCGTCGCCGTTGCCCAGGCGCACGCCGATCGCCGAGTTCGCGTCCGTCCCGCCGTCGTTGACGACGGCCACCATGTCCTGCCGGCCGTCGCCGTTGAGGTCGCGGTAGCCGACGAAGATCGGGTACCGCCCGGCCGGGACCGGCACGTCGGTGCGGGTCGACGCGAAGGCGGGCGCGGCGTTGAAGCTCGACAGCCCGAGCGCGAGCGTGACCGGCTGACCGGCGGCGAGCGGGAGGGCGTAGAAGTCGTCGCCCGTCGCCGGGCTGAGCTGTCCCTGGACCGCCGCGCGGCTGGCGGCCGACCCCGCTTGCAGGCCGAGGAACGCCGGGCCGACGTCCTGCGCTGTGGCCCGCGTGTTGTTCGCCGCGCCGCCGACCGACTCGGCCTCGACCGCCGCGTTCAGGTAGACCGCCACGGTGTACGCCCCCGCCCCGGCGGCGCCCCCGACGGTGATCGTGTACGTGCCCGTCAGCGCGGCCGCTGCGACCTGGATCACCGCCGGCTGCCCGACCGCCGGCGCCACCGCGGACGCGACCACGGCGCCGCTCGGGTCGCGGAGCTCGACCGTCGGGAGGAGGGACGACGGGGCCGTGACGGACGTCGGCGACACCGTCACCGTGACCGACTGGCCCGCGTCAACAGACAGGGCGTACGGGTCGAGCTCGCCCGGGGTGGCGATCGCGCCGACCGCCGACCCGGTGTACGCCAGGCTGCCGAGCGGCGGCAGCGCGGTGAGCGGGACCGGGAAGACCGTGGCCGGCGCGTTCAGCACGTACTGGAGCACCACCGCCGCCGCCGGGCCGGGGTTGCCGGCGGCGTCGGCGAGCGCGGCGGCGCCGAGGGTGACGGTCAGCGGACCGGAGGTGGTCAGGCCGGAGAGCGCGTACCGCACGACCCGCCCGCCGGTGCCGGCGAGCACTTCAGCGCCGACCACCGTCCCGCGGCTGAGGGTGAGGTCCGCCGCCTGGGCCGAGTTCGGGTCCAACGGCTCGTTGAACGTCACGTCGAGGAACGTGAACGGCGCCGGCACGACGCCCGGCGCCGGGCTGACGGCGGCGACCGCCAGCGGCACGGTGTCGTAGCGGAACGTGCCGGTGAAGGCCGAGACGGCGGTCCCGTTCGCCAGCGCGGCGAGCGCGCCGGCCGCCACGGTCATCGTCTGCACGCCCTCGGCGGTCACCGGGCTGGCGGCGAACGTGAACTTGAGCGTGTCCGCGTCGGTGACCGTCACGCCGGTGGCGGCGATGCCGTTCACGACAAAGTCGGACGCCTGGACCGAGGCCGGGTCGTAGGGCTGGGTGAGGTCCACCACGAACGCCGTCGGCGCGGCCGGGACCGACGAGCCGACGGCCGGCGTGGTCGCCGCGACCGCGAACCCGAACGCCTGCACCGCCCGGGCCGCGTTCAGTCGCCCGCCGGTCGCCACCGGCGTCGGCCCGTTGGTCCGCAGGGCGGTGATCGGGTCCACCGTCTGGAAGATCGCGTTGCGGACCTGGGTGTACGTGGCGGTGGGGTTCAGGGAGAGCATCAGGGCCGCGGTGCCGGCGACGTGCGGGGTCGCCATCGACGTGCCGCTGAGGTACCCGTAGGCCGGCCCGCGGGTGCTCGACATGGTGCTGAGGACATTGGTCCCCGGGGCGCCGAGGTCCACGCTGGTGAGGCCGTAGTTCGAGCTGGAGTTGACCGCGTCGGTGTTCGTCGTGTTGGCGACGGTGATGATGTTGTCGTAGGGGTAGACGGCCGGGTACGACGTCTCGGCCACCGGGTTGTCGAGGTTGTCGCCGAACCCGTCGATCCCGCCGTTGCCGGCGGCCACGACCATCAGGTGCCCGTGGTTCCGGGCGTTGACCACCGACGCCTCCAGCGCGCTCGACGGGGCGGAGCCGCCCCAGCTGTGGTTCGACAGCTTGGCCCCGTTGTCGACCGCGTAGTCGAGCGCCCCGAGCAGCGCCGAGTACGGCCCGGACCCGGTCGGCCCGAGCCCGCGGACGATCATGATCTGCGTCTTCCAGTTCACCCCGGTCACGCCGACGCTGTTGTTCCCGATCGCGCCGATGGTGCCGGCGACGTGCGTCCCGTGCCAGACGCCGGACCACTCGTCGTCCGGGTTGTTGTCGTTGTTGAAGAAGTCCCAGCCGACGAGGTCGTCCACGAACCCGTTCGCGGTGCCGACGGCGTTCCCGTCGAGCGAGTCCATCCACCCGCCCAGCCCGGTCGGGCGGAGCACGTCGCCGGCGTCGATCCGGCCGTTCAGGTTGTTGTCCGCGACGCGGCCGGCGTTCGCCGGGGCGTTCAGATCCCAGAAGGTGATGAGCCCGTCGCCGTCGGTGTCGGCCAGGGTCGGGCGGACGGCCGCCGGGATCTCGGTCTGGTTCAGCCAGACGTTCAGGTACAGGTCGGGGTGGGTGTAGTCGACGCCGCTGTCGTCCACCGCGACCACGACCTGCGTGCTGCCGCGGCTCGGGGCGGTCAGGTCCCACGCCTCGGGGGCGTCGATGTCGGCGTCCGGCACGCCGGTCCCGACGCCGGGGTTCGAGCCGGTGTTGTTCATCCCCCAGAGCTGGTTGAACGACGGGTCGTTGGGAGTCACCTGCGCCGACGCCTCGTAGAAGTCCGGCTCGACGAAGCGGACGTTCGGCGCGGCCCCGAGCTCGCCGGCGAGCGCCTGGGCGGTGAGGTCGGCGGGGCCGGACAGGAGGAACAGGCCGTCGGGGCCGAGGTGCGACTCGACGCGCACGCCGAGGTCGAGGGAGGTCAGGGTCTGGGAGAAGGCGGCGGCCTGTTCGGCCGGGGTGCCGGTCAGCCCGTCGGCCTGGACGAGCCACCGCCCGGGGGCGGCGAGGCGCGTCTGGCCCTGCCACTCGACCGGAACGGCGTCGGGGGCGGGCGCCGGGCCGTAGCCGAGGCCCGGGGTGCCGTCGGGCACCACGCGGTCTTCGAGGTACTCGAGGCGGAGGGCGGAGCGGCGACGGGCGCGGCGCAGGGTGCGGAGAAGACCCATGGACGAAACCCCTGGTAAGTGGGAGACGACTCACCCGCGGAACAAAACCGGTCCTCCGCCGGGGTGGGCGCCCCGGCTCACGTTCGGGCACCAATGCCCGACGCCGCCGCGGGGGACCGGCGCCCCAGCGACGATTTAGTGAATATATGTATACTATGTGGATAGGTTCGGGGTCAGGTCAGTTATTTGCGGTTCGCCCGACCCCGCCGCGGATTTGCGGCGCACCCGAAAAATCCACACAACCGTCACGAACGGCCTGCGAGTTCCGCACTGTAAGGCAGGCAGGCGGGTGCCGCAAGAACGAAGTCGGGCGGCGCGATTGGCCCAGCCCGCGGACGCGCGCGGCGGGTGCGGAAGTGAACAATTATGACTCTGTTCCGTGCAAATAGTTACGTTCATCAGATGAATTCTGCGCGGGCAGGCGCAACGCGGGTCGATTCCCTTCACCGGCGTCCCAATTCGGACCGACTCGTCCGCGATTCTTCACGCACATTACCCTTGCCCTGGCACACAGAGGCCGTAGTTCCCACGTCCGGTGCCCGTCATGCCCGCCCCGGTCGCCCAGACCCGGCCCCCCGCCGACCCACTCGAGGTCGACGGGTGGGACACCACGCCCCCCCAAGCTCGGACGACACCCGCCGTCGCGCCCGGGGACGACGGGGCGGTCGAGCTGTACGCGCGCCCGCCCGCGGACCGGGCGCCGCGCCCGGTCGCCGTGCCGGGGTACGAGGGGCTGGAGGAGATCGGGCACGGGAGCATGGGCGTCGTGTACCGGGCGCGGCAGGTCGGGCTGGGCCGCCCGGTCGCCCTGAAGATGATCCTGGCCGACCCGCGCGGCGGCCGGGAGGCGCTGGAGCGGTTCACGTCCGAGGCCCGCATCCTGGCGTCGCTCCAGCACCCGAACATCGTCCAGATCTACGACATCAACCTCGGCCACGAGCCGCCGTACTTCTCGATGGAGCTGGTCGAGGGCGGCACGCTCGCCGCCCGCCTCGGCGGCCGCCCGCAGCCGGTCCGCGCCGCCGCGCAGCTGCTGCTCGCGCTCGCCCGGGCCGTCCACGTCGCCCACCAGGGCGGCATCGTCCACCGCGACCTGAAGCCCGGCAACGTCCTCATCCCGGCAGCCGACACGCGCGCGTCGGCCGCCGACCGGATGACCGCCGCGCTCGGGCTCCGGTCCCCGGACGCCGCCCTCGGCACGCCCAAGATCACCGACTTCGGCCTCGCCAAGAACCTGTCCGCCGGCGCCGACCAGACCGAGAGCGGCGTCATCATGGGGACGCCGAACTACATGGCGCCCGAGCAGGCCGAGGGGAAGTCGCGGGACGTCGGCCCGGCGGCGGACGTGTACTCCCTCGGCGCCATCCTGTACGAGGCGCTGACCGGCCGCCCGCCGTTCGTCGCCGAGTCGCCGGTGGAGACGTTCCTCCAGGTCTTCCACGCCGAGCTGGTGTCGCCGTCGCGGCTCCAGCCGAAGCTCCCGCGCGACCTGGAGACGATCTGCCTGAAGTGCCTCCACAAGATCCCGGCGCGCCGCTACGCCACCGCCGGGGAGCTGGCCGACGACCTTCAGCGCTTCCTCTCCGGTGAGTCGATCCTGGCCCGCCCCACGCCGGTCCGCGAGAAGGTGGCGAAGTGGGCGCTGCGGCGGCCGGCGCTGGCGGCGGCGGCCGGGTGCGCGGCGGCCGCGGTCGTCGGCATCCTGGGGTTCGGCGTCTGGCACCAGGTCGAACTGCGGGCGCGGCTCGGGGACGCGATCCGCGACGAGCGGGACAGCCGCGCCGCCGAGGTCGCCGCGACCGAGCGCGAGCGCCTCACCGGGCTCCGCGGCACGGCGAACGGGCTCGTCCACGCCGCCGAGGCCGCGCTCGCGGCGAAGGACTGGGCAGGCGCCCGCGTGGCCCTCGCCCGGGCGCACGAGCAGGTGGGCGGCGAGCCCGACCTCGCCGACCTGCGGGACCGGGTGGCCGGGCTGCAACAGCGAGCCGACCGGCAGCGCGCCGACCACGACCGGCTGGAGGCGTTCCGCGACCGCCGCAACGACGCCCTCTTCCACGCGACGATGTTCACCGGCACCGGCCTCGCCGCCGCGGTGCGGGAGACGAGCGCCGCGGCGACGGCGGCGCTGATGCAGTTTGGCGTCAGCCCGGGCACGACCACGGCGCCGACGGTGGACAGCCCGTTCTACACCGCGGCCGAGAAGGCCGAGGTCACGGAGGGCTGCTACGAGCTGCTCGTCGTACTCGCCGACGCCGTCGCGCAGCCGCGCCCCGGCCAGTCGGCCGACGACGTGCGGCGGCAGGCGGTGGAGGCGGTGGTGGTCCTCGACCGCGCCGCCGGGCTCGGGCGGGCGACGCAGGCGTTCCACCGCCGCCGCGCCCAGTACCTCGCGCAGGCGGACCAGACCGACACCGCCACCCGCGAGCGCGGGCTCGCCGCGGCGACGTTGCCGACGACCCCGCTCGACCACTTCCTGCTCGGCCAGGAGCGGTACCGGGCGGGCGAGTTCACGGCCGCGGTCGGCGCGTTCGAGGGCGCGTTACAGCTCCAGCCGGACCACTTCTGGGCGCGCTACTTTCTCGGGCTGACCTGGCTGAAGGCCCGGCGCCCGGACCAGGCGGTGACGTGCCTGACCGCGTGCCTCGCCCAGCGCCGCGAGTTCCCGTGGCTCCACCTGCTGCGGGCGACGGCGCTGGGCGAGCTCAACCAGTACGACCGGGCCGAGGCCGACTTCGACACCGCGCTCAAGGTGCCGCTCACGGAGGCGGGGCGGTACGGGCTACTCGTCAACCGCGGCGCGATGCGCGTCCGCCGGGGGATGACCGACGCAGGGGCAGCCGACTTCCGTGCGGCCCTCGCGCTCCGCCCGGGCCAGTACCAGGCCCACGCCAGCCTCGCGCAGGTTCACCTGCAAGAACGAGAGTTCGACGCCGCCATCGCCCGGCTCGACGAGGCGGTCCGCCTCGAACCCGGTCTCGCCTCGCTCTACCGCACGCGGGCGCTGGTCCGGCTCATCCGCCAGGAGCCGGACGCGGCGCTGGCGGACCTCGACACCGCGCTCCGCCTCGACCCGACGGCGGCCGACGACCACTTGGAGCGCGGCCGGATTCTGTTCAAGCAGAAGGACTACGCGGGCGCGCTGGCGGCGGCGGACGCGGCGGCGGTCGCCCGCCCGCGCGACGCGAAGGCGAGCCGCCTCCGCGCCGAGGCGCTCGTCGCACTGGAGCGCCTCCCGGAGGCGCTGCAAGCCCTGGACGACTGCCTGGTGCACGGCCCGCCCGACGCCGGTGCATTCCGCGCCCGCGCCGCGGTGCGGACACAGATCGGCCAGTACCCCGGCGCCCAGACCGACTACACCCGCGCCCTCGAACTGAACGCCGACGCCCCGACCTACGCCGCCCGTGGGTGGTGCTACCTCGTAGCCGGCGCCCCGCGGCTTGCCCTGCCCGACTTCGACGAGGCCGTCCGCCGCGCCCCGGAGCTCGGCGACGCCTATGCCGGTCGCGGGTACGCCCGGGCGCTGCTCGGCGACCACCAGGCGGCGGTGGCCGACGCGGAGGAGGCACTGGCCCGCGGCCCGCAGACGCCGCGGCTGTGCTACAACGTCGCCCGCGTCTACGCCCAGGCCGTCGCCCGGCACGACCGCCAGGCGGTCTACGTCGGCACGGTCGATCTCGCCCGCCGGGCCGAGTGGGAAGAGCGGGCCGTGCGGGTGCTGACCCGGGCGCTCGACCAGCAGCCCCCGGCCGACGCCGCGGCGTTCTGGCGGACGGTCGGCACGGACCGGGCGTTCGACGCCGTCCGCCGCGGCGCGGGGTTCGGCCGGCTCGCCGCCCGCTACCCCGTCCCCCGACGGGTGGAATGACGGGTATCGACCGCCGGGAAAAACGAATCAACGAGCTTCGATAAAAGACCCAGAGGTCCGAATACGAGCCCGCCCCGCGGGGTAGGACTGCATCGCCCATGATCCGCCCGCGCCGGCCTGGTTGGTGGAAACCGCTCTGGACGAGTCGCCCAGCGCGCCGCCCCCGGCTCGGGGTGGAGGAGCTCGACGCACGACAACTCCCGAGCGTCGCCGACCCGTTCGGCACGGCGCTCCCGCTGGTGCTCAACGCCGGCCCCCGGGTCGGGGCCATCAGCCCGGCTCCGACGACCTACGAGTTCACCGTCACCGAACCCGGCCGCCTCGTCGCCGAGGTCGCGCCGACCGGCGGGCCGACGCGGCTGACGTTGCGGGCGACCGACGGCACCGTCCTGATGCAGAGCGACGGGCGGTCGCCGATCGACCCGACCGACCACATCGACCTCCACCTCGTCGCCGCGGCCGCGGGCACGACGTACTACCTGGACGTGCAGGGGCTCGGCGGCGCGGCCGGCACCTACGCCATCCGGGCGGACTTCGCGCGGGCCACGCCGCCGTTCCAGCCGCTCCAGGCCAGCGGGCTCGTCTGGGGCCACGCCGCCGACCTGAACCGCGACGGCGTGGCCGACCTGGCGGTCTCGGACTTCGACGGCCGCGCGGTCTCCGTCTTCCTCGGGCTCGGCGACGGCACCTTCGCCCCGGCCGCGCGCTACACCGTCGGAGCGGCGGCGAACGACGTCGTCGCCGCAGACGTGACCGGGGACGGCGCCCCGGACCTGATCAGCGCCAACTTCGACGGGTCGCTCTCGGTCCTGGTCGGCCGGGGCGACGGGACGTTCCTGCCCCAGACGGTGGTCCCGCTCGGGGTGAACCCGTCCGCGATCGCCACCGGCGACTTCGACGGCGACGGCCGTACCGACCTCGCCGTGGCCGACTACGGGGCCAACCGGGTCGAGGTGCTGCGGGGGACCGGCGGCGGCACGTTCGCCGCCCCCGTCGGCTACGCGGTCGGCTCCGGCCCGTACGAGCTGATCGCCGGCGACTTCAGCGGCGACGGCCGCGCGGACCTGGCGGTGGCGAACTACAACGACAACACGGTGTCACTGTTGGTCGGGAACCCGGACGGGACGTTCCGGCCGCTGGCCCCCGTACCGGTGGGGGGCGAGCCGTACGGGATCGCCGCGGGCGACTTCGACGGCAACGGGCAGCTCGACCTGGCCACGGCCAACTACTCCACGAACGACGTGACGGTCCTGCTGGGCGCCGGCGGCGGGGCGTTCCGCCCGGCGGTGGCGCTGGCCGCCGGGGCGGGCGCCTACGGGGTCGCGGTCGGGGACTTCGACGGCGACGGCCGCCCGGACCTCGCCGCGTCCAACTTCAGCGACGGCACGGTCTCGGTCTTCGCGGGCCGGGGCGACGGGACGTTCGCCGCCCAGGCCGTGTTCCCCGTCGGCCCGTCGCCGGCGCTGCTCGTCGCGGCGGACTTCAACCGCGACGGCCGGGCCGACCTGGCCCACGGCGACTACGCCGGCCACGTCGGGGTGAACCTCGGCCGCGGGGACGGCACGTTCCAGATCGCGCAGACCACCGGGGCCGGCGGCGGGTCGTACGCCCCGGCGGCGGCGGACTTCGACCGCGACGGCCGCCCGGACGTGGCGGTGCTGAACTACAACACGTCCGACGTGCAGCTCTTCCTCGGCCGCGGGGACGGCACGTTCCGCCCCGGCGGGCGGTTCACGAACGGCTCGGACGGGATCGCGCTGGCGGCCGGCGACCTGAACCGCGACGGCGCCCCCGACCTGATCGTGAGCAACTACAGCACCGCGAGCGTGTCGGTCCTCCTCGGCCGCGGGGACGGCACGTTCGCCGCGCCCGCGGTCTACGCCACCGGGCTCATCCCGTACCAGGCGGTGGTCGGCGACTACAACGGGGATGGCACCCCCGACCTCGCGGTCCCGACCGCCGGCAGCAACGCCGTCTCGATCCTCCTGGGGCGGGGCGACGGCGCGTTCGCCCCCGCGCTCGACGTCCCGGTCGGCGACGGCCCGATGGCGCTGGCCGCCGGGGACTTCGACGGCGACGGCCGCCCGGACCTGGTCACCGCCAACGCCGACTCCAACGACCTGTCCGTCCTGTTCGGCGCGGGCGACGGTACGTTCGGCGCCGGGGCGCGGCTCCCGGCCGGGTCGCGGCCGGTGTGGGTCGCGGTCGGGGACTTCGACGGCGACGGCCGCCCGGATCTCGCCACCGCGAACTCCGCCTCCCCGTTCGTATCGGTCTTCCTCGCCGGGCCGGGCGGGAGCTTCCGGCCGCGGGTGGACGTGGCCACCCCGTTCAACCCGTTCCGCGTCCGCGCCGCCGACTTCGACGGCGACGGGGCGCTCGACCTCGTCGCCGTCGGCCAGTCGGAGGACCGCCTGGCGGTGCTGTTCGGCCGCCGCGACGGCACGTTCCGGGTCGGCCCGGCGGTGGTCACCGGCGACACGCCGTGGGGCGTCGCCGACGCCGACGTCAACGGCGACGGCGCGCCCGACGTGGTCGCGGTGAACGTCGCCGCCGGGGACTTCACCACCTTCCTCAACGCCGGCGACGGGACGTTCCCGCGGCAGCTGCGGACCCCGGTGCTCGACGGCCCGGTCGCCTCGGCACAGGGCGACGTGAACAACGACGGGTTCACCGACCTCGTCACCGCGGACAACGCCGCCGGGACCGTCTCGGTCCGCCTCGGGCAGGGCGACGGCACGTTCCGCGCGGCGGTCACGTACCTGGTCGGCACCGCCCCAACGGCCGTAGCTCTCGCTGACGGGAACCGCGACGGACGGCTCGACGTCATCGTCACCAACTCGCTCGACAACACTGCCACGGTGCTGCTCGGCATCGGCGACGGGACGTTCCGGTGGGCGGCGACGTTGCCTGTGGGGACCACACCGGTCGGGGTGGTCGGCGGCGACCTGAACACCGACGGGTTCGCCGACGTCGTCGTCGCCAGTGCCGGGTCGGGCGACATCACCGTCCTCCTCGGCCAGCGCCACGCGGCACCGGTTGCCTCGACCTACCTGGTCGTTGGTGGGGTGTCGGCCGTCGCCGTGGCCGACGTGAACGGCGACGGGATTCCCGATGTGGTCGTGGCCAACGACGGGGCGCGGGGCGTCACCGTCCTGCTCGGTAACGGCGACGGCACGCTCCGCGCCACGCCCGGGGTCTTCCTCGGGGTCGTCCCGGTGGCGCTCACGGTCGCCGACGTGACCGGCGACGGCCGCCCGGACGTGGTGACCGCCAACCCCGGCGACAGGAGCGTCACCGTCCTGTCCGGGAATGGTGACGGCACCTTCGGAGCCGCCGTGCGGGTCGCGGTCGGCGGCGCCCCGACCTCGGTCGCAGCGGGCGACTACGACGGCGACGGTTGGGTCGATCTCGTCGTGGCGGACGGCAACGAGAACGTGGTGCACGTCCTGCTCGGGCGTGGCGGGGGCACGTTCGCGGCCGCGTCCCCGGTGGCGGTCGGGAACTCCCCGGCGACGGTCGTGGCGGCCGACTTCAACAACGACGGCCGGCTCGACCTGGGCACGACCAACGCCCTGGGTGCCCCGCTGTCCGTGGTACTCGGGCTCGGCACCGGCGCGTTCACCGCGCCGGGGGCCGCGCTCCCGCCGGTGGCGGCGGCGCCGGTCGTTGCCGACCTCAACCACGACGGGGTGCCGGACGTGGTCAGCCTCCGGAGCGACGGGGCGATTCTCTTCCGGGCCGGCCGGGCGGGGCAGGCGGGGTTCGCCGCGCCGGTCGTGGTCAACCCCGACCCGGCCTGGGCCGCCCGCACCATCGCCGCCGGCACCGTTCAGGGCGTGCCCCTGCTGTACGCGGCCAACGCCCGGTCCAACGCCGACGCCATCTACGCCTACCTCGACGGCGGGTTCGTCCGTGTTTACTCCAGCCGCCTCGGGAGTGTCGTCCCGTCGGTGGCGCTCGTGGCGGACGTGAGCGGGGACGGGCGGGACGACCTCGTTGTCGGCTCGGCGGCCGCCGGGAAGGTGTACGTCACCCTCCAGCGCCCGGGCGACGACCTCTCGGACCGGCCGTGGGACTACGAGCTCGACGTGGGCGTCGGGTTCTCGGGCCTGACGGTCGCCGACGTCACCGGCGACGGGCGTGCGGACATCGTGTTCACCGAGCCGCTGTCGGGTACGGTGGGCGTCCGGGCGAACGACCCGGCCGCGCCGTTCGCCCGGCAGCTCCGGTTCCGGGCCGGCGAAGGGCTCGTCGCCGTGACGGTGACCGGCATGACCTCGCTCGACACGCCGGTCGCGCTCGCCGTCGGGCACTTCGACGCGGACGCGATCCCCGACGTGGCAGTTCTGAACCGCGGCAGCCGGGAGGTGACGGTCCTCCGCGGCGCCGGCAGCGGCGGGCTGTTCAACCCGGTGCCGCTCGCGTCCCTCCGCACCGGCCTCGACCCGGTCAGCATCCTGGCGGTCGACTTCAACCGCGACGGGTACACCGACCTAGCGGTCCTGAACCGCGGTGACGCGGACGTGTCGATCTTCCTGTCCGACGGGCGCGGCGGGTTCGTCGAGAAGCTGGGGCTGGGGTCTGACGGCCGGCCGGCGCGGGCGGCGGCCGGCGGCGACCCCACGGGGATGACCGCCATCGACCTGAACGGGGACGGATTCCCGGGACTGCGGATCAGCAGCCCGACGGGCGACGTGCTGGCGTTGCTCGGGAACGGCGACGGCACCTTCCGCCCCTACGAGCGGCTCGACCCCCGCGTGGCGCTGGCGGTGAGCGACCAGGACGGACAGGCGGAGTTCGCCCTCGCCAGCCGGACGACCGACCGGGTCGAGATCCAGACCGCGGACAGCGCCCCGACCTTCCGGCAGGGGCGCACCGACGGGGTGCGCGACCCGAACGCGGTTCGGTTCGCCGACCTCAACCGCGACGGCCTCGCCGACCTCGTGGTCTCGAACGGGGGCGGGAACGCCGTCGTCGTTTACCTCGGGCTCGGTGACCACCGGTTCGGCCCGGCCAACCGGTTCTTCGTCGGCACCAACCCCGGCGGCATCACCGTCGCGGACGTGAACGCCGATGGCGCCCCGGACCTGGTGATCGCCAACGCCGGGTCGCAGGACGTGTCCGTCCTGCTCGGCGGGGGGCGGGGCGGCGACTGGACCATGACGGCCGGCCCGCGCCTCCGCGCCGGCGCGGGGCCGACTGCCACCGTCGTTCTGGACGTCACCGGCGACGGGATCGCCGACATCCTGGTCGCCAACGGCGAGGCGGACACCGTGTCCCTCCTGCCGGGCGTCGGCGGGGGCTTCTTCGACGACCGCCGGCCCGTCGTGTTCCACACCGGGAGCCGGCCGACCGACCTCTTCGTCGGCGAGTTCGACGGGACTGCCGGGCTCGACCTAGTGACGGTGAACGCGGGGGCGGGCGACCTGACAGTGTTCTCCGGGTTCGGCGCCCCGCGGGCGGTCGCGGCGGCCGGACTCACCTCGGTCCGGGCGGTGGCGGGCGACTTCACCGGGGACGGCACGCTCGACCTGCTGGTGGCGAGCGCGGACGGGCGGTTCTCGCTGATAGCGCGCGACGGGACCGGTCTTCGGATGGCGATGGCGTTCACATCCGGGCTGACCGCCGTCTCCGACATGGGGCTCGGCTCCGCCCCCGCGGGCACGGTGCAGGTCTACGTCACGCTCGACGGCCGGGACGCGGCCGTCCTTCTGACCTTCGTACTGAGCGTCGCCGCCCCCACCCCGCCCGAACCGGTGCCGGTGCCGTTCGTGGACAGCGGCGGTTCGTCCGACGACGGCACCGTGTTCGTCTCGGTCACGACCGGCGGGGGGGCGGTCGATCCGGCGCCCGGGGGGGCGTCAGCCCCGGACCGGTTCCTCGTGACGGAGTTCTCGACGCCCGTCGGCGCGCCGCTCGAACTCCTCGCCACCCTCGTCCTCGGCGCCGGCGCCGACCTCGCCGGCGTCGCCCGCACGCTGGAAGAGGGCGTCGCCACGGCCGGGCTGGTGTGGTGCACCGCTGAGACGGGGGAGTGGGAGGACGGCGGTGACGAGACCGACGAGGGCGACGCGGCGGCGGTCGGGCGGAACGGCCTGATCACCGGCGCGACGGAAGCGCCGCTCCGGGAGTACCTGCGGCGTGAGGGGGAGACCGAGGCAGCGCCCCTCGATGTGACCTTCCCGTCGCCGTTCGACCTGTTCGACGGCAGCGGCCGCCCGCCCGCGCCAGACCACATGCAAGCGGCCGACGCGCCGGTGCCGCCGGACCAACTCTCGGCGACCGAGGTCGGTCCGGCCACCGGACCAGCCGAGCCGGTCGCCGAACCGGCCGACGGCTGGTGGAACCGTTTTTCGCTCCGGGCCGCCGCGGTTTACGCCCTGGCGGTACTCGCTGTACTAGGCTGGCCCGTGGCGCCGACTCAACCGGGTCTGACCCGCCGGGCGGCGCGCACGTCAGAAGGAGGCTCCGACCGTGGACGGTCTTGACCCAACGAGTCCGAGCGACCGGGGCCGCCGTGCCCGCGCGGTGCTCCTCGTGGCCCTGCTACCCGCGTCGGTCGCCGGCCTGGCGTGGCTGGGGTCGCACCTCGCCCCCGCCGTCTCAGCGGGCGTCGGCGCCGCGGCCGGCCTCGCCGGCGTGCTGGCGGTCGCGCTCTCCCGCGCACGCCGCGGCGCCGACCTCGCCGGCGTCGCCCGCACGCTGGAAGAGGGCGTCGCCACGGCCGGGCTGGTGTGGTGCACCGCTGAGACGGGGGAGTGGGAGGACGGCGGTGACGAGACCGACGAGGGCGACGCGGCGGCGGTCGGGCGGAACGGCC
>JAFKFQ010000668.1 GCA_017308215.1 bacterium | reverse complement strand
GCGTCGGGAACACCTTGGTGATGCATGCCGTCTTGAGGCCAGCTTCGGCGGCGCCCAGTGTTGCGCGCAGGCCAGAGCCGCCGGCGCCGACGACGATCACATCATAGGTATGCTCGACGAACTGATAGGCCTTGCCGTTGATAGCGGGCTTGGCAACGCCGTTGCTTTGGGTCTGTGCCATGGGTCTCGAGTTCCGCAAGTAGGTCGGGATCGCTGCCGGTGTCGCCAGCGCCGACGTGACACCTGACCCCTCGGGTCGTTAGCAGGTCTTCGGCTCACCCGTGAGGGAAACACTTCGTCACAACCGCCCAGCCCGAGCGTGTGCTAGACATGTCGTGTCGCCCGGTTCTGGGCACGATTCCTCCAAAGGGCACGGGCATGTCTGCGAGCGTTCCGGTCCTCGTGGTCGGCGGCGGCCCGGTCGGGCTGATGACGGCGGCCACCCTGCACCACCACGGCATCGCCTGCCGGATCGTCGATAAGGCGCCCCAGGCCACCGACAAGTCAAAAGCCCTCGTCCTGTGGCCGCGCACCCTCGAACACCTCGCCACCCTCGGCGTCGCCGACGACTTCATGCCATTCGGCCTGCTCGCCCGCGGGGCGGAGATGTGGGCCGGGCGGACCCGGCTCGTCCAAGCCCGGTTCGAGCTCCCCGGCACCCCATTCCCGCACCCGCTCATGATCCCGCAGTCGGACACGGAACGCATCCTGACCGAGCACCTCGCGCGGAACGGAGTGCCGGTCGAGCGTTCGACCGAGCTGGTCCGGCTCGCCGACCGCGGCGACGCGGTCGAGGCGGTGCTGCGCCAGCCCGACGGCACCGAGGAGGTGGTCCGGTGCGACTGGCTCCTCGGGTGTGACGGGGCGCACAGCACGGTTCGCAAGCAAGCGGGGGTCGAGTTCGTCGGCGACTTCGAGCCGAACGACTGGATGCTCATCGACTGCCTGATCGACGGCCCACTCGGGGCCGACAAGATCTCGGTGTTCTGGCACCGACTCGGGGTGGTGGTGTTCTTCCCGTTCGCCCCGAGCCGGTTCCGCATGGTGGCCGACCTGGGGCGGGCGGCCGGCACCGCCCACCCGCCGACGCCGACGCTCGCCGAGGCACAGGGGCTCGCCGACGCACGCGGCCCCGGCGGGCTCACCCTCCGCGACCCGGTTTGGCTGGCCGGGTTCCGCATCCACGAGCGGAAAGTCGCCGACTATCGCAAGGGTCGGTGCTTCCTCGCCGGCGACGCCGCACACATCCACAGCCCGGCCGGCGGCCAGGGGATGAACACCGGGATGCAGGACGCGTTCAACCTCGCCTGGAAGTTGGCCCAGGTGATCCGCGGCCGGGCCGCCCCGGAGTTGCTCGACACCTACACCCCGGAGCGCGAGGCGGTCGGCCGGCTCGTGCTGAAGCGGGCCGGGATGATGACCCGGATGGCGACCATGCGCAACCCGGTCGCCCAGTTCTTCCGCAACCGCCTGCTCGGCGTGCTCGGCCGCGTCACACCGTTCCCCCGCGTGTTGGCGAGCAACCTGTCGCAGCTCACGATCAACTACCCGAACAGCCCGCTGAACGCGGCCGACCCCGGCCCGGGGTTCGCCGGCGGCGTCCCGCCCGGGGACCGGGTACCGGACGCCCCGCTGGTCGAACCGACGACCCACCGGCCGACGACGCTTCACCGGGTCACGGCCGGAACGGCGTGGACTCTGATCTTCCTCCCGGAGACACTGGCGGGGATGGCCGACCGCGCCGGTGGCGAGAAAGTCGCGGCGGGTGGGGTACTGCCCGCCGGTGTCCCAGCCGACCACGTTGTCCTCGACCCGCCGGGGCGGGCACGGGCACTGTTCGGCGCCCGGACGGCGACGGCCGCGGTGGTAATCCGCCCCGACGGCGTCGTCGGCTACCGCGGCCAGCCGGCGGACGAGCAGAATCTGCGGAAGTACCTCGGCCACTGGCTCGTCGGCGGCTGACACACCACGAGTCGGGGGACCACGCCGTGACCGACCCCACCCGCCGCGACTTTCTCGCCACCGGCGCGGTCGCCGGGTGTAGCTCCGTAGTCGCGCAAGAGTCGCCGGCCTTGGCGTCGCCCGAACGGCCGTTCCTCACACCGGCGGACGAGTTCCGCGACGTGTCACGCGGGACGCCCAAGCCCTACTCGCTCACCGGCGCCGCCCGCGAGGCCGCACGCCTCACGCCCGAGACGTGGCGGCTCGAAGTCACCGCCGACCCGGCCACCGAGGAGCCGCACACGAAGGTCGCCGCCGTCGTCGCCCGGCCGCTCACCATCGCCGCCGGCACCGCCCTCGACCTCCCCGCTCTGCTCGACCTCGGGAAGACACACCAGGTCCACTTCCTCAAGGCGATGCAGTGCCTCAACATTGACACGCCGCTCGGCCAGGGGCTATGGACCGGCGTGCCGCTCCGCGACGTGCTGCGCCTGTGCGGGCGGATGACGAACGTCCGCCGCATCTCCTTCCGCGGGTTCCACAACAACGACCCGCGGCAAGTCTTCCAGTCGTCCGTGGACTACACCCACGCCTTCGAGACGCCGCCGGGTGAGTTGCCCGCGTTCCTCGCCTACCGGCTCAACGGCGAACCGATCCCGCCGGAGCGCGGCGGTCCGGTGCGGATGGTCGTGCCGTGGAGCTACGGGTTCAAGTCGATCAAGTGGCTGCAACAGATCGCCCTGACGAACAATCCGCGCAACACCGACACCTACGCCGAAGGGAACAACGACCCCGAGGCGGTGCTGAAGTCGGCGGCGTTCAGCGACCCGGTTCCGGCGATGCACCCGGCCGACCGCCCGCTCGTCGTCCGCGGCGTGGTGATGTGCGGCCCGTCGGGCGTGCGGCGCGTCGAATACTGGGTGCGCCGCGTCGAGGCGGACAGCCCCGCCGTCGCCGACGACGCGCCGGAACTGCTCCGCGCCCCGTGGGCGGAATGCCCGCTCGACCCGCAGCCGGACTGGACGCGCACGCTGCCCGCCGGCGTGCGCCCGCAAGACGTGCTCGGTTTCGACCGCACCACCGGCCGCCCGCGCGAGTGGCCGCTGCGGTACAGCGTGGCGCCGTTCACGGCGACGGTCGGCCGGCTGGCGCCGGGCCGATACGAGTTCCGTGCCCGCGCCGTGGACCTGAACGGCTTCTTCCAGCCCGAGCCGCGCCCGCTCCAAAAGTCCGGGAAGAACGCCATCCAGGTCCGCCGGTTCGAGGTCGCGTGACGGGTCACGGCCCGGCGACGCGGAACTCGGCCGGTTGGCTGCGGGCGGAGCGGCCGGTGATCGGGTCGCGGACCTCGACCGTGACCGTGTACACGCCCGCCTTCGACGGGATGTTGATGCGGTACGGCTGGAAGTAGTCGCGGATCGGCGAGCGCGACGGCTCGTCGTGCGGGAACCGGACCACCGGGACGCGCTGGCGGTAGTCGGTGGGGTCGGTCTGCTCGACGACCGTGCCCTTCGCGTCGCGCACCTCCAGCGACACCACCGCCCGCGAGACGTAGGTCTCCCCGCCCTTCCCCGCCTCCGGCGTGCTGCCGAGGTTCCGCACCTCGACATACAGTTGGGCAAGATCGCCGGGGCGGTACGGCTGGGCGGTCGGCCACGGGTCGTAGCGGCCGAACCCACTGATCTTCTTGCAGAACGCCACCTTCTCGACCCGCAGCGCCGCCTTCGCCTCCAGCCGCGCGGCCGCCGCGTTCAACTGGTCGGCGAGGTGCGCCGCCTCCTGTGGGTCGGGCGCGGCGTGGTTGAGCGCCGACCCGCGGGCCAACACCGGCATCACCGCCAACGCGAACTCCTGGTTCGGCCGGTCGAGCTTTTCGAGGTGGCGGATGGCGTCATCGGGCCGGTTCTCGACGTACGCCCGCATCGCCGCGAGCAGCGGCGGGTCCGGGACCGGTGGACCGAGGGTGAGCGGGAACTGGCGGGGTTCGGCGGCCTTGACCACCTCAAGAACGCGATCGGGCGGCGGCGGTGCGATCGGGTCGGGGGCGGGTTCCGTCTTCGGGGCCGGCTTCTCGGCGACGCTTTTCGTCTCGGTGGGCCGCGTCGGGATCGCCTCGCCGGGGCGGAGGCTGGCGAAGTCGCCGCCCCGCGGCGCGGGCGCCTTCGGCACCTCGGTGGTGGTCGTGCTCTGGACGTGGAGGCAGCCGGGGGCGAACCCGAGTGCAAACACGACGAGGAGCCGGGGGGAGGCGGGCATCCGTGACCTCGAAACCCGAAACCGGCCGCACCGCGGCCCGCCGGGGGTATAGGCGCGCGCCGATCCGGCGCCAAGGCGACCCCTTCTAGAATGACCAA
>JAFKFQ010000667.1 GCA_017308215.1 bacterium | reverse complement strand
GGAGGAAGACACAGTCCGGGTGTGTGCGCCGAGTCCGAAACTCCTGCCGCGGTCCGGGCCGACAACAGGGACGGTGGGGCCACACCCGACACCTCGCCCCCCAGTCTACCGGCCGAGTTGCCTGCCCGCGTCCGCCCGGGGTTCCCACCCCGGGCGAGGCGCGACCGCCCCTTGAAGGCTCAAATCCCAAGTGGATTCGCGTCCACGACCCGGGTCAAGCATTTGACATGGCGACTGGCCAGCTCAGCCGGTCGATGGTCCCGGCACCTGACTCAACGACCGGCCGACTCGCGCCGGCCGCGGCGCGTGGCACGGTGCGAAGCTTGGCCCGGCCGGGACTTGCGGCCGGCTGCCAGGAATTGACCTGATTTGCCCGCCACCCCTTCAGGGTGGGTCGGCTGTGCCCGGGCCGGCCTTCGAGCCACCCGAGCCCTTCTTCGGCCGCGTCCTCTTTGACGGCCCACCGGATTTGGGCCGGGACGCGGTCGTCGAGTCACTTGAACCCTTTGTCGACGGCCGCCGCGTTCGCGGCGAAGCCGGCTTAGGTGCAGGCGGCTGTTGTTTCGCAATGAGTTGATCACGCCATCGCGTCGCCTTTGCCTTCTGCTCGACCGGTGCGTCGGGGTCGTCGATCACGGCGGTGTAGTCAGCGACGGCCCGGTCCGCCTCCCCGCGCTCCTCGTAGGTCACGCCGCGGTTGTTGCGGGCCGTCGCCCGCTGGTCGGCTGGGGCGTCGGGGGTGTCGATCACCGCGGTGTAGTCGGCGATTTCTCGGTCCGTCTCTCCGCGCTCGCCGTGGGCGTACCCGCGGTTGAAGAGGGCCTTTGCCCGCTGTTCGGCCGGTACGTCGGGCATGTCGATCACGGCGGTAAAGTCGGCGATAGCAAGCCCCGTATCGCCCTCCCCCCCGCGCTGCCAGCAGGCCACACCGCGGCGGATCAAGGCCAGTGCTCGTTCAGCGGGGTCGAGATACTCGCTGTTGCGAACAACAAAGTCGAGTTCCCGGAGAGCCTCCCCGTAGCGGTCGCTGAAGTAGTGGTCAGACGCGGACGCGAACCGTCGGCGGACCTCGGCCGCGAGCACCGCCGCAGGATCGGTGGAAGTCTTCCCCGTGAACAGGTCTTGTGCATCCTCCAGCCGCTTCCGCAAAGTCTGGACGTCCTTGCCGAGGTCCTGGTCATCAGTCGCGCCGCCGTCAGTGGCGAGAGTGCGAGATGGGTCGGACCGACTCGTATCCCGGGGCAGCTTCACCCCGCTGAGGTCGCACAGATCGAGCTGGTCACGAGCGACAAGAATGGGCTCACGGAATACCAGTGGCAGACTGTGATCGATCAAGCGCTGGTGGAGCTGAACCATGAGCGCGTCGGCACCCGCGATCGGCACGTAGAAGGCGTTACGGTGCCTTCGCAGGATGTCCTTCGCCGCAGCGCTCAGGTTGCTCTTCTCCGGGTCGCCTGCTCGGTCGGTCCAGTACAGGTTGTGCTCGAACCGCTCGACGCCGGCCAACGCCCGGGTGATCGCGTCGTCCCACCCGCTGTACCCCACGATCAGCACCGCGTGCTTGCGGAAGTACTGTTCCAAATTCTTCTGGTTTCGGACGGCGTATTTCTCGATCTCGTCCGGGCTGTTCAGGAGCAGGTACCGGTAGATGCTGCCGTGGGCGTGGACGACGTGGACGCCGTCGACCACGCCGTCGTCGTCCGCCTACTCCATCGTGTCTGGGCGGTCAGATACGTAGTACGGGGCGTTCACCAGTTGCAGCGACCGCTGTAACAGTGGGTCGAAGTTCGTCGTGAAGATCGTTCCGAATAACTTTGACTTCTCGGCGATCAGCGACGCCAGGTACAGGTGGGCTGGGTTCATCCGCCAGCCAACCCGGCGGATGATGTCTCCGAAGTAGCGGCGGACCAGGGCGTGGGAGTGGAGCCCGGAGCTGCACTCGGTCGACAGCGCGAATTGGTACGCCTTGCCCACCCCCTCGCCGGTCGGGAGCCCGTCGGCGTAGAGGGCGAACACGGCTTCTCCGTCGCCGCGGTAGGCCTTCGTGACCTTCTCCCAGAACCGCTTCGCCTCCTCCTTCGCCGGCGCGGCGAAGTCGCCTTCCTTACGGCGGTGGTAGTCGTCGGGAGTCGGCCCGCCCTTCTCCTGGCGCTGGCACCACATCCACCACGGCAGGTCTGCCCGCACGATCTCGGCGGTGGTCGGGATGATGCCGTAGCTGAAGCCCGACCCGAGGACGAGCGTGAACGGCGGGGGGGGCGGCCGAAGACCCGCCGCAGCACACGCGCACCCGCTCAAAGAGGTCGCCCTGGGCCAGGACGTTGAACGACATCGGTACCACCTGTCCGCGGAGTCCCGCCGTCCGGGCGCGAACGCCGGAGTGGGACGGTCAAGCCGTTACACACTCGCTATGCGGGGCGATCATATCCCGAGACAAGGCCGCTCGCCTTCGATTACGACCTCACACCGAATCGGGTTGAACGGTAACGTGGGTCCGGGGATTTCAGCCCGAAGGGCTGGGAGCCGTCAGCTCAGGGCAGGTCGCTCAGCGACGCCGCCCTGGGTC
>JAFKFQ010000666.1 GCA_017308215.1 bacterium | reverse complement strand
ATGCGAACCCGCGTGGGTTCGTGCTTGCCGCCCGATGTTGTGCGTCGTCCGTTCCCGTAGCGTCGGGCCTGGAAGACTCGACCCGACGCTACGGGAGCGTCGACCGATCGGTGTCGCCCCCGGCGAACGGCCGGCGTGAGCCGGCTGGTCGTTGCGCGAGGTGCCTGGGACGGCAACCGGTCGCGTGCGTTGCCCGCCCGGGCACCCGTACCAACCACCAGCCGGCTCACGCCGGCCGTTCGCCACGTCGGGGGTTCGCACCCGGCACCGACTGATCGACGCGCCACTACAGACGCGCTACGGTGCCGCGCGGCGGCGGTGGTCGGCGGCGCGGGCGGGGTCGCCCGTGCGGGCGTAGTGGTCGGCCAGCGCGGCGTGCGAGGGCTTGTGGTCCGGGTCCAGCGCCAGCGCGCTCGTCAGCCACTGCACCCCCACGTCGGCGTGCGGGCCGCGGAGCAGGAGCGTCCCCATCTCGTAGTGCAGCGCCGGGTCGAGCGGCTGCTCCGCCAGCTTCCGGCTCCGCAACTCCGCCATCCGCTCCGCCCGGTCGCGCACCCCCTCGGCGCGGGCCAGCTGCGCCTTCGCCTCGTCCGCCTTGCCGCGCTGCCGCATCGCCTCCGCGAGCGACCAGTTCGTCTGGTAGTCGTCCGGCAGCGCCGCCGCCGCGCGGCGCAGGTACCCCTCCGCCGCCTCCAGGTCCGGCGGGTCGGCCGTCAGCGCCACCTGCCCGCGGGCGCGCAGGCAGGGGCCGTGGTCCGGGTGCCGCGCCAGCGCCGCGTCGAGCAGCGCCCGCGCCTCGGCGCCCTGGCGGGTCATCACGTAGCAGCGGGCGAGCCGGGCCGCCACCTCCGGGTCGTCGGGCGCGTCGCGGGCGAACACCTCCAGGTGCCCGGCCGCCTCGTCGTAGGCGCCCAGGTCGATCAGGCACACGGCGAGCCGCCAGCGGGTCTGTTTGCGCGACGGGTCGAGCTGCAGCACCCGGCGGTAGTCGTCCGACCCGCGGACGAGCCCCCTGCCGGTGACGTAGATCTGCCCGCGCAGGTCGAGCGCCCGCGGGTTGTCCGGCTCGCGCTTCAGCCAGTGCTCGGCGCACGCCATCGCGTCGAGCGTGCGGTAGACGCGCAGGTAGCCGGCGGCCAGCGCCTCCCACACCAGCGCCGCCGCCGTCGGCGACTGTTCCGCCCGCTTCTGCAGGTAGGGCTCGACCTCGCGGACGTTCCCCGCCGCGGCCTGCGTCAGCGCCCACTCGAACGCCGTGTCGTCGGACGCCCCGCCCTGCAACTGCTCGCAGGCGCGGAGCTCGTGGTCGGCCGCCCCCAGGTCGCCGCTCTGCCGGGCCGCCCGGCTGGCGAGCAGGCGCACCTCGGGCCGACTCCCCCACACCCTCGCGCACGCGGCGAGGCGGTCGCTCGCCTCCTCCGGGTGGTACGCGGCCAGCGCCGCCCGCGCCGCCCGCAGGTGGTTCCACGCCCACGCCTGCGCGGCCCCGTAGCCGACCAGCAGCACGGCGGCGGCGAGCGCGAGCCCGCGGCGGGTGAACAGGCGGGAAACGAGCCGGCGGAACACGGTGGACTCGGGTCAGGGCTTGGGTTGCGCCGACAGTCGCTGGGCGACGGCCCGGTGGCGGGCGGCCAGCGCCGGGTTCTCGATCTCGTGGTACAGCGCGGCGAGGGCGCGGTGGGTCGGCAGGTGGTCCGGGTCGGCCGTCAGCGCCGCCTCGAACCACCGCAGCGCCTCGCGCACCTGCCCGGCCCGCAGCGCGATCAGGGCGATTTCGTGCGGCACGCCCGGGTCGTTCGGCCGGGTCTGGAGCGGGCCGATGATGAGCGCGGTGACCCGCTCCGTGTCGGCCTGGAGCTGCGCCACCCGCTCCTGTTGCTGCGCCGCCTCTGCGGCCCGGCCGAGGCGCGCGAGCACCAGCGCGTACTGCGCCCGGACGGCGGTGTTGCCGGGGTCGAGTTCGGCGGCGCGGGCGAGGTCGCGGGCGGCCGCCGCCTCGTCGCCGTCGAGCAGCGCGAGGCCGCCGCGCTCGGCCAGCGCCGCCGGGTAGTCGGGGTGCCGCGCCAGGCACGCCTCGACGACGGCCCGGCCCTCGGCAGCCCGGCCCTGGAGGGCCAGCGCCTTCGCCCACAGCACGGCGACTTCCGGGTGTGTCGGCAGCCGCCGGCGGAGCTCGTCGAGGTGCGCCAGCGCCTCCTCGCCGCGGCGGTTGGCGACCAGCAGCGTCGCCAGCCGGAGCCGCGCGTCGTCGTGCCCGGGGTCGAGCTCGACCACCCGCCGGTAGGTTTGGCTAGCCGGTTCGAGCAACTGCCGCTGTTCCTCGAACTTCCCCTTGAACACGAGGGCGGCGGTGTCGTCCGGCGCGTCGGCCAGCCACCCGGCGAGCACGCGGTCGGCCTCGGCCCAGCGGAACCGCTGCAGCAGCCCGGTGACCAGCCCCTCGCGGGCGAGGGCGGCGTCCGGCCCGCCGGCGCGGACCCGGGCGACGAGCGCCGGGCCGACCGCCTCCACGTCGCCGCGGGCGGCGCGGACGAGGAGGCGTTCGAGCACCACGGCGTCGTCGGCGTCGCCC
>JAFKFQ010000465.1 GCA_017308215.1 bacterium | reverse complement strand
CGGGGTGCGATAGCGTGGACTTGCTGAACCACTGCCGGGGTAACAGGCCTCACGTCCGTGGCTGCTGGGTTTTAGACCTCATGCTCGGTGAGGAGTGACCCGGACGTAACTGCCGCCTGCTCAGCTACTTCGAGATGCGTTCGCCCTGCCCGGCTCCGTGACGGTCGCAGGTGGGACGGTTGCCGGAACAGCACGGGCTTCCAGATACCCGGCGACCAAGATTGCCACCGACGGGGCGACGAAGAACGGCCGGCACCCCGGGAACGGGGACAAGGCACCCCGGCCCGTCGTTCTGGGGGAGTCGGCCGCCCCGGCTCTACCTCGTCGATCGGAAGAGACTCAGGGCTTGAATGGTTCCAAGTCTCCGCCGTTGTTGCCGAAGTAATCAATGTAATATTCGTCGTACAGCTTATCCTCCGCGTACCAGTAGTAGAGCCAAACGATCCCCATCAACTCGGCCAGTGCGTCTTGCCCCGTGTCGAGGTCATACACGAACTCCCCGACATTCGGGTCCATGTACTGAATTGTCCCGAAAGTCCTGTCAATAAAGATGATAATAGAGTGACCACTTGTCCCGGCCATAAGGTCTATCAAAAAGCATCCATTTGTATAATCTTGCTTGAGCTGCTTGCCGTCGCGGAGGATCTCTTTCTCCGTCTCGGTCTGCCACAGCGAGGGGGGGCGGATCAGATGCTTGTTGCCGGGACGGAGGCAGGAGTCAATCATTCCCGAGCAAAAGCGTTTGGCGGTTTTCTCCTGGGAGCGTGCGAGGCGGGAGGGGTCGATCGTCACGCCGACGGGGGGAGCCACGCACCCCACATTCAAGGAACTGAAGCACCTGAACTTCGCCAGGCGCGAGTCGCACATGGCCTTCTTGACCAGTCTCCCGACCGCGCCCTCGACGTCATCGCTGCGCTCGACCACGCCGTGCACACGCTGGACCAATGGCCCTTGTTTCGCCAGTCTCTCGTCGATCGGCTTGGGCGTCGGCTTTGCTGAAGCGGCGAAGTGCCCTTTGCCCCGGAACAGCCTGCGACGAATCCAGTTGTAACAGATTCCCTTGCAGACCCCGGGGCCGAGGTCCTTGACGTCGAGGAACATGGACTGGTCCAGGCCCCCCCGCCCGTGTGCCCCCTTCAGCGCGGACCGAATCCTGGCCAACAGGGGGTCGAGGCACCCCTGCTTGAGGTGATCGAGGGCTTCGGCGATGGCCACGACATCGCCGCCGGTGAGGCCGCTGGCCTGGAGTTTCTCCCCCGTCGCCGAGATGAGGTTCAACAATTGCTTGGGCCTGGGCGTGGCCAGGTGGGCGGAGATTTCCCGCTCCAACTCCCAGAGCAGATTCATCCGCTTGGGGTAGTCCACCTTGTTCCGGCTCGTGATGTACGCCTCGTAGCTGCTGCGGGGGAACATGCCTTGACTCCCGGATCTACGGCGGGCGGCCGGCGGCAGGGGCAGCGTGCGGTTCGGCGTCGGGCGCTATCCCCGGAACCGCCACTACGGCCGGCGGGGGGCCGGCCCCGTGCGGTACGGCCCCAGCACCTCGGCGATGCGGGCGTCCTGGGCCAGCACCGCGTCGGCCACCGGGAACGCCTCCGCGGCCACCGGTCGGCCGACCACCTCGGCCCGGGTGAGTGCCCGCCCGACCACGGCGGGGTCGTCGGCCGGGCGGCCGGCGCTGTCGGTGGCCGTGAACGCCGGCCCCGCGTCGGCGACCCGGTAGTCGCGGGTGACCAGCACCCGGTCGGCGGCCGACGCGCCCTCGCCCCACCGCCCCAGCACGAGGTCGAACAACGCCCCGTGGTCCGCCACCCGGCCGACCGCCCACCGAACGAAGTAGGCGGCGACGGCCCGGTCCGGGGCGTGGACGAACCCCCACACCCGGCGGGTGGCCGACCCGTAGCAGTCGCACAGCCGAAGTCGGCGGCCTCGGTCGGCTCAACGCTCAGCGACTCCACGCCCCGAAGCCCTCCGCCGCCGAACCGGTGTTTCATTTGACCGGAGCGGCGCGTTACTCGTGACCCACCGGTCACCCCGAATCCACCCCGCCCGGCCGCCGGCCAAGGTAACGCGCCGCCGGGGCGACCGCAACCGGGCGAGCCAACTCGTCACGGGCGGAGGGGTTGCCCGCGGGGGGCCGCGCGGCCTCGGGATTCATTGGACCGGCGCCGGTCAGCCCGAGTACGTCGTGTCAGGCGGCCGGCTGGTGACCGGCCGCCTCGCCCGCGCGGGTGAGGCTCTCCGTCGACGTGACACGCGTCCGCTTCATCCGGCCGCTCGGGTCGCCGTCCGGGTTACACTCCCACTCGTGGTCGACCCGTTGCCAGCGTCCCGATTCAGCTTTCCCGCTCGGTTCGTCGCCCGTCCTTGACAACGGATTGCAAACGTTCGGAGGCCGTTGCCGTAAGTCCTGCTCCCGTCAGACCGGCGACCGTTTCCTGACTACTTTGGTCGGGTATCCCAAGTCCGCCGATCAGAGGATGCCGGAACTCGTTGCCCGATCGGGACTACCGAACGCGGCCAAAGAACGTTTGCAATAGGTTGTGAGCGTCGGAATCTTGCGGCCCGTGCGCCGCGACCGCGGTGTAGCACGGGCGGTACTCGTCGCTCAGCCCGGCGGCCCGGACCCAGCTCGTCACCGTCCGCCTACCGCGGGCTAGGACGGCTCCGACCAACAGCTACGCCAGCCGGGGAGCGGATCGGGGGTCGAGGGCGGAGGCGAGGCGGGAGAACCAGTGACAGGATGGGGGAGAGGATGCGTCGACGGCACGGCGGAGTCCGTCCGGATGGTGGCCAGATGGGACAGCAGTGGGCTACGCACGAGGCCCAGCCCGGCTAGCCAGCCGCTTTGCTACGACTCGGGGGGGCGGCCGATGAACTATTTCGGCCCCGGTGCGGCACTCTCTGGTAAACTCGCCCGCACGGAGGGGCCGATGGTCACCCTGCTCGTCCCGAAGGTCCGCCAGCTCCCCCACGAGCCGGACGCCGACCTGCTCGCCCGCTTCGCCGACCGCGGGGACGAGACCGCGTTCGCCGAACTGGTCCGCCGCCACGCCCGTCTCGTCTGGTCCGTCTGCCGCCGGCACCTCCGCCACGAGCAGGACGCCGAGGACGCCTTCCAGGCCGCGTTCCTGGTCCTCGCCCGCCGGCCGACCGCGGTCCGGCGGGCCGAGTCGGTCGGGGCGTTCCTGCACGGCGTCGCCCGCCGGGTGTCCCTGAAAGCCCGCCAGCGGGACTCCGGACCGGCCCGCCGGCCCCGGGCCGCACCACCCACGACCGACCCGCCGGCCGCGGCCGCCTTCGCCGAACTCCAGGCCGCCCTCGACGCCGAGGTGGCGGCCCTCCCGGCGATGTACCGGGGGCCGTTCGTGCTGTGCGTGCTCGACGGGCGGTCGCGGGCCGAGGCGGCCGCCGAGCTCGGACTCAACGAGGGCACCCTCTCGGCCCGGCTGGCCCGGGCGCGACTCGTCCTGCGCGACCGCCTGGCGAAGCGGGGGGTTCTGCTCACGGCCGCGATGACCACCCTCGACCTCGCCCGGGGGTCTGCCGCGGTGCCCCTCGGGCTGGTCCGGTCGGCGTCCGGGCTCGGCCCCCGTACGCCCGCGGTGGCCGCGTTGGCCGCCGGATTCGGCCGGCCGGCAGTCTGGCCCCTCGCCTCCCTGGCCGCGTTCGGGTTGTTCGCTGGACTGCTCGCCGCCGGGGTGGCGTCCGCACCGCCGGCCGACCACCCGCCCCAGCCACCCCCGTCGGACGCCACCCCGCCGCGGGACGTCGCCGCCGACGCCGCGACACAGCCGCTCCCGCCCGGCGCGGCCGCCCGGCTCGGCGCGCCCGACTTCCGCCTCGCCGTCCACGTCCACGGGGTCGCGCTCTCCCCGGACGGGCGGCTCGTCGCCGGGGGGTCCGCAGGCGCCCCGGTCACCCTCTGGGACCGCGCCACCGGACGGGTCGTCCGGGAGCTAGCCGTGCCGGGCGCCCGGGGGGGAGTACCGGGCCTGTTCACGCCCGACGGCCGGTCGATCCTGGCGGTCGCGTACACGCCCAGGTCGCCCGAGCAGGAGACGAAGACGGAGGCGGTCCTGCTCGACGTGCAGACCGGCCAGCTCCGGTGGCGCGGGACGGCGGACGGACCGTTCATACCGTACGCGTTCGCCCCGGACGGGAAGACGCTCGCCGCGGGCTGTCGGGTGCCGGGCAACGAGGACGGGGTCACCGGGCTGGGGGTGTTCGACGCCGCGACCGCGAAGCTCGTCCGGGTCGCCCTCCCCGACGCGACCCCGGTAGCGGCCGGGCTCTCGGCCGACGGCGGGGCGGTGACCGCGGTGTGCCGCGACGGCACCGCCCGCGTCCTCGACCCGGCGACCGGCCGGGAGCGCCGCCGCGCCACGGACCTCTTCCCGGACGGGGCCACCTGGACCCAGACCGCCGTCAGCCCGGACGGGCGGCTGGTCGCGGTCGGAGGGCCGATCCGCGTCGAGGGCGGTGCCCGCCCGAGCCCGAAGGACGTGCCGTACACCCTCCGGCTCCTCGACACGGCCACCGGCCGGCCGGCCCCGGCGCCCGAGGTGTCCGGCGAGTTCGTCGCCGTGGCGTTCGGACCGGGGGGGAAGACCCTGGCGGCCTCGGTGGCGGGCCGCGGGCTGCGGGTGTTCGACCTGGCCGCCGGCCGGGAGGTGTGCCGGGTGCGGCCGGACGACCGCTTCGCCCGCGGCGTGATCGCCCCGGACGGCCGGGCGCTGGCGGTGTGGTCGAACTTCGAGCCGGTGGTCCAGCTATACGACCCGGCGACCGGCCGCCAGCTCGTCCCGCCGGGCGGGCACACCGTCCCGCCGCGGGGGGTGACGTTCTCGCCCGACGGGCGGGAGGTCTCGACCCTCGGCGGCCTCGACGGCGGGGCCGGCGTCATCCGGTGGGACGCGGCGACCGGCCGGCAGCTCGGGCTCTGCGTGATGGACGCGGGCGGCCGCGTCGGGGTCGGGTCGGACGGGCGGCGGCTGGTCCGCGAGGGGCCCGGCGGGGAGGTCACCGTCGGGGGCACCGACCGGGACGCGGCGGTCGAGACCGGCTACCCCGGCGTGCTGGCGACGGCCGTCTCCCCGGACGGGTCGCGGGTGGCGGTGCGGGGGAACAACGAGGCGGTCGGGGTGTGGGACGCGGCGACGGGGAAGAAGCTGTGGGAGCAGGCCGGGTTCCGCACCGGCAGCCCGACCCAGCTCGCGTGGTCGCCGGACGGCCGGCGGCTGGCGGTCGGGTGGTGGACCGAGGTCACGGTGCTGGACGGGGCGACCGGCCGGGTGGACCGGCGGTGGGCCCACGGTGACCGGATCATTAACGGCGTGGCGTGGTCGCCGGACGGGCGGTGGCTCGCCGCGACGCGGGCCGGGCGCGAGGAGCAGCTGGTCGCGCTGGAGCTGGCGACCGGCCAGCAGCGGGGTGGGTTCGCCCGCGCCGAGCCGATTCCGAGCCCGGAGTACGACATCCTATTCGAGCTCGCGTTCGCCCCGGACGGGCGGTCCGTGGCGGTGGTGTGCAACGAGCCGGTGGTGCGGGTCATCGAGTGGGCCAGCGGGCGGGAGCGGCGGCAGTTCCGGTCGCACCCGGTGATGCCAGCGGCGGGTTTCCCGGGCCAGGGCGGCGCGTGGTTCTCCCCGGACGGCCGGCGGCTGGCGGTCGGGCACGAGGACGCGACCGTGCTGCTGTGGGACGTGCCCGGGCTGGACGCCGGGGAGCGGCGGCGGGCCGACGCCCTGACCGCCGACGCTGCCCGGGCGTTGTGGGGCGACCTGATCGCGGCGGACCCGGTCAAGGCCGACTCGGCCGCGCGCCTGCTCGGGGCACGGGCGGACCTCGCGGTGCCGCTTTTCCGCCGGGAGCTGAAGCCGATCCCGAAGGCGGACCCCGTTCAACTGGCGAAGCTGATCGCGGGGCTCGGCGCGGAGCGGTTCGCCGACCGGGAGGCGGCCGAGAGGGAGCTGGCGGCGCTCGGGGACGCGGCCCGACCGGCACTGGTCGCAGCCCTGACGAGGCCCGCGCCCGCGGAGGTTCGGCGGCGGCTCGGCCCGCTCCTCGTCCGGCTTGACGCGGCGACCCTCTCCGGCGAGCGGCTGCGGGGGGTGCGGGGGGTCGAGGTGCTGGAGCGGGTGGGCTCGGCCGACGCCCGCCGGCTGCTGAGAGAACTGGCCGGGGGCGAGCCCGGGCGGCTCACGGACGAGGCCACGGCGGCACTCGGCCGTCTGGGCCGATCCCGGTGATGCACGCACTGGTTCTGGACCAGCGAGGGCGTGCGCTGGTCCGGGGCCGGATCACGCGCCTGCCCGCCACCGGTCAGCCGTTCAGTTACAAGAAGTTGCGGAAACTACAGATGCCGGAGTGGCGATTCGAGTACTCTTGCCCACATCAAGATCTGTTCGATCGGTGGATGCGTGGGCAAGATACCCTAGCACCTGACACCGGACTAGCGAAAAGCCCGGCCCCCCAACGACTCACAACCGCAATGCGCCCAACCCGGGCCGATTCCGTCACGATCTACTCGATTCCGTAACGATCGGTCAAATCGCAACAAAGACGACCTGCCAGCGAGGTGGGCGTCCCGGACGACCTGCTCCAGGGCCGCCACGGTCTTTCGCTGGAGGTCGCACGCAGCGGTCTGGCTAATCGGCACCCCGAACAGGTCATCGCACCGCCGGGCGACGCCCGTCTACAAAACCACCCCGGCCGGCCGGTTCAACTCCTCAATAAACTCCGCGACTGCCTCCAAGGTCGTCGTCCGGCGGTGCCCGATCTTCACCGTCCCGAGCTTCACCACCCGCCCGTCCGGCGTCTTGACGCCGTTGCGTGCCCACCGCCGCAGCGTCGAGACGTGGACGGACCGGCCGGCTTCGTCCGGCGGGAACAGCTTCGACGCCTGGCCGAGCGGGACGTAGGCGGGCGCGCTGGCGGCCGACATGGCAGGGCTCCGGGTGGTTCGCCCCGATGCTACGGCCGGGGCGGGTCACGGCGGGTCACGGGCGGTCGCGCGACCGGCCTACCATCGGGACGAACCACCCGACCCGGCGGTGCCCCGTGAGCGACCGAACCGAATCCGACCTTCTCGCCGCGATCAACCGGTACGAGGGGGCGACCCGCGTCCCCCCGATCGTCCGGAACCGCTTCCTGGGCCGGCTGCTCGTCGTCGTCGCCGACGTGGCGGACGCGACGGCCGGGGTCGCCGGGCGATTCCGCCGCCGGTGAGCCCGCCCTCGCCGAGTCGTCCGCCGCCCCGCCGGCCGGCTTTCAGTGACAGCGCCCTGTCACAGCTCACGAGGACGAGACCGTGCTCCGGAGACTTCTGTCGGCCCTGTGGCCGTTCCGCCGGCGGCCCCGGCACGACCCGCGGGCGACGTTCGAGTTCTGGGACGGCGACCGGTGGCGGGCGGCCGACCCGATCGCCGTCTGGGGCCGGCTCAACGCCGGCCGGGACGTGGAAGACGACCTCCGCGTCGTCCTCACCCCCGGGCCGGACGGGATGGACGAGGCGACCGCGGCCCGGTTCGCCGCCGCTCGGCACAAGGCGGCCGAGGCACTCGCCGACCGGGTGTGTGCGGCGTTCGGGGTCGAGGCGTTCGCCGACGGGCGGGGGCTCACCGTCCCCGAACGGGTGTCGCTGGCCGCCGAGTTCGTCGGCCACATGGCCCGCCTGGGGGCCGTCGCGGTCCCTACCTCGGCCTCGTCCTTCTCGGCGTAACCCCGCCGGGCCTGACGCACGACCAGCTCGCCGGGCTGGTCTACCTGAAGGACGAGGCCATGCGGATCCGGCGGGCGGAGTTGGTGCGGGCGTTACGGGAGGCGGGCCGGGGCTGACCCGGGCGGTTTCGTTCGGGGGCACAGATGGCCGACGACAAGGGGGAGATCGACGCCGCGTTCAAGGCGTTCGGGACGGCCGCCACCGACGGCATGTACCGGATGATGCTCGACCGGCTCGACGCCGGCAAGGACACCGAGGCCGGGGGCGTCCGCACGCTCGTGATGTCCGCCGCCCGGTACGTCCGGGACAACGGCGGCGGCCTGCGGACCGTGGAGGACATGCGGCGGTTCGCGGCCGAGGTCACCGCGGCCCGGTCCGGCGGGGCCGCCGCCCTGACCGCCGTCGTGATGCGGTGGGCCCCGGCGGCGGGCAAGAACCAGGGGACGACCACGGCCGCCCCGGCGACGGCCCCGACTGCCCGTGGCACCCCGGCGGGTGCCGGCAAGACCGAACTGCGGCCGAACGCCCTTTTGGACGAGGCGTTCGGCGGGGCGAGTCTGCCGACGCCGCCGACCGCAGGGGGAACCCCGGCCGGGGGAGGGGCTTCGGTCGAGTTGCGGCCGAACGCCCTCCTGGACGAGGCGTTCGGGGGCGGCGGGTCGGGGTCAAACCTCATCGCCCGCCGCCTGCCCCGACCGGCAGCTCCCCGGCGGGTGGCGGCTCCCTGCCACCGGCCCGGCCCTCCGACACCCCGGGGCGGAAGCCGGCGTGGCGGGACGTGTACGACGTGCTCCCGCCGATACCCCTCCCGGAAGGCGGTCGCGCGACCGCCTCCGTCCCGACGCCCGGCCCAACCCAGGGCGGTGGCGTGAACCCGGCGGACGTGCCGCGGCTGGTGAAGGAGATCCGCGATCTGGTGGCGAAGCTGGTCGCCGGGGCGGCGAAGGGCGGGCAACCGGGCGGCCAGATGATCGCCCCCGGCGACGGCGGGCAGTACGGGCTCCGCGGAGCGGTGCGGCCCGTGACGGACTGGGTCGGCAACACGCGGGTCGGCCGGGTCGCCCCACAGGCGTGGGGTCGTCTCGCCCCGTCCACCCGGAAGGCGGTCAAACGGGCCGGCGGGAAGGCCCTCCGCTCCACGAAGGCGGGGCGGTGGATCTCGAGCCGCTGGAGCGGGTCGGCCCCGAAGGCTCCGGCCGGCGGCGGGTTCAAACCGCCCGTCCCCCCGGTCGGAGCGGCCGCGGGAGCCGGGGCGGCGGGGGCCGCTGGTGGTGCAGGTGGAGCTGCAGCCGCCGGCGGGGGTGCCGCCGCTGCCGGCGGCGGGGCGGTCGCCGCCGGGGCCGCGGTGCCGATCGTCGGGCCGCGATCGCCGCGACGGCCGCGCTGGTCGAGCTGGCGAAGGCGGGGAAAGACCCCGCCTACCAGCAGGAAAGCCGTGCTCGGGAACTGGCGGAGGTCAGCGGAGCCCAGGCCGCCCAGGTCGCACAGCTCGACGCGGGCCGCATCCAGCGCGACGTCGAGAGCGGCCAGAACACGGCCGGCACCAGCGGCCAGTTGACCGACAGCATCGACCGGTTCGAGGACTCGGTCCGCCCGCTGACGGACGCCATCGACAACGTCAGCAACGTCGTCGGGTCGAAGGTTCTCGATGTGCTGAGCGTGCTGGCCGAATTCGTCGAACCGCTGGCGAACGCGGTGAGCGAGATCGCCAAGAACCTGCCAGGCCACAAGGAACCGCCGAAGGACGAGGCATTCGGCGAGCAGCTCGCCCGCATCGACCAGGAAATGCAGCAACGGGCGGCGACCGTCCGGCGGGCGGCCGACGCGGCACGGGACGCCATGAGGCGGCGGGGCTGACGGGCACGAAGGACCGCGCGTGAGTGCGACGCGCGGCAGGTGGACAAATAGTTAGGGGAGCTACGTGAGCAACTGCTCGTACAACGGCGTGCCAATCCCGTACCTGTTCACAGAGGAGTTCGCCCACCAGCCCGAGCCCGACCCGACCGGCGTGGACTCGATGTGGACGAAGACGAGTCTCAAGGTCCGGGGGGTTATCGCCCCCGGCCTCGTCCCGGCCCTGGTGGGCGAGTCGCCCTACCAGACCGCCGCCCGGATCGCCGGCCTCCTGAGCGTGCCGCGGCGGCGGCTGGTCTACGTCCAGGGCACGACGACCGTCATCGACACCGGCGTCGCCGGCGACGCCGAGAACGGCCCGTGGCCGGAGGTGTTCAGCGTGGACCCGTGCCCGACGGAGGGCGGGTTCGTCGTCCACTTCGGCGTGACGCTCAAGCGACTTCTCTGCACCGGGGCGGCCGCCCGGGGGTTCGTCAGTCTGAAGTGGAGCGACCTGGAGTCGCACGACCTCCGCGGGGCGAAGACCCGACGGCGGTCCGGCATGCTGATCCTGAGCCGGCTGTTCCGGCCGAACGCCGATGACCGCCGCAACCTCGTGAGCCGGGCCGAGATCTACATGCGGATGGCCGCGCGGGGACTGCCCTCCGTGAAGCACGGGAAGCGGCGGCTGATCCCGAAAAAGGCTCTGGTGGAGATGCTGGCGAAGGGACTCAGGCAAGCGGTCTGAGACCGTTGACCAGGCCGAATAGTGACCCGAACCCAATCGGAAGGCCACCACCGGAGCTTCTTTTGCGCGGCCGGGTTGGCAGCAGTGATCTCCTGCCCGCGGTAGATCAGGATTGTTTCGCCCTTCGTGGGGACGAGTATCGACGGGGGGCGGTCCCCCGCACAATCGCCGCATCATCTGACGGACGAAATGGGCATCAGTTGATGCCCACTCGCGTAGTCAGGAGGCAGGTCGGAAAACGACACAACCCCCTGATTTCTCAGGAGGTTGTGAAGTCGGGCCGGCGGGATTTGAACCCACGACCTCTTGCACCCCAAGCAACGATGCAGCTCACGGGATGAGCCGCGACGAGCTCGTGTCTGGGGCCTTTCGGTCGAGCCTACATACCCACATCAGCCTCTCCGCGGGGGGCGAATCTCCCCCCGCGGCGCAAACGGCAAACTCAGTCCGACCGCGCGCTTCGGTGCACCTCAATGACCTTACCCTCACCGATGTCCGAAGACAACGGCGGTAGCGACGGGTTCAGTGGGGGAATGTTCAGAGTCAAGGATCTCACCCGCTCGTACCTCTCCCACCTGGACGTGCGGGTCAAGCTCGGCGAGATCGAGCCGGCCACCAAGAGCTGGTACAAGAGCCAACTCGACAAACTCGACGTGGCCTGCGGCGAGTACCCCGCGGCCGACCTCCGCGCGCCCCACCTGGTCGCGGTCGACTTCACCTACCACTTTGTCCGCGCGCTGAAGGCGTTGTACCGGTGGGCGGTGGACGAGGAGCAGCAGCTCGTCCCGCGTGACCCCTTCAAGAAGCTCAAGGCGCCGCCGTGCGGCGAGCGCCAGCGGATCCTCACGCGGGCCGAGATGCGCAGTCTCTACCTCGCGTCGGGCAGGCAGCTGCGCCGCCTACTCTTCCTGTTGCGCCACACGGTGGCGAGGCCGGGCGAGATCCGCCGGCTGACCTGGGGCTTGATCCAGTGGGATCGCCGGATGATCCTGTGGACCAAGTTCAAGGGCAAGAAGAGGCGCGGCGACGGGGTCAAGGTGCGGACGATCCCGCTTGACCTACCTGCCGTCCGGCTTCTGCGGAATCTGTACCGCAGAAGGGGTTCGCCGGGGCCGAACGAACCGGTCTGGCTTGACCGTGACGGCAAAGAGTTGAGCCCCAATGGCCTGCGCTGCCGGATGCGATTGGCGAGGCTGAAGGCGGGTCTCAACCCGGAAGACATTGAGGAGCGGATCGTCTGCTACACGCTCCGGCACACGGCGGCGACTGACGCGGTCCGGGCCGGCGTGCGCGGCAAGCAGCTGTCGAATATCATGGGTCACGCGCGGTCGGCCACCACCGACCGCTACGTGCACCTCGCCGGCGACGACTTGGTCGAGGGGATCGATCGTCTGGCCGCGGCACGGCCGCGGCGGCGGTCCTCGGGTTGACGGCGCTCCCTTTGCAGGGGATCGTCTGTCACCGGACCCCAGATGGTCCGAGACCCAATACCCTGGCGGCCCGCGGCTCACCCCGCGGGCCGTCGGCGTCCAGAGAGGCCGCTACATAGCGGCATGGCGTCCATCCAGGAAACCCTCTACCAGGTGCTCGCCGGCGACGACGCGGTCGCCGAGCTGGTCGCCGACCGCATCTACCCGGGGCAGATCCCGGATGACGAGGCGGACACGCCCTGGCTCTTCTACGCGGTCCCCGAATCGACCCCCTTTGACGAGCTCGACACCGACGACCCGGTGAGCCGCCACCAGGTCGAGTTCCACGCGCTCGCCGACAGCTACGCGGTCGCCAAAGCGATCATCGACGCCACGGTCGCCGCGCTGAACACTTACGCCGGTGGACAGGTGACGCGGGCGTTCTGGCTCGGCACCTCCGAGGAGAGCACCGAAGACGGGTATCACCACGTCTGCCGGTGCGACGTCTGGGCGCGGTCGGCGACGATCATCGCGCTCACCCCGACCGGCGGCCGGATCACGACCGGCGCCGGGTACGTCTCGATCACTGCTGGCGGGCACACGCTCACCCTCACTGCGGACGGCCTGCTGCTCGACGGTGAGCCGGTCGGCTCGGGCGGCGGTGTCGCCGTCGGCAACCTCGACGGCGGCGGTCCCGCGACCAACTACGGCGGGCTCGACCCGACCGACGGAGGCACCCCGTAATGGCCGTGCGGATCCAGCTGCGCCGCGGCACGGCGGCCGAGTGGACGAGCGCCGACCCGACCCTCGCCGAGGGGGAGGTCGGGATCGAGCTCGACACCCTGAAGCTGAAGGTCGGCGACGGCTCGACCGCCTGGTCGGCGCTCCCTTACGTCACAACCGGGGGCGGCGGCGGGGCCGTCGATTCGGTGAACGGCCAGACGGGCACCGTCTTGCTCAACGCCGGCGACGTCGGCGCCGACCCGAGCGGCACCGCCGCGGCCGCGGTCAACGCCCACGCTGCCGCGGCGAACCCTCACCCCCAATACCTCACCGCGGCCGAGGGGAACGCGGTCTACGCGGCCGTGAGTCACACCCACACCGCGAACCAGATCAGCGACGCCACGGCGGCGGGGCAGGCGCTGCTCACGGCGGTCGATGCGGCGGCGCAGCGTACTGCGCTGGGCGTGCCGGCCGGCTCGGGCACATCGACCGGAGCGAACACCGGCGACCAGGACCTCAGCGGGTATGCGACGACCGCCGCCGTCGCCGCCGGCTACCAGCCGCTCGATGCCGACCTGACGGCGCTGGCCGCGCTGACCGGCACGGCCACGATCTACTACCGGAGCGGCGCGAACACCTGGTCGGCGGTCACGATCGGAAGCGGACTCAGCTTCACCGGCGGCACATTGGCCGCAAGCGGCGGGAGCGGCGGGGGGTGTCTGTTCGCCCAGACGGCGGACGTCACGGTCACAAACACGATCGTCGAGACGACTCTCACCGGTGCCGGCGTGGGCTCTCTCACGCTGCCCGCCGGCTTCCTGACCGCCGGCAAGACCATTCGGATTAAGGCCCGCGGCTCCATCTCGACGCAGAGCGGCGGCGCCAATGCCGGACACAAGGTCAAGCTGGGGTCCACCGCCGTGTGGACCGTGGCGGGGCCGTTCTACAACACGTCCGCGGTGAAGTGGGCGTGGGAAGCCGAGTGGGTGGTCACCTGCCGGACGACCGGCGTGAGCGGCACGGTCATGGCCCAGGGGTCCGTCTTCCGGGCAGGGACGGTGGGCGGTGGCGCCCCCCAGATGATGACCGTCGTGAACACAGGCACCGCGACGGTGGACACGACCGCCAGCCAGACGATCGACCTGACGACCACCTGGGCGACCACCGGCGCCGACAACTCGGTCACCTGTACCTGTCTGACCGTCGAAGTCCTCAACTAACGGAGCCATCATGCCAGTCGAAACCAACGCCAAGAAAGCCAACTGGATCCGCCGGGTCGTCGCCGACGGCATCGCCGTGGTCGACGCGATCCGGCGGGCCGACGTGACCGCCAGTGAGTACAGCACGTCGGCCTTCAACGGTGGCGACCAGGCTAACCGCCCCGAGTACGCGATCACCGACGAGGACCTCGTCGCCGCCGGGTTCCCGCACCTCGACGCCAGCAAGCTGAACCAATTCGTCGGCGGGCTGGCCGGGCTGAAGACCGCCTACGACGGGTCGGCCGGGATCCTCGAAGCCGCCCGCCCCTGACCGCCAGCCGCCCCGCCCCTACCCCTGCCCCGCCGCCCGGCAGGGGTAGGGGGGCGAAAACTTTGGGCCGCGGTCGCCCGTGACCCCGCCGCTTCCCGAGCGCGCTAGCGCGCAACTTTTCATTGTTTCCGGCCCTGCGGGATCTTCACCATTCCGCTCAAGAAGGCACATCCTCGAGCCTGGCGAGGAACACCGGTATCCGCGATAGCTCGAGTTCGGCAAAGGCGAGAAGGCGATGGTTGCCCTCTTTGACAGGAACAGGGTGCGATGCCGCATAGTCTCCGACGATCCAGACCGGGAAAGCGGGCTCGCCGGCCAGAAGGGCGGACCTAACCGCGTCGATCCTCTGGCGGTCGAGACCGTACCTTTGGCGGATGGCAGGTAGCGTTGCCTCGAATCTAGACGCATGCCAGATCTGGTACTCCATCACGACCTCGTTCGGGCCGACCAGGTTCCGCCTGAAGCGATGGAAGTAATTGGTTCTGAACCACGGAAGGATCAGGTCGAAATCGGTCGCACCGCTCGCACCCTGCTTTTGCCGGCCCAGATAGGGAGCGACCTGGGCGCAGGTGTAGGTTCTGCCTTCCTGAAGAGCCGGGAGCTGGTACACGAGCCTCTCCTGTGGGGTCTGAGGGAAATGATTGCCCCCGGCCCCTCGATCCGAAAGTCGATTTTCTCGCCACGGCTACATATCGGCATGGACGAGGCGACGGAACCGCCGCTGAAGCTGAACTCGGTCGCCCGCGAGTTCTGGGACCGCCACTACGGCCGGCTGAGGGACGTCGGGCTGCTGACGGACGCGGACGTGGACACGTTCGCGGTCCTGTGCCTGGTCTGGTCGAAGCTCTCCGCCCTGGCGGCGACCGAGCCGGGCGAGGAGCAGTTCCGCGAAATGGTCCAGCTCGACCGCCTCACGAAGCAGTTCCACTCGCTCGGGCGCGAATTCGGGCTCTGCCCGAAGGACCGGAAGCGGTCGAAGCTCGACGGGGAGAAGCCACGCAAAAAGGACGAGTTCGAGTTATGAGCGGTTTTCTGGCTCTCGTACTCATCGTTGCCGTGATCGCGGCCGCGATCGTCCTTTACCCGGTCGCGGAGGGCGCCCGCCAGTTCTTATGCGCAATGGCGGCGGACCTCCGCGCCCACGAGAACCGCCCGCCCCGGCTGCCGCGGACCTGAAATGAGTCCCTCCACAGCGGCGATCGTCGCCGTCATGTTCCTCGCCGGTTGGTTCACCTTCTACCAGCTCGGCCGGGCGATGGGCTTTACCCTGCTCGCCATCCTCGACGCCGAGCGGGAGTGCCCGACGTGCCGAACGCCCCCCGGATCCTGCCGCTCCAGCCGAACCGGGCGGGCCGCCCGGTCCGGGCCTCGACCGCGGCCCGCGGCTACGGCTCCGCACACCGCCGCCAGCGCGAACGGCTGCTGAAAGCACACCCCCTCTGCCAGCGCTGCGGGCAGAACTGGTCGACCCACCTCCACCACCGCGACCGGAACCCGTTCAACCGGGACGACGCCAACGCGGAAATGCTGTGTGAGCCCTGCCACCAGCAGGAGCACGCCGGCGGCTAGATACCGCCATGCAGCTCCCTCGCCTCACCCGCGGCCGTGCCGCCGCGTTCTTGGTCGTGCTCGTTGCCGCCGGCCTGGTCGTCGCCGCCGGCTCGGCCGTCGTCCTCCTCACGCACCTCGCCGAGCTGGCCTACCTCAGGCTGGCGCTTCGGGTCACGGGATGAGCCGCGGCACGCCGCCGGCCTGGGCGATCCGCACGGCCGCCGACCGGAAGGCGCTCGCCGCCGGCTGCTATTGGGACCAGGACGCCGCCGACCGGATCCTCCGGTTCGCCAAGAAGTACTTCGCCCCGAAGTACACCAAGGGGCCGTTTCTGCTGTTCGGGTGGCAGCAGCGGTTCCTGATGAGCCTCTACGGCTGGCGGCAGGCGGACGGCACCCGTCGGTTCCGCTGGGCGGTCCTGCACGTCCCGAAAAAGAACGGGAAGAGTCTCCTCACCTCGATCATCGCCGCCTACGAGCTGTTCGCCGCCGGCGAGCCGTCGGCGCTGGTGGTAAGCGCGAGCACGGCGAAGGAGAACGCGAAGCAGATCTACGAGCACCTGGTCGCCAGCATCAACGACCGGGAGGAGCTGAAGGCGATCAGCCGGGTCGTCGACTACCAGAAGAAGATCCTGGTGGCGGGCAAGGACGCCGAGTACCGGGCACTGTCGGCCGAGGGGCGCAGCCACGAGGGGCTGAACTGCAGCGCGGTCATCGTGGACGAGGCCCACGCCCACCGCTCGTCCGCGCTGTTCAACTGCCTCCGGTACTCGACCGCGGGGCGGCCGAACGGGATCGTCGTCATCATCTCGACGGCGGGCGACGACCTCACCCACTTCTACGCCGGGTTCGTCCAGCGGGCGCGGAACGTCCTCGCCGGCGAGGACCTCGACACCACGTTCTACGCCGAGGTGTACGAGGCCG
>JAFKFQ010000464.1 GCA_017308215.1 bacterium | reverse complement strand
GTCCGCCAACGGAACACGCTCCTCGCGCTCGAGGCGCTGGAGATCGCCGGCTGCCTCACCCCGCACGAGACGTACACCCTCGCCGACGCCTACCGCTTCCTCCGCAAGACCGAGCACCGCCTGCAACTCCTGTTCGACCTACAGACGCACAAGCTGCCGACGGGCGAAGAGGCGCTGCGCACGCTCGCGCGGCGGATGGGCTACGCCGGGGCAGTGGGGAGTGAGGAGGAGGGAGTGAGGGGAGAAGAACCGACCGATTCGCCGGCCGGGTCGTCCGTCTCCTCACCCCTCACTCCCCACTCCTCACTGGCGCCCCAGCGGCGGAGCCCGCTCGACGAAGCCCCGGCCCCGCTCGACACGCGGCACCTGCTCGTCGACCCGCTCGACCAGTTCCTCAAGGACTTGCACGACAAGACCGAGATCGACCGCGCCGTCCTGAACCACCTGCTCCACCAGTCGTTCCCGGACGCCGGCACCGGCGCCGAGCCGGAGAGCGACCTGATTCTCGACCCCGGCCCGGACGACGCCACCGTCCGCGCCGTGCTCGGCCGCTACCCGTTCCGCGACGTGCCGAAGGCGTACCAGAACCTCCTCGGCCTCGCCCGCGAGTCGGTGCCGTTCCTGTCCGACCGCCGCTGCCGCCACTTCCTCGCGTCGATCGCGCCGCGCCTCCTGTCGACCGTCGCCGACACGCCCGACCCGGACGAGGCGCTGACGCAGTTGGAGCGCGTCAGCGCCTCGCTCGGGGCGAAGGCGGTGCTGTGGGAACTCTTCAGCGCCAACCCGGCGACGCTCCGCCTGTACGTGGACCTGTGTGCCGGCAGCCCGTTCCTGTCGGGCATCCTCATCAACAACCCCGGGATGGCCGACGAGCTCCTCGACTCGCTCGTGCTGAACCAGCCGCGCGCCGCCGACGATCTCCGTGCCGAACTCGCCGAGCTGTGCCGCGGCGCCAGCGACCCCGACCCGATCCTCCATAGCTTCCAGGACAAGGAATTACTCCGCGTCGGCGTTGCCGACCTCCTCGGCATGGCCGACGTCCGCGCCACCACGGCGGCGCTGTCCGACCTCGCCGACACCCTCCTGAACCAGATGTGTGAGCTGGTCGAAGCCGAAATCAAGCAGAAGCACGAAATCCGAAATCCGTATCCCGACCCCGCGGCCGGTTCGAGTTTCGAATTTCGGGTTTCGAATTTCCCCGCCCACTACTGCCTGCTCGGCCTCGGCAAGCTCGGCGGCCGCGAGATCAGCTACCACAGCGACCTCGACCTGGTGCTCGTCTACGAGGCGGACGGGCGCGACGCGGTCGCGGCGGCGGGGCCGTACTTCACCGAGCTGGCGCAGCGGCTCATCAAGGCGGCGAGCACGCACGGGCCGATGGGCCGGCTGTACGCAGTAGACATGCGGCTGCGGCCGACGGGGAAGTCCGGGTCGCTCGTCCTGCCGCTGGGCGAGTTCGACCGGTACTACGCCGGCGGCGGGGCACAGCTGTGGGAGCGGCAGGCGCTCACCCGCGCCCGCGTGGTCCGCGGCGACGCCGCGTTCGGCGCGCGGGTGATGGCACACGTCCGCGCCGCGGCGACCGGCGCGGGCTGGGCGCCGGCCGCCGCAGACGAGGTGCGGCGGATGCGCGAGAAGCTGGAGGCGGGCACGACCGCCCGCAACCTGAAGCGCGGCGCCGGCGGGCTGATCGACGTGGAGTTCGCGGTGCAGTTGCTGCAACTCAAGTACGGCACGGCGTACCCGGCGGTGCTCGAGCCGAACGTGTGGGCGGCGCTCGACGCACTGGAAGCGTCCGCGCTCCTTCCCGCGGCGGAGGCGGCGGCGCTGCGGGCCGGGTATTCGTTCCTGCGCCTCGTGGAGGCGCGGCTGCGGGTGGTGACCGACCGCCCGCTGACCGAGCTGCCGGAGTCGGCGGACGACCTGTCGAAGCTGGCGCGGCGGCTGGGGTTCGAGTCGGCGGCGGCGTTCCTGGCCGAACACCGCCGCGTGACCGGCGACATCCGCCGCGTCTACACCGCGGTAACGACCCGCGAGCGCGGCTGACGCCCGCGTTTCGTTCGACGGACGTGAGTCGCGCGTGCGACGGGGTGGTCGTCTGCGAATCACAGTGGTTGCATTGTGGCCATCACCCCGCGACAGAATTAAGACAGAAGGACGCCCGGAATGGATAACCGATGACATCCGGCCACCCCACCCCGGCCGCCCTCCACCGACTCCTGACACGCGCCGTCGTCCTCCCCCCGGCCCTGTTCGCCGCACTCGCACTCGTCTTCCTCGGGCTGGTCGCGTACCTGCTGTCGACCGCCGCGCGGGTGGACCATACCGACCGGGTCATCGGCAGCGCGGACGAGCTCCTGCGCCACCTCGTGGACGGGGAGACCGGAGCCCGGGGGTACGCCCTCAGCGGTGACCCGGTGTTCCTCGCACCCTACCACTCGTCCGCGGAGCAGACCCCCCGGGAGCTCGACGAGCTGGCCGCCCTCGTGGCCGACAACCCGGCCCAGGGGGAACGGCTCGCCACCCTCCGCGCCGACTACGCGGGGTGGCGGGAATACGCCGGGCGGCTCATCGGGCTGGTGCGGGACGGCGGGGACCCACAGCCGCTCACGCAGACGCAGGAGGGCAAGCGCCGGATGGACGCGATGCGGGGCCGGCTCGCCGAATTCGTCGGGGACGAGGTCGCGCTGCGCGAGGACCGGACGCGGGCCGCCCGGACGGCGACGTGGGTCGTGACCGGCGCGAGCCTCGTCCTCGCCCTCCTCCTCGGCGCCCTGCTCGCCGCCCGGACGCGCCAGGAACTCCTCGGGGTCGTCGCCAGCTACTCGGCCGCCCTGACCGCCGCCGAGGAGCGGGCCGAGTCGCTCCGGCGGTCGGCCCACCGGCTGACCACCCTGCACAACATCGACCGCGCCATCCTGACCGCCGAGCCGATGCCCGGGCTGGTCGCCGCGGCGCTCCGGCGGGTGGCGGACGTCGTGCCGAGCGGGTCGGCGTTCGTCGTCGCGGCCGAACCCGACGCCGCCTCCGCGCGGGTGCTCGGCCGTGACGCGGGCGCGACCGCGGCCCCAGCAGAGTTCGCCGACCGGGACGCGACCGGTGGCGTCGCGGACCTGGGGGCGGTGACCGACCATACCCCTTTGCAGAAGCACCTGTACGAGGCGGGGAACCGCAGTTTTGTGGGCGTCCCGCTCGACAGCGACGACCGGCGGTACGGCGTCCTGGTGCTGGCCGACCCGCGGCCGGCGGCTTTCTCCGACGAGCACGCGGAGGTGGCCCGCGAGGTCGGCCGGCAGTTCGCCATCGCCTTCCGGCAGGCGGAGTACCGGGGTCAGCTGGAGCGGCACGCGGCCGACCTGGAGCGGCGGGTCGAGGAGCGGACCCGCGAGCTCCAGGAGTCACTGTCCCGGGTGAAGCAGCTTCAGGGGCTACTCCCCATCTGCGCCTGGTGCAAGCGGGTGCGGGACGACGGGGACTACTGGCACCAGGTCGAGCACTACGTCGCGGCCCACAGCGGCGCGCGGTTCACCCACGGCATGTGCCCGGACTGCCTGGAGCGACAGATGTCGCAGTTGGGGGAAGACGCCTAAGCGACGGGCGCCCGCCCGTCACGTCGATCACCCAGAACCCCGGCACGGCGGCGACCGACCGCACGGCGGGTCTTTGGGGCGGCTCCAGTCCAACCCGGCGGCGCTGCGCGCGTACAGAATCGGCCGCGCCGCACGACCGGCGCGGTCGGGTACGACAGCCCCAGATTACCCGATTGCCCCAACTCGCCTATTGACCCCGTCCCCGCGCCCGGTTTAAACGATGGATACGTTCGCGCACTCCCGCCTCTCTGGGAACCCGGGCGGGAGCGACGGACGCGGGAGGTCCGTGATGTACAGCCTAGTCCTGATGGCCGCCGTGAGCGGCAGCCCGGACGCCCCGGCGTTCGGCAAGCGCGGCGGGTGCGACGGCGGGTGCCACGGCACCGTCGTCGTGTCGAACTGCAACGGGTGCTGCGGCGGCCGGGTGGGGTTGTTCGCCCGGATGCGCAGCCGCCACGGCTGCAACGGTTGCAACGGCGGCTGCAGTGGCTGTTACGGCGGCTGCAACGGCTGCAACGGTGGGTGCAGCGGGTACGTCCCGTCCGGGTGCTGCGGCGGGACGATCGTCGTCCCCGTGACCCCGCCGGCGGGTACCGACCCGGTGCCGCCGGTCCCGGGCAGCACCACGCCGAAGGCCACCACGCCGCCGGTCCCGGGCTCGACGACGCCGAAGGGGACCACGCCGGTTCCGGGGGCCACGACCCCGAAGGCCACGACCCCGCCAGTCCCGGGCGGCACCACGCCGAAGGCCACGACCCCGCCGGTCCAGGGCTCGACGACGCCGAAGAACGCCGTCCCGACCACCCCGGGCACGACGGGCTCGACCGCTCCGCGGCCGACCCCCACGCCGGCGCCGAGCTCGGCCGCTCCCGCCCCGCGGCCGGCGACGCAGACCCCGCGCGTCGATTAATGCCGAACGCGTGACGCGGGCTGGAGCCCGCGGCTACCAAATCCGGTAGCCGCGGGCTCCAGCCCGCGTCAGCACCTTCCCGGCGGCGGAAGGGTATTAGACCAGCAATTCCGCGATCGGCTCGCCGAACGGGAGCATCGGCATCGGGCGACCAGTGCCGTCCAGGAAGGACGTGTGGTTGTAATCGATGTCCAGGTGCCGGAACACGGTCGCCCACAGGTCGTTCGGCGTCAGCGGGCGGTCCTTCGGCACCTCGGCCCGTGAGGTCGTGCTCCCGACCACCAGCCCCGTCTTGCACGCGCCGCTCACCAGAATGCTCTGCGCCTGCGGCCAGTGGTCGCGCCCGGGGCGGCCCGGCTTGCCGTACTCCACCTTCGGCGTCCGCCCGAACTCGCCCGTCACCACCAGCAGCACGCGCCGGTCCAGGCCGCGGGCGTACAGGTCTTCGACGAGCGCCGCGATCGCCCGGTCGAAGAACCCGAGCTTGAACCGCGTGTCCTCGAAGATGTGGCAGTTGACCGAGTGCGAGTCCCAGTTGTAGGTGTGGTCCGGGAGCATGGTCGCGCCCGGCGGGGTGGCGTTCTCCATCACCATCGTCACCCAGCTCGCCCCGTGCTCGACCAGCCGCCGCGCCAGGAGCGCCCGCTGGCCGTAGCGGTGCATCCCGTAGCGCTCGCGGAGGCGGGCGTCCTCGCGCGACAGGTCGAAGGCGTTCCGCGCCGTGTCGGTGGTGACGAGTTCCAGCGCCCGGCCGCGGTTGGCGTCGATGGCCGCGGCGCTGCCGGTCGTGTCCGGGCCGGTGAGCGGGCGGTCGAGACGGTTCAGTACCGCGAGCCGGTCGGGCAGGCGGTCCGCCACGTCGGGGCGGATGCTGAGGTTCTGGATGGCGAACTTCGGGTCGGCGGGGTCGCCCCAGAACGTGAACGGGTGCGACTGCGGCCCGAGGTACGCGGAACCGAAGCTGAACGTGTCGATGTTCTGCCGGCCGCCGTCCACGCCGTTGACGTAGTTCGGCACCGGGGCGCGGCGGTGCTTGAGCACCTCCGCCGCCATCGACCCGACCATCGGCGTGTCGTTGACGAAGCCGGTCGGCTCGACCGGGTCGCGGCCGGTGAGGAAGCGCTTGTGCCCGCCGCCGTGGTCGGCGAAGCGGTGCGCGACGGAGCGGATGAGCGCGTACTTGTCGGCGAGTTGCGACAGCCGCGGCAGGTGCTCGCAGACGTCGATACCCGGTACGTTGGTGCGGATCGGGCGGAAGGCGCCGCGGTACTCCTCCGGCGCGTCCGGCTTCATGTCGAACGTGTCCTGGTGCGGCGGCCCGCCGGGGAGCCAGATGAAGATGACGGCGGGGTCGTTGGTGGTGCGGTCGCTGCCGGCGGCGCGGAACGGCGTAACGGGTGCTGTGGCGGCGGACGCGACGGCGACGGAGCCGAACTTGAGCACGTCCCGACGGCTGGGGCCGGGGCAGGCGCGGACGGACATGGCGACGGGCTCCGCGGGACGCGGGCGGGTGGGGAGGGCCGGCGTTTAGCCTACCCGTGCGTCGCGGGGAAGTCAAACCGGCGGGCTGGCAGGTATCCCTTTCGATTCCGGCACTCCGGCGGCAGTTAGGCCGCGGCGCGAGCCGCGGATTTGCCCGACACCCCGCGGCTCGTGCCGCGGCCTAACGCCGGGGTGCCGAAATCGGTCGGCACATGTGCTCACCGCCCCCGCGCCGGGTGGCGGTTCAGTCGGTCCGCGCCGGGTGGTACGGCGGCGAGTGGAGCCTGATGGAGGAGCAAGGTCAGGACTTCTGGGCTGAGTGGGTACCGTTCCCGCCGGGGTTCCCCGCGCCCGCGTGGACGGGCGGCGCCGGCCTCTTCTTCTGATGCCTGACCGCCTGCCGGCCGTACAATCCCCTCCGGTCACACGCCTGCCCCACCGGAGGACAGCCCCTCATGCGCGTTCTCGCCATCGCACTCCTCACCGCCGTCACCGGCGCCTGCACGTCGGCCGAAACGCCGTCCGCCGCCCCGTCCGAAGAGGCCCAGCCCGGCGACGGGGTGGTCGTCGATTGGGTCGGGATGAAGTCGGCGGCGCCGAAGGAGTGGAAGGAGGTCACGCCGTCGAGCTCGATGCGGAAGGCGCAGCTCGCGGCGCCGAAGGTCGCCGGCGACCCCGAGGACGCCGAGGTGGTGATCTTCGAGTTCAAGGGCGGCGGCGGCGTGGACGCCAACCTGAAGCGGCAGCTCGCCGTGTTCCAGCCCGGTCCGGGGAAGGACAAGATCGAGGACAAGCAGACGAAGCTCAAGGTCGGGCCGAACGACGCGGTGCTCCAGGAAGTCGGCGGCACGTTCTTGAAGAAGCTGGGCGGCCCGTTCGACCCGAACGCCAAGACGACCCCGGTGCCGGGGTACAAGCAGCTGTACGTGGTGTTCGAGACGAAGGACGGGGTCACCGCGTCGGCGTGGCCCCGCGGCCCGGAGAAGACGGTCGAGAAGCACCGCGCCGGGTTCGAGGCGTGGGTGAAGAACTTCAAGTGATCGTTCGGCGCGTGGAGACACATCGGATCACGCCGACGCAGCCCGGGGCGGTGCCCCGGGCTATCGAATCTCAGGCCGTTGGCCTGACAACCGGGTGCTCCTCTTCACCCCGAAGGGGTGGGATTCGATAGCCCGGGGCATCGCCCCGGGCGGCCTTCGCGGACGGGCTGGTGCGGCGACCATGTTCTTCGACTACCACCTCCCCGATCAGCTCATCGCCCAGCACCCGGCCGAGCGGCGCGACGACGCCCGGCTGCTCGTCGTGCGCCGCGCCACCGGCGTGATCGAGCACCGCGTCTTCCGCGAGCTGCCGGACCTGCTCGCCCCCGGCGACCTGCTCGCCCTCAACGACACGAAGGTCATCCCGGCGCGCGTGATCGGCCGGCGTGCGGCGACCGGCGGGAAGTGGGAGGGGCTGTTCGTCCGCGAGACGGCGGACGGGCTCTGGGAACTGCTGGCGCAAACCCGCGGGTACGCGCAGCCGGGCGAGGCGTTCGCGCTCGACCCGGGGCCGCTGCGACTCATCCTCCGCGGCCGCACCGCCGACCGGCACTGGCTCATGGAGCCCGACCCGCCCGGCCGCCCGGCCGAACTGCTCGCGGCGTCCGGGCACGTCCCGCTGCCGCCGTACATCCGCAAGGGCCGCGCCGCCGACCCGGACCGCGAGCGCTACCAGACCGTGTTCGCCGAGCGCGACGGGTCGGTCGCCGCGCCGACGGCCGGGCTCCACTTCACCCCCGAACTCCTCGACCGGCTCCGCGCCGGCGGCGTGGGTGACACCCGGGTGACCCTCCACGTCGGCCTCGGCACGTTCGCGCCGGTGACGGCCGCCGACCCGACGACGCACGCGATCCATGCCGAGTGGTGCGAGGTATCGCCGGAAGCGGCCGCGGCGGTGGCGGCGTGTAAGGGGCGCGGCGGGCGGGTGGTGGCGGTCGGGACGACGGCGGCGCGGACGCTCGAAACGGCGGCCCGCGGCGGGGCGGTCGTCCCGTTCCGCGGCGAGACGGACCTGTTCATCCACGAGCCGTACACGTTCCGCGCGGTGGACGTGCTCGTCACGAACTTCCACCTGCCGCGGACGACGCTGCTGCTGCTCGTGGGGGCGTTCGCCGGCGCCGAACTGCTGCGCCGCGCCTACGAGGAGGCGGTGGCGCGCGCGTACCGCTTCTTCAGCTACGGCGACGCGATGGTAGTACTCTGACCGCGCTACTCCGGCGGGTTCGGAATCCCGTCGTCGGCGCCGACCATGATGCGGATCGTCGCCGGGCGGGTGGTGTGCGGGATGAACCGCACCGCCCCGTCGCCCATCAGCGCGTTGAACCCGGCGGCGCCCGGCAGGCCGAGCCGCGGGAACGGGGCGGTCGGGCTGAACTCCAGATCCTCCGGCTTCGTCCAGTCTACCGGGTCGGTTGCCTCCACCACCATGATCGTGTTCGTGGTGCCGTCCGGGACGATGATCGTCCGGCCGACCGTCTTGCCGAACATCGAGTGCGGGAAGGCGTTGTCCGGGGTGAAGAACACCTGGTAGTGCGTCTTCCCCGGCGGGGCGGTGCCGCGCGGGCTGGCGAACACCTTCGGCATCTGGGGGATGAGCTTCTTGTTGTTCGGCCCGTCCCACGGCTCGTCCAGCTTGAACTGCTGGTACAGCGCGCTCTCGTTCAGGTACGGGAGGATCGCCACCCGCCAGCTGAGCAGCGCCTTGCCGTTGGGGCGGTTCGGCGGGTTCGTCAGCGCGGCGGCGGGGAGGCGGTTGTAGGTGTCGTAGTACGAGTGGATCGCGAGGCCGATCTGCTTCAGGTTGTTCTGGTCCTGCGCCCGGCCGGCGGCCTCGCGGACCTTCTGCACTGCCGGGAGCATCAGCCCGACCGACATCGCCGCGGTCGTCGCGTACGCGCCGCCCACCGAGTCCATCGCCACCGCCGCCGACAGCTCCGGCCCGGACCGCTCCAGCGGCGGGTTGGCGAGCCACTCGTCGAGTAGGCCGATGGCGCCGAGGGCGAACCGCCCGGCCACCGCCTCCGGCAGTTCGGCGACCGGCCGGGGCTTCGGCCCGCCGGCCTTCCCGGCCACCGCCTCCTGCATCTTGGCCTTCGCCTCGCCGAGTGACTTCCGCCCGGCCTCGGCCGACTTCCGCAGCGCCTTCTCCGCCTCCTCGGCGGCCGCGTCGTTTTGGTACGCCGCCCGCAGGTCGAGCTTCATCCCCCGCCCGACCACCGCGCCGACCGCCAGCGCGTCGGCCCGCAGGACCGCGGCCGCCTCGGGCGGGATCGACCTCGTGAGGTCCGGCGGGAGCGGGTACGCCTTCAGGTTCAGCGCGCCGACGACGTGCCGCGACCCGCCCGCGGCCAGCCGCAGCGCCGGGGCGAGCGGGCCGTCCGGCGTCTTCGCCTTGAGCAGGAACGCCCGCACCGCCGGGGGCGGGCCGACGACCAACGTCTTGTCGCCCTTCGCGGCGATTGCCACCCCGGCCGTGCTGTCGGCCCATACCTCGCTCTCGCCGGCCAAGAGTTTCACGCCCTTCGGTAGGTTCGCCTCGCGGACCTTCGCGGCGTCGAACGGGGTGGTGAAGGTGAGCAGCGCGACCACGTCGAGGTCGGGCCGCGCGTCCGCCGGCACCAGCACCGGCGGCGGGACGAACCCGTCCTTGGCCTTCCCCTTGAGCGGCAGGCCGGGGATGACGCCGTGCGGGGGCGGCGGCGGCGCCGGGCGGGCCAGCGCGACGACGGTCACCCGGTCGAGCGTGGACGGGGCGGGGACGAACCCGTCGTCGAGCGCCTTGAGCATGTCCTCGCCGGCCTTCCCCATCACCCGCCGGTACTCGGCCATCCCCTCGGTCTTCCACAGGTCGGCGGCGCGGATGTGGGCGAACCCGGCGGCGTCGGCGGGGACGAGCCCGAGCTCGTCGGCGGTCGCCAGCGACACGGCCGCGACCTCGCCGCCCCCCTCGCGGATCTTGGTCCGGTTGAACACCCAGACGAGCCCGCCGCCGACCCACGCCCCGGCCAGGAGCCCGGCCAGCAGCGCCAGCACCGCCCGCCCGGCCCGCCGCCTCGTGCCGTACCGCATACCCGGTCCTCCGATGGGGAACGCTGCGAGTGTACCCGTGAGGGCGCGGGAAGGGTAGGGCCGGTGGGGTCGTACTCGTCGGAGCCCGGGGCGTGAGCGACGGGGCGGTCACCCCGTCCTTTCGGTTGGGCGGAGACCGGATCGGCTACCCCGTCGCTCACTGGAGCCGCGACCGGGCCGGTGTTCTCCGACACGTCATCCTGGTCCGGGGTAGTTCCCAGGTGGGGTACTGGCGATGCCGGCCCCGCCCGAGGGCCACCCGCGTGACCACCCCACCCGCCTCCGCCCGGCCGAAACGACGCCAGCCGAGCGGGCCGCTGCCGCCCGGGGCACTATCGCGTTGGGGCTTGCCACTTCCCGTTCCACTCGAACTGAAGGCTCCGAAGGAGTTGCTCCCACTGGGGCCGCGCGCGGGACGCGGGGAACGGCTCGGGCTTGATCGGCGTTTCCGATCCGGCGCCCGGCACGAGAGACACCTGACCGTCCGCCCGGATCCGGCCGATTCGGACCGGGAGCCACGCGTGCTGGGTGTCGGGATCGACGGTCTCTCGCGCACGCGGGCCGTTAAACTGCCGCCCCCGCAACGCGCCCGCAACGGCCGTCGGGTCAGTGGTCCCCGCCGCGGTCGCCGACGCGGCCCACAGGTGAACCCCGGTGTACGCCCCCGCCATGCCGTCCGACACCACCCGGCCTTCGCCGAACCGGGTGCGAAAGCCTCGGGCGAACGCCCGGCTCTCCGCTCGCTCGACCGTCTGGAAGTACGCCGCCGCGAGGTAGTCGCCGGCCAGTGCGGACGGGTTCAGCCCCTCGACCTCGTTCTCCGCGATGCTCACCGACATGGTCGGCACCCGGTCCGCGGTGACACCCGCGGCCCGCAGCGCGCGGAAGAACGGGACGTTGGTGCTCCCGTTGAGCGTGTTCACGATCGCGTCCGGCTCGCACGCCCGGATCCGCTCGACCGCCTCGCCGACGGCGGTCGAGCCGACCGGGACGAACGCCTCACCCACCACGCTCACGCCCGGCCGGTCGCGCACCCGGTCCCGGATGATCTCGTGCGCGGTCCGCGGGAATACGTAGTCCGAGCCGACCAGGAACAGCCGTTTCTTCCCGAGTGCCCCGGTGAGGAAGTCGACCGCCGGGATCAACTGCTGGTTCGGGGCCGGGCCGAGGTAGACGATGCGCGGCGACTGCTCCAGCCCCTCGTGCTGTACCGGGTAGAACAGCAGCCCCTGGTTCCGCTCGAACACGGGCCGAACGGCCTTGCGGCTGGCGCTCGTCCAGCACCCGAAGACCGCCGCCGCCCGGTTCTCGACGAGCAACTTCTCGGCGAGCCGGACGAACTCCTCCGGGTCGGACTTCCCGTCCACCACGACCGACCGGACGGGCCGCCCGAGCACCCCGCCCGCGGCGTTCACCTCGTCGAGCGCCAGCAGGGTCGCGTCCACCACCGGGTTCTCGCTCACCGCCATCGTCCCGCTCTGCGAGTGCAGCACCCCCACGACGACGGGCTCGGGCGCCCCGCCGCCCGCGTCCCCGGGCGGGTTTCCGCCCCGGTTCCCGAACGCGAGCAGGCCGAACGTGACCAGGGCGCCGGAAAGGGTGACCAGTCCGATGCCGACCCCGACGAGCTGCCCCCGCCCGCGGGCCGGTTCCGGAAGAGAGTCGGCGGGAGGGCCGGCGGGGGGCGGTGTCGGAGTGGTGGTCGGCGGTGTCGGGGTGGTGGTCGGCGGGGGCAGGGTTTCTGGAGCGGACGGTTTGACCGGTGCGGGTACGACGCCCCGGGTAGGGCGACTCGCCGGTACGAGCGAGCCGGAAGCGGGCGGGGGAACGCGCCGGGTCGGCCAGCCGACCGCCCCGGACGCGCGGATCGGCGGCGGGGGCGCGTGTTCGAGTACGGCCGCCAGGACCGCGTCGAGGCGCTCGATCACCTCGGCGGCCGAGCCCGGCCGGTCGGCCGGGGCTTTCGCCATCATCCGCGCGACCAGGTCGGACAGCTCCGGCGGCACGGCCGGGTTCACCGCCGCGAGGGGCGGGGGGGTGTGATTCGCCAGCGCCATCAGGACGGCCATCGTCGACCGCCCCGGAAAGGCCAGTTCCCCGGACAGCATCGTGTAGGCCACGCACCCGAGGCTGAACAGGTCGGCCCGGGGGTCGACCGGCAGCCCGCCGGCCTGCTCGGGGGCCATGTAGTGCGGGGTTCCGACGACGGCGCCGACGCTCGTCAGTTGGGGGCCGGCGGCCGCCCCCCGGACCAGGCCGAGGTCGAGGACGCGGACCCGGCGGAACTCGCCGCCCGGCCGGTCCGCCTCCAGCCACACGTTCCCCGGCTTGACGTCCCGGTGGACCAGCCCCATATCGTGGGCCGCGGCCAGCCCCGTCGCGGCCTGGGCGGTGATGACCACGGCGTCGGCGACGGGGAGCCGCGGCTCGCGCGCGAGCCGGGCGTCGAGCGGCTCGCCGTGGAGGAGCTGCATCGCCAGGAACGGCACGTCGTGGTCCTGCCCGACCTGGTAGACGGTGACAATGTGGTCCGACGCGAGGGCCGCGGCGGCCCGCGCCTCGTTGAGGAAGCGGGTGCGGTTGGTCAACTCCGCGGCCAGCTCGGGCCGCAGAACCTTCAGGGCGACCGCCCGCCGGAGGTGGGTGTCTTCGGCCTCGAACACGATGCCCATGCCGCCCGCCCCGAGCAGCCGGAGGATCCGGTACTGCGCGAGCCGGCCGAGTTCGCCCGGCTCCAGGGGCGGCGGGAGGAACGAGAGGTCGGGGAACGCGGGCGCGTCGATCGTCTCGTCGGTCGCGGCCGCCACGGCGGGAGCGATCGGGTGCGGCCGGGTCGGATCGCCGGAACGGGCGGACGACATCGGGGGCTCCGGACCAGCAGGTGGTTCGCCCGCCCGGGCGGCGTGGCACCCACGTGCGAGCGGCGTCCAGACTGTGGAGAGGGCTAATTGTAGTCTAGAATCGAAAGTTCCCTCCTCGACCCGGACGGACCAGATTCCACCGCACGCGGACGGACTTGCGTTCGCACGAGCAACTCGGGGTCGCCGCACGAACGTGCTCTGACACGGTCACCGGAAAGGCTTTAAAGGCTTTCCGCATCAGATGAGTGACCGGCTTGTGCACGGCGATGACGGTACGGCCGCCGACGCGACCGTCGGTCGTGAGAGTCGGGCCGCTGATCGACCAAAAGTGTCTGACTGCTCTCGGTCACCGGGTCGAGTTCAGGAAGTGCTCGTACTCGGCGGGTGGGTCGTACGCGTCCCCGTCGTGGAACGACGCGCCGAAGACGAGGCGGAGCGACTCCGTGTTGCGGATCACGACCTCGCTCCGCGGCCCCTGCTTCAGCGCGGCACGGCCGAACGGGTTCGCCACTGCCAGCCCGTAGTCGCGGACATGCCACCACGGCCCGCGGAAGTTCCCCGGCGCCGCCATCAGCGTGACGCCGGCGCGCCGCCCGCCGACCGTGCCGGCGTAGTCGCACCACGCGGCCGGCTGACCCCACGCCGCCTTCGCCGTCGCCGCACCGGCGCTGGTGCGGACGGCGCCGCCCTTCTTCTCCATCAGCCCGGTCGCCACGCGCGCGCCGAAGCCCATCTCCTCCTGGTCGCCGAAGACGAGATCGCGGTCGCGGTCGGCCCGGACGGCCGCGTCCCAGACGAGAAGCCACGCCGCCGGCCGGGTCGTCAGCGTCAGGCGGTTGACCAGCGTCCCCAGGGAAACCCCGGCGGGCGACACGAGCTCGGCCTCGGCGGCGAACGCGACCCGGTCCTTTGTTGCGGTCGGGGCGGCGAGGAACCGCCGGTGGCGGATGTGCCCCTTGTTCCGCCAGAAGTCGCTCCCGCTGACGTCGCCGAACGCGAGCCACACGCCGGGGTGCATGGTGTCGTGGTCGGTCGCGTCCGTACCGGGGACCGGCGGGTGGGTGCGGGTCACCCGTGTCCCATTCGGCCCGTGGGCGTTCGCGAGGTAGGGGCGGAGGATTTTCGGGTCGTCGAAGACGAACTCGGCGACCGGCCGACGGCCGTGCGTGACGACGAGGCGGTCGGCCTTCAGGTCGAGCTCGAACGGCGAGTCGGCGGCGACCGTCGGCCGGTCCGGCTGCCCGGATGCCACGGCCAGGGCGACCGGGAGTAGCAACAGTGCGAGCGGGCGGTGGGGCATGGCGGATCTCGCCTACGGCCTGAGGAGGGCGTCGCGGTTGTTGCGGAGGTTCTTCCAGTCGGCCGGCGACGCGGTCGGGTCTCGGCCGTTCAGGTATTCCTCAATGTTGGTGTACCCGTCGCCGTTGGCGTCGGCCGCCGAGTCCGCCGGGTCGGCCGGGTTCAGCCCGTGCTTTCGCTCCCACTCGTCCGGCATCCCGTCGCGGTCGGCATCGGCCACCGGCTCGCCGCGGTACTCGGGGTAGCCGCCGACCTGCGCCACGTCGGTGACGATACCGTTCTTCGTGGCCGGGAGCACGCGCCCCGTCCGCACCTGCTCGACGACGCGCCGGTCCACCGCGTCGCGGCGCGGGAGCGTGGCGCCGGCGTGCCTCAGCACCGCCTCGTAGGCGGCGGCCGCCGGCTCGGTCGGCAGCGGCGCCGTCGGGAACGGCGCGCCCACCTTCACGCGCGGCAGGATCACCTTCGGGTCGTCGTCGCCGTCGATCTGCACGCCGCCGGCCCAGTTGTCCTTTGTCACCGCGGCGTTCCCCTCGACGATGTTGCCGGTCACATACGCTTGGCCCCACTCGCGCGGCGCGCCCTTCGTCGGCTGGCGGCCGTCGGGGCGGAGGACGCGGAATGCGACGGCGCCGGCGTTCGTGGCCGGCCCGGGCTTGTAGTAGTTGTTGACGATGCTGTACCGGCTCCGCATGTCGCCGCCGTCCACCGTGCGGTGCCGCCAGTTGAACAGCACGTTGTTCACGAACCCGAAGTCGCCGTCCATGCCGATGCTCGGGTTGCGGCCGGCGTTGCACGCCCACAGGTTGTGGTGGAACGTACTGTTGTGCCCGCCGATCGTGCTCCCGAGCGAGTGGTTGTACGTGTCCAGCGCCTCGGTCGAGATGCCCCACTGGATCGTGATGTTCACCGTCGGCAGCTTCAGATCCTTGTCGCCGCCCGGCGGGCGGTGCATGTGCCGGTACATCGACACGTTCTCGTCCAGCCCCCAGCTCGCCGAGACGTGGTCGAGCACGATGTTTCCGACCGGGTTGCCGCCGAGCGAGTCGTCGCGGTCGGCGACGTTCGTCTCGCCGCGGCGGAACCGCACGTGGCGGATCACCACGTCGTGCGTGTCGATCGCCACCGTCGCGCCGCGGACGCACACCCCGTCGCCGGGGGCGGTCTGGCCGGCGATGGTGATGTACGGGGCGCGGACGCGGATGCGGTTCTTCAGGTGGATGGTGCCGGCGACGTTGAACACGACGACGCGCGGGCCGACGGCGTTGCACGCCTCGCGGAGCGTACCCGGGCCGGCGTCGTCGAGGCTGGTGACGACGTACACCTTCCCGCCGCGCCCGCCGAAGCTGTACATGCCGCCGCCCCACGCGCCGGGGAACGCGGGGATGCCCGCCTGCGACAGGTCGGACGGCTTCGCGGCGCCGGGGACGAACGGCTTCCCCTTCGCGGCCCACGCGGCGAGTTCGGGCTGTGCCTTCGCCCAGGCGTCGTCCTCGGGCTTCTCGTAGGCGGCGCGGCGGGCGTCCTCGGCCGCCTGTACGGCCTTCGGCACCTGCGGGTACTGCCCGGGGGCGACGCCGGTCGCGACGAGTGCGGCGAGCGCGGCGGAGACGGCGTAGCGCATCGAATGCTCCATCGAGTGCTCCTCAGTTCCCCGGTGATTTCTTCTTCGCCGCCGCGGCCCGGCGCGCGGCCCACTCCTCGCCGGCCTTCTTCAGGTCGTAGCCCTGGGCGCTGAGGTAGTTGTTCGCCCGCCCCTTCGCCCGGCCGAACGTCGCGTGCTTCGCTTCCGAACTGCCGGCGGTCAGCGCTTCCTCGCGGCCGACGAGCAGCAGTTCGCGGACGCGCGCCGCCTGCGGCTCGGTCAGTGCCGGGAGCATTTCGCGGTACGCCTTCAGCGTGTTCGGGAGGACGCCGTAGGTCATGTGGTCCTTCACCGCCTCGACCTGCGGCGGCGTGAGCGCGGCGGACAGGTCGCGGACGAACCGGGCGTGAATCTCCTTCGCCGCCGTGTCCGCCTTCGCCTTCGCGGCGGTCTTGTCGGCTGCCTTGTCGCGCTCGGTGTGGGCGGCGTTCAGCGCCGAGTAGTGCGCGGCGACGGCGGCGCGGGCACGCTCGGCCGTGTCGGCGTCGAGCGGCCCCGCGGCGGCGACCGCGGCCGCGGCGCGTTTCGCGGCGACGGCGGCGTAGTCGTCCTGCGCGGCGGCGGTCATGCACGCGACGAC
>JAFKFQ010000665.1 GCA_017308215.1 bacterium | reverse complement strand
CCCCTTCACCCCGTCGCGCGGGACCGACAGCCGGCGGAGACCGGCCGCCACGATTCACACCGGGGACGAGCATGGGCCAGCCGCGCATCCTGATCGTCGAGGACGAACGGGGGCTGACGCAGACGCTGTCGTGGTACCTCACCCGCGAGGGGTACGAGGTCGTCGTCACGCACGACGGGGCGGAGGGGCTGCGCAAGGCCCAGACGCTCCTGCCGGACGTGGTGCTCCTGGACGTGATGCTCCCCGGGATGAGCGGGCTCGACGTGTGCCGCGAGCTCCGCGCCGGCGAGCGCACGAAGGACACCCCGATCATCATGCTCACCGCCCGGGCCGAGGAGACGGACCAGGTCGAGGGCTTCGCCCGCGGCGCCGACGACTACGTCACCAAGCCGTTCAGCAACAAGGTGCTGCTCCAGCGCGTGAAGGCGCTCCTGCGCCGCAGCGAGGGGGCGGGCGAGCCGGGCGACGTGGTCGAGCACATGGGCGTGAAGATCGACCGCGTCCGCCACCGGGTCACCGTCGGCGACGAGGCGGTGGTGCTGACGCCGACCGAGTTCAAGCTGCTCCTGTGTCTACTCCGCCAGCCCGGCCGGGCGTTCAACCGCCACCAGCTCATGGACGCCGCCATCGGCGAGGGGTCGATCGTGCTGGAGCGCACCATCGACGTCCACGTGAAGACCCTGCGCCAGAAGCTCAAGGAGGCTGGCGGCGCGAACGACCTGATCGAGACCGTCCGCGGCGTCGGCTACCGGTTCCGTGAGGCGGCGGCGGTCTGACCGGTACACAGCGGCCGGCTTGCCGACCGGGCCTTGACACGTCTCCGAAGCCCGGCCGGCAAGCCGGCCGCTATATAACAGACGGCCCACCCCGGAGTCGTCGCATGTCCCGCCTCGCGTTCGGCCTCGCTCTCCTCGTCACTTCGAGTCTCACCGCTGCCGACTGGCCCGGGTGGCGCGGGCCGACGCGCGACGGCGTCGCCCCGCCCGGCCCACTCCCGCCGCTCTCGTGGAGCGAAACCAAGAACGTCCGCTGGAAGGCACCGGTGCCGGGGCGTAGCCACGGCTCACCGGCGGTCGTCGGCACCCGCGTGTTCCTCACCGCCGCCGAGCCCGACGAGCAGCTTCAGTCGGTGCTGTGCTTCGACCGCGCCACCGGCAAGCAGTTGTGGAAAACGGTCGTCCACCGCGGCGGGTTCGAGCAGAAGAACGGGAACGCCAAGAGCACGTTCGCCTCGTCCACGCCGACATGCGACGGCGAGCGCGTGTACGCCACGTTCATGCACGGCAAGACGGTCGTCGCCACCGCCCTCGACCTCGACGGCAAGTCGGTGTGGCAGACGACCGTGAGCGACTACGTGCTCCACCAGGGCTTCGGGTCGTCGCCGGCGGTGTACAAGCACCTGCTGCTGGTCACCGCCGACAACAAGGGCGGCGGGGTCGTCGCCGGGCTCGACCGGGCGAGCGGCAGCGTCGTGTGGAAGCAGGACCGGCCGAAGCTGCCGAACTACGCCTCGCCGATCGTGCTCCCGGTCGCCGGGCGGGACCAGCTCGTCCTCACCGGCTGCGACCTCGTCGCCGGCTACGACCCGCTCACCGGCAACAAGCTCTGGGAGACGAAGGGGAGCACGACCGAGTGTGTCACCTCGACGGTGACCGACGGGAGGCTCGTGTTCACGAGCGGCGGCTACCCGAAGAACCACGTCTCGGCGGTCGCGGCGGACGACAGCGGGAAGGTGGTGTGGGAGAACAAGTCGCGGGTGTACGTGCCGTCGATGCTGGTGAAGGACGGGCACCTGTTCGCGGTGCTGGACGAGGGCTTCGCGGCGTGCTGGCGGTGCGACACCGGCGCCGAGCGCTGGCGCGAGAAGCTGGGCGGCACGTTCAGCGCGTCGCCGGTGCTGGCGGGTGACCGCATCTACGCGACGAACGAGGCGGGGAAGACCTTCGTGTTCAAGGCCGACCCGGCGGGGTTCGAGCTGCTCGCCGAGAGCAAGCTGGGCGACGAGGTGATGGCGACGCCGGCGGTGTGCGACGGCCGCGTCTACACGCGCGTGACCGTGAAGACCGGGACGAAGCGCGAAGAGTTCCTGTACTGCCTCGGGGAGTGACGGGCCGCCGCTCCCTTGCGGGCCGCGTACCGTGTCGGTAACGCCCCGGGGTTCGCCGCAACACTTTCACGCCCGGCGGGCATATGCTCGTGAAGGCGGGAGCGGTTCCCGCCGCCCACGGTCCCCGCCGGGCGCCCGTCATGACCCCCGCCACCGCCCGCGGCCTCGTCCGCCGGGTCGGGCCGGACCCCGACCCGCCGGCCGACGCCGAGCTGGTTTCCCGGTTCGCCCGCTCCGCCGACCCGGCCGCGTTCGCGGCCCTCGTCCGCCGGCACGGGCCGATGGTCCTGGCCGTCTGCCGCCGCATGCTCCCCGGTTCCGCCGACGCCGACGACGCCTTCCAGGCGACGTTCCTGGTGCTGCTGCGGAAGGCCGGGGGCGTGCGCCCGCCGGGCGCGGTCGGGGGGTGGCTGCACGGGGTGGCGGTGCGGACGGCCCAGAAGGCCCCGGTGACCGCCGCCCGGCGGCGGAGGCGGGAGATG
>JAFKFQ010000463.1 GCA_017308215.1 bacterium | reverse complement strand
GAGTGGTCGAACCGCGGCAACAGGTGGTCGCGGAGCGCCTCGAAGATGTCGTTGTGCGTGTCCCAGCCGTAGACGTCGGTGTCGGTCGGGTCGTCGTCCTGGCCGCGGATGCCGTGGTTGAAGAAGACGGTCGTCCACGGCACCCCGGCCTCGACCAGCCGGCGGGCCATCAGGCACGCCTGCCCGGAGCGGTGGAGACCGTACCGCTCGCGCACCGCGGCGGGCTCGCGGGACAGGTCGAACGCCGTCCGCACCTGCGGCGCGCGGATCAGCTCGAACGCCTGCCGCGCCAGCGTCACGCGGTCCGCCGCGTCGGGGAGACGGGCGTCGGCCCGCGCCGCGGCGTCGAGCCCGGCCGCCAGCGCCTCGCGGCCGCCGAGGCGGGCGGGCGTCACGCCGGCGGGGAGGTCCAGCCCTTCGAGGAAGCGGTCGGCGTCGAGCACGTTGCCGCACTCGAACGGCTCGAACCCGCGGCCGAGGAACCCGCCGAACTGCCCGGGCGCCTCCTCCTTCGGGGCGAGGAGCGGCCCGTTGACGTGGACCGCGGTGTGCGGGAAGTGTCGCGCCGGGCGGACGCGCTTGTGTACGGCCCCGAGCGCCGGGAAGTCGGTCGGCCGCGGCGGCGGGTTCGACGACTTCCGCGGGTGAAACTGGCCGGTGAGTGCGAGGTAGCAGGCCGAGCCGTGGTCGAGGTCGTCGTGCGTCATCGACTTCAGCACGGCGTAGCGGTGGCTGAGCGCCGCCAGTCGCGGCAGGTGCTCGCACACGCGCAGGCCCGGCGTGCGCGTGCCGATCGTGCCGAACGCGCCGCGGATCTCCTCCGGCGCGTCCGGCTTCGGATCCCACGTGTCGAGCTGGCTCTGCCCGCCGCTGGTGAAGACGACGACGACCGACTTCGCCCGCCCGAACCCCGGCGCGCCCGGCGCCGCTCGCGCGACCGAACCGGCGAGCGCTGCGGGGAGCGCGAGGCGGAGCAGTTCGCGCCGCGTCGGCGGGCGGCCGGGCGATCCGGGGTGTGCGGACACGCGGGTCATGCGGCCGATTATCCCCGATCGCGGGCGGCTCTGCGCCGGAGAAATGGGCCGGATGACCGGATGAACCGGATGCCGAGCCGTTCGGTGGTTCGGCATCCGGTTCATCCGGTCATCCGGTCTGAATTGTTCGGCTCGAACAGCCCGCGGACGCGGGCCGGTCGCCAACAACCACAGAGCGCCGGCCGTCATACAATCCACCCTATGCGGTTCGAGCAGATCACGATTGTCGGCGTCGGCCTGATCGGCGGGTCGGTCGGCCTCGCCGCGAAGGCGAAGAGGGTGGCGAACCGCGTGGTCGGCGTCGGCCGCGACCGGGCGAAGCTCGATGCCGCCGTTCGGCAGGGCGCGATCGACGCCGGCGCCACGTCGCTGGCCGAAGGCGTGACGCGCTCGGACCTGGTCGTCATCTGCACGCCGGTGGACCGCATTAGCACAACGGTCGCGGAGGCCGCGCCGCACGCCCCCGCGGGCGCGCTCTTCACCGACGCCGGCAGCACGAAGCGGAACCTCTTCCACGCCGCCCGCGCGGCCCTGAAGCCCGGGCAGGCGTTCGTGCCCGCGCACCCGCTCGCCGGGTCCGAGAAGACCGGCTGCGAGCACGGCCGTGCCGACCTGTTCGAGAACCGCATCTGCGTCCTCACGCCCGGGCTCGGTGCCGACGCCGCGGTCGAAGCGGTGGCGGCGTTCTGGCGGGCGCTGGGGGCGCGCATCGTACTGATGGACGCCGACGCGCACGACGAGGCGCTGGCGACGACGAGCCACCTGCCCCACGCGGTCGCCGCCGGCGTCGCCGGCGTCACCCCGGCCGAGTGGCTGCAACTGACCGCCGGCGGGTGGCGCGACACCACCCGCGTCGCCGGCGGCGACCCGGCGCTGTGGGCGGCGATCTTCCTCGCCAACCGTGACGCGGTGCTGGCGGCGGCGCAGAAGTTCACGACACGTCTGGACGAGTTCCGGCGGCTGCTGGAGGCCGGCGACGGGGCCGGGCTCGGGCGGTGGCTGGCCGAGGCCAAGCAGGTGCGCGATGCTCTGGGAAGTTGAGATCCGGCCGCTCGGGCGAGACGGCGAGCGCGAGCGGGTGTGCGACGAGTTCGACCTGCTCACGCACGCCCAGCGCGGCGGCGACCTCGTCACCGCGGCGGCCCGCGGCTATCTCCTCGAGGGCGACCTCACCGAGGCCGACGCGCAGCGCCTCGCCGCCGAGGTGCTGGTCGATCCGCTCGTCGAATCCGGCACGGTCCGCCCCGTCGGCGGCCGCGGCGAGCACGCCTACACGGTGCTCCTGAAGCCCGGCGTGATGGACCCGGTGGCGGAAACGATCCTCGGCGTGTGCCGGATGCTCGAGCTGAACGTCGACGCGGTCCGCACGTTCCGCCGCTACTTCGGCCCGCCGGAACTGTCGTCCGCCGACCGCGACGTACTGTTCCGCAAGGTGCTGGCGAACGACGCGATCGAACAGATCGTCGTCGGCCCCGTGCACGCCGACCACCTCGGCCTCGGTTCGGCGTACGCGTTCAAGCTCGTCACCGTCCCGCTCCGCGACCTGGACGACGCCGGGCTCGTCAAGCTGAGCAAGGACGGCATGCTCGCGCTGACGCTCGACGAGATGACGGCGGTGCAGCGCCACTTCCGCGAGCTCGGCCGCGAGCCGACCGACGTGGAGCTCGAAACGATCGCGCAGACGTGGTCCGAGCACTGCTCGCACAAGACGCTCAAGGGGACCATCACCCTCACCGACCACGCGACGGGCGAGACGCGCACCTACAAGAACCTGCTGAAAGAAACGGTGTTCGCCGCGACGCAGACCATCCGCCAGCGGCTCGGCGCGGATGACTGGTGCGTGAGCGTGTTCGCCGATAACGCCGGGGTGGTGAAGTTCGACGACGCGAACCACCTGTGCTTCAAGGTGGAGACGCACAACCACCCGTCGGCGATCGAGCCGTATGGTGGCGCGAACACCGGCCTCGGCGGTGTCATCCGCGACCTGCTCGGCACCGGCCTCGCCGCGAAGCCGATCTGCAACACCGACGTGTTCTGCTTCGCCCCGCCCGACCTGCCGCCGGAGCAACTGCCGCAGGGCGTGCTCCACCCGCGCCGCGTCATGCACGGCGTCGTCGCCGGCGTGCGCGACTACGGCAACCGCATGGGCATCCCGACGGTGAACGGCGCCGTCCTGTTCGACGAGCGCTACCTGGCGAACCCGCTCGTGTTCTGCGGCACGGTCGGGATCATCCCGGCGGACAAGGCGTTCAAGCAGGTGAACCCCGGCGACCTGATCGTCGCCGTCGGCGGCCGCACCGGGCGCGACGGCATCCACGGCGCGACGTTCTCGTCGCTCGAACTCACCCACGAGTCGGAGACGGTGAGCGGCGGCGCCGTGCAGATCGGCAACGCGATCACCGAGAAGAAGGTCGCCGACGTGATCCTCCAGGCGCGCGACCGCGGGTTGTTCAGCGCCATCACCGACTGCGGCGCCGGCGGGTTCAGCTCGGCCGTCGGCGAGATGGGCGCCGACCTCGGCGCCGCGGTCGATCTGGAGACGGCGCCGCTGAAGTACGACGGCCTCAGCTACACCGAGATCTGGATCAGCGAGAGCCAGGAGCGGATGGTGCTGTCGGTGCCGCCGGCGAAGTGGGCGGAGCTCAAGAAGCTGTGCGACGCCGAGGACGTGGAGGCGGCGGTACTCGGTACGTTCGAGCCGACCGGCCGCCTCAAGCTGCGCTACAAGGGCGAGGGCGTCGCCGACCTCGACATGCACTTCCTTCACGACGGGCGGCCCACCCAAGTCCGAAGCGCTGAGTGGGTGCCGCCGCAAACCCGCGGGCCGCAGCCCGTGGGCCTGGCAGATGTGAAGCCCCAAGACGCGCTCCTCAAAATCCTGGGGCACCCCTCGGTCTGCTCGAAGGAGTGGATCGTTCGCCAGTACGACCACGAGGTGCAGGGCGGCAGTGTCGTCAAGCCGCTGGTCGGCGTGAAGAACGACGGCCCGTCCGACGCCGCCGTCGTCATGCCGGTGCTGGGTTCGTGGACGGGCGCCGCCGTCGGCTGCGGGATCAACCCGCTCTACGCCGACCTCGACCCGTACCACATGGCCGCGGCGGCGATCGACGAGGCGGTGCGGAACGTCGTCGCCGTCGGCGCCGACCCGGCGCGGACCGCCATCCTCGACAACTTCTGTTGGGGGAATGTGAACGACCCGAAGGTGCTGGGGGCGCTGGTCCGCACCGCGGAGGCGTGCCGCGACGTGGCAGTGGCGTTCGGCACGCCGTTCATCAGCGGCAAGGACAGTCTGAACAACACCTACGCCGGCAAGCACGGCGAGCGGCTCGACATCCCGCACACGCTCCTCGTGTCGGCGCTCGGCCGCGTGCCGGACGTGCGGACGTGCGTGACAATGGACTTGAAGGAGCCGGGCAACGACCTGTACCTCGTCGGCACCACCCGCGACGAGCTCGGCGGCTCGCACTACCACCTCGTCACCGGCACGGGCGGCGGCGCGGTGCCGACGGTCGATCTGGGGCAGGCGCCGAAGGTGTTCGCGGCGGTTCACAAGGCGATCGGCGGCGGGCTGGTCCGTGCGTGTCACGACCTGAGCGAGGGCGGGTTGGCGGTGGCGGTGGCGGAGATGGCGTTCGCCGGCGGCGTCGGCACCGACGTCACCGGACTGTCGCAACTCGCTGGCCTGACCGACGAGGCCCGGCTGTTCAGCGAGTCGCCGACGCGGTTCGTCATCGAGGCGAAGCCCGACGCGGCGGAGTCGCTGAAGGGTGTGTTCGCCGGCCTGCCGTTCGTGAAGATCGGCACGACGCTCGCCGAGCCGCGGCTGCGTATCGCCGGCGCGGGCGGCGAGTGGCTCGTTTGGGCGAAGCTGAGCGAGCTCAAGGAAGCGTGGCAGAAGCCGCTGCGGTGGTAGGGTTTCGTCGGTCGGGGCAGACCCGCGGGTGGCCTATTAGGCCGGGGCGCGGGCCCCGGTGGTGCGTGGCGCGGGAGGCCATCCGGTGCTCGCGCCCCGGCCTAACGACCCAACCCCGCGCCCCGACGCGGGCTTATACGTTCGCCGTCGCGTTCTCGGCCGCGCCCGCCTCACGTCGTCCCTTCGCCCACGCCACCAGCGCCGCAGCCAGCCCCTTCGCCGACGCCAGCCGCGCGTCCGGCCAGCGCAGCGCCCTGGCGCACCACCGCGCCGATGCGAGCGGCTCCGCCGCGCGAATCACGTAGGCGAGCGTGCGGCACGTCGAGGCGTAGCCGGCGGCGATCACCTTCGCCGGAACGGTGCCGCCGATCGCGTAGCGCGTCTCGGCGCGGTGCATGATCGACAGCGCCGTGGCCACGCGGTCGGCAAGTTTCTTCGACAGGTTGCCGTGGCCGGTGCGGTACGCCACCAGCTCCTCGTCCACGAAGTCGAAGCCGAAGGCGCGGGCGACGCGGAGCCACAGGTCGTAGTCGATCGCCAGATCCCACTGCGGGTCGAACGCGCCGACCGCGCTGAACACCTCGCGGCGCACCACCACCGACGAGAAGCAGACGAAGTTCTGCACGAAGATCGGCGTCAGCACCCGACCGGTCGGCGGGGCGGGCGTCGGCTTCTGGGGAAGGGCGGTGCCCTGCTCGTCCATCAGCGACCGGCGGCAGAACACGACGCCGACGTCGTCGTGGAACAACGCCAGCTGCTTTTCGAGCTTGGTCGGCCGCCAGGCGTCGTCGGCGTCGAGGAAGGCGACGTAGCGGCCGCGCGACAGACCGATGCCGAGGTTCTTCGCCCGCGACTGGCCGAGGCGGTCGGAGTGGACGTACCTCACTCGCGCGTCCGTGAGGTACGGGCGGACCGCGGCGGGCGTGGCGTCGGTGGAGCCGTCGTCGATGACGAGGAGTTCCCAGTCGGCGACCGTCTGTGCGAGGACCGACTCGACCGCCGCCGGGAGGAACCGGGCGTAGTTCTTCGCGGCCATCACAACGGAGACGAGCGGGGTCGGGCGCTGCTCCGGGCGAACGGCCGGCGTCAGCCGGCTGGTGGTTGGTTCAGGTGCCTGTGGCAACGACCAGCCGGCTGACGTCGGCCGTTCGCCCGGAAACGCATTTGCGTCGCTCATGCGCTCAGCGCCTGGAGGTGGTCGCGTGCGACCTTCGAGATGCAGAACCGGTACTTCCCGCTCGGCTCCTGCGGGATCGCGTCCACCAACTCCACGTCGAACCGGACCGTCGGCCCGAATGTGTCGCGGACCAGCTTCTCGATCTGCCCGCGGCTGGCCGGGCCGAACCCGTCGCCGGGCACGAGCCGGATGCGCAGGTCGTGGACGGTTTCCTGCACGATCTGCACCTGGGCGGTGCCGTCGATCAGGAGCGCGAAGTTCTCGGTGAGCGAGATGCCGCTGATGAGCGTCCCCGCCGGCGTGACCACGTAGTCGGCCTCGCGGCCCTCGATGCGGTCGAGCAGCGGCAGCCCGCGGCCGCACGAGCACGCCCGCCCGGCGCCGGCGGCCACGTCGCCGACCTGATAGCGGACGAGCGGCATGGCGCGGTTCACGAGGTCGGTCACGACCAGCCGGCCGGGCTTGCCGGCCGGCGCCTCCACGTACACGTTGTCGGCGTTGACGTGCAGACCGGCGTGAGCCTCGCACTCGGCGGCGATCAGGCTGACTTCCTCGCACCCGTAGCGGTTCGACACCGGCGTGCCGAACACCTCCTCGATCACCTTGCGCTGGTAGTCGTGCAGCACCATCGCCGTCGAGATGATGCCGTTCGGGCGGATGTCGGTGACGCCGGTCTTCTTCAGGTGGCAGGCGACGAGGTACAGCGAGTGGGCGTGGCCGAAGACCAGTCCCGGCCGGTGACGGCGGAGCTCGGCGGCGAACACGGCCACCTTTGCGTCGGTCAGGTGAATGGTGTCGAGGTAAACGGCGCGGTCGAGGAGGCGGTTGCGGAGCCGGCCGCGCCAGCCGTGGTGGAGGTACTCGGGGTTCCCCCACACCTTAGCCACCCGCTGCCCGAGTCGGTAGCCGCTCCACTGGTCGGAGCGGATGGTGCAGGCGTGCTTCCACTGCATCGCCGGCTCGTCCACGCGGACCGTCAGCGGCACGCCGGTCGAGCCGGACGTGCGCTTGAGCCGCAGCTTCTCGCCGCGGTACGCGGTGGAGAGCAGATCGGCCTCGTGGGCGCGGATGTCGGCCTTCATCAGGACCGGGAAGGCGTCGAGGTCGGCGAGCGCCTTCACGTCGGCCGGGTGAACGCCGGCGGCGTCCCAGGTGCGGCGGTAGTAGGGGACCGTTTCGTAGGCGTGCGTGAGCTGCGCCTTCAGCGCGCCGAGCTGCCGCGCGGCGATCATGGACGGCGAGTCGTACTGCCGCTGCTCCAGCAGGCGGAGGTAGTGCAAGTACCGACTCTTCGCGCGGCGGGCGAAGTACGGCTGGGCGACGTGGCGGTTCAGGAAGGTGAGCATCCGTGCCCTCCGGGTGCGGGTTCGTGCGGTGTCGCTCCCGCAACACGCCTCGCGTGGCTCCCCCAAGGGCCACGCGGGCGGTGTTACTGGCGCGTCAGCGTCTTCTGCCACTCCACCTGGCGCGCCAACCCTTCGTCGAGGGGCGTCGTGGGCTTCCAGCCGAGGTGGCGGTACAGCTTGGTCACATCGGCGCCGGTGGCGAGCTGGTCGCCGGGGCGGTTCGGGTGGCGCTCGATGATGGCCGGCTTGCCGATGATCCGCTCCAGCCGGCGGAACACTTCGAGTACCGTCACCAGCTCGCCGCCGCCGAGGTTGAACACCTCGCCGGGCATCGCGCCGGTGGCGCGCACGGTCGCCTCCACGCAGTCGGCGATGTACGTGTTGCCGCGCACCTGCAACCCGTCGCCGGTGAGCTTGATCGTCTTGCCGTGCAGGATGGCGTCGATGAACAGGTGGTAGCCCATCTCGGGGCGCTGGCGCGGGCCGTACACGCTGAAGTAGCGCAGCACCACGGCCGGCAGCCCGTGTTCCTCGTGGTACACGCGGCACAGCTGCTCGCCGGCGAGCTTGGTGATGCCGTAGGGCGAGCTCGGCCGCGTCGGCAGCGCCTCGTCGCCGCTGGCGTAGCGGCCGTACACGCTCGACGTGCTGGCGTAGATCATCCGCTTCAGCGTCGGCGAGCCCTTGAGCGCTTCGAGCAGTCGGTGCGTCGCTGTGAGGTTGTGGCGGGCGTACAGGTCGAAGTCGGTCCAGCTGCGCGTGAGGCCGGCCATCGCGGCGAGGTGGAACACCCACTCCGCGCCCCGCACCACGTCGGGCGCGACGCCGGCCGACAGATCGGTCTCGTGGAACGTGAACCGCGAGTGGGTGCGGAACGCGGACAGGTTGCGCACCTTCACCGGCCGCGGGTAGTAGTCGGTGAAGCAGTCGACGCCGACGACGGTGTGCCCGTCGGCGAGCAGCCGCTCGCACAGGTGAGACCCGATGAACCCGGCCGCGCCGGTGACCACGCACAGCATGTCGTTCGTTACCCCGGCGCGGATGCTACCCCGCCGCGCGTGTGCCACGCAACCCCGACCGTTGCGAGCCGAGAACGGACAGGATCACAGGATGAACAGGATCACCGAATCAAGCGTGGGCTCGGCATCTTGTTCATCCTGTGATCCTGTCCGTTCTCGGTTTCTCAAGGGCGGTGAACCGCGCCGCGGCGGTCGCGATTCCCGTCTATACTGTAGGCACACCCGCCCCGAAGGGGTCCGTCCATGTCCCGCGTCGCCGCCCTCGTTCTGCTTGCTGCGCTCGCACCGGCCGCGACCGCCGACCCGGCCGCCGCCGAGCGCGGGAAGGCGGCGCTCACCGGCACCGCGTTCATCCCGGCGTTCTGGACGAACCGGGCGCTCGAGACGGTGTGGAAGCAGTGGGGTGTCGCCACAAAGCCGGCGGACTACGACGCGGTGCTCCGCGAGCGCTACGGCCTCCACCCGGCGCCGTACCCGAACGACGGCCTGCCGATGGGCCTGCGCAAGGCGCGGTATGTCCTCGGCACCGGCGTCGGCGCCGACTGCATGATGTGCCACGGCGGCTCGATCATGGGGACGAGTTACGTCGGCCTCGGCAACGCCAGCCTCGACATCCAGGCGGTGTTCGACGAGTTCTCGCGCGCCGACGGCATCGCCAGGAAGACGCCGTTCGCCTTCTCGAACGTCCGCGGCACGAACGAGGCCGACGGGTTCGGCGTGTACCTCCTCGGCTTCCGCAACCCGGACCTGAGCATCGCGGGGAGTTGGAAGAACCTCGGCCTCCGTGACGACACCTGCGCCGACGTGCCGGCGTGGTGGCTGCTGCGGAAGAAGCGGACGATGTACGCCACGGGCGCGACCGACGCGCGGTCCGTGCGGTCGCTGATGCAGTTCATGATGCACCCGCTCAACGGCCCGGCCGACTTCGCCAAGCACGAACCGGCGTTCCGCGACGTGCAGGCGTACCTGCTGAGCCTGGAGCCGCCGAAGTACCCGTTCCCGATCGACACCGCAAAGGCGGAGCAGGGCCGCGCCGTGTTCGCCGAGCACTGTGCCCGCTGCCACGGCACCTACGGCCCGAACTCGACCTACCCGAACCGCATCGTCCCGCTCGCCGAGATCGGCACCGACCCGGTGCGCCACCGCTCGGTGAGCGAGAGCTACGGGGCGGCCTACGCGGCGTCGTGGTTCGGGAAGGAGCGAGACGGGTGGTTCGTGGACGGCAAGCTCCTCCGCTGGACGCCCGGCTACCAGGCGCCGCCGCTCGACGGCATCTGGGCGACGGCGCCGTACCTCCACAACGGCTCGGTGCCGACGCTGGCGGGCGTGCTGAACTCGAAGGCGCGCCCGCACCTGTTCACCCGCAGCTACCGCACCGGCGCCGCCGACTACGACCGCGACCGCGTGGGCTGGAAGGTGACCGAACTGCCGGCCCCGCCCCCCGCGGACGCGCCGCCGATCGAGCGCCGCAAGGTGTACGACACGACCCAGAGCGGCCGCAGCAACGCCGGCCACATCTACGGCGATGACCTGACGGACGCGGACCGGCGCGCGGTGATCGAGTACCTGAAGACGCTGTGAGGCGCTCGAACGCGGCAGCGGACACAGCCAACATCGACCTCACACCCGAACCCACGTGGGTTTGCGAGTCCCGTTCCTGTCAGTCGTCACCGCGCTCCCGCGTCGGGTCTCGAAGACTCGACCCGGCCTACGAAACCCGGGCGCCCTACTCACAACATGCTGTACGGGTCGATGTCCACCTGGAACTCGACGCCGCTCGGCGGGCGGGCGGCCGCCAGCGCGGCGCGGAGCACCTCGTGCAGCACCCCGCTCGCCTCCGACTGTACCTGGAAGTGGAACCGGTAGTAGTTCTTCAGCCGGAACACCGGGCACTCCGCCGGCCCGAGCAGCCGCACCGCCGCCGGCTTGCCGTCGGCCGTCTTCGCGTGCGCTACCAGCGCGCTCTGGAACGCGCCCGCCAGCGTCTCGGCGAAGGCGTTCGCCGCGTCCTCCTTCTCGCTCCGCACGATCAGCCGGGCCATCCGCTCGAACGGCGGGTACTTGTGCTGCTTCCGGTGCACCAGCTCCTGACCCGCGAACGTGCCGTAGTCGTGCGCCGCGGCCAGCGTGATGCACGGGTGCTCGGGCGTGTACGTCTGCACCAGCACGCGCCCGCCCTTCTCGCCGCGGCCGGCGCGGCCCGCCACCTGCGCGAGCAGCTGGAACGTCCGCTCGGCGCTGCGGAAGTCGGGGAGGTGGAGGCCCACGTCGGCGTTCACCACGCCCACGAGCGTGACGTTCGGGAAGTCGAGCCCCTTGGCGATCATCTGCGTGCCGACCAGGATCTGCACCAGCCCGTCGCGGAAGGCGTCGAACACGCGCTGGTGGCTGCCGGGCTTCGCCATCGTGTCCGAGTCCATCCGCTGGCACACGTGACCGGGGAACTTCTCCTCCACCTCCGCGTGCAGCTTCTCGGTGCCGAGCCCCTGGTAGCGCACCGCCGCCTGCCCGCACCCGGGGCACTTGGCGTACGGCGCCGTCTCCCACCCGCAGTAGTGGCACACGAGCGCGGCCTTCGTGCGGTGGAACGTCAGCGCCAGGTCGCAGTGGGCGCACTGGGCCACGTGCCCGCACGCCGGGCAGTGGACGTGCGTGCTGAACCCGCGGCGGTTCAGAAGCAGGATGATCTGCCCCTTCTCCTTCAGCGTGGCGCGCATCGCGGCCTCGAGCGTCGGGCTGATCGCCCCCGGCTTCCCCTGCGGCTTCGGCTCGTGGCGCAGGTCCACGACCTGCACCGGCGGCATCGGCCGGTTCTCGACGCGGTTCGGCAGCTCCAGCAGCGTGTACGAGTTGCGGGCGGCGTTCGCCCAGCTCTCCAGGCTCGGCGTGGCCGAGCCCATGACGATCGGGATGTCCTCGAGCCGCGCCCGCATCACCGCCACGTCGCGGGCGTGGTAGCGCGGCGTCGACTCCTGCTTGAACGTCGTCTCGTGCTCCTCGTCGATGATGACGAGGCCGAGCTTGCGCGTCGGCGCGAACACGGCGCTGCGGGCGCCGACGACCACCTGCACGTGCCCGGTGGCGACCCGCCGCCAGTACGCCCCGCGCTCGGCGTCGGTGAGGTGGCTGTGGAGGATGGCGACCGTCCCGCACCGCCCGCGGAACCGCTCGATCGTCTGCGGCGTCAGCGAGATTTCCGGGACGAGGACGATCGCTTCCTTCCCCTGCTTCACGACCTCCTCGATGGCGCGCAGGTAAATCTCCGTCTTCCCGCTGCCGGTGACGCCGTGCAGCAGGAAGGCGTGGAAACCACCCTTGTGCAGCACCGGGTTGAGCTTGTCCCAGACGGCGGTCTGGTCGGCGTTCAGCTCGAGAGGGGCGAAGGGCGAGGGGCGAGGGGCAAGCCCGTCGTCGGTCCCCCCTTGCCCCTCCGAAGACTCCACGCGCTCGGTGAACTTCTTGACCAGCCGTTTCTTGATGAGCGCGCCGACGACGGCCGGGCCGCACTTGGCGAGGCGGGCGAGCTGGCCGAGCTCGAGCGGGCGGTTCTCCTTCTTGAGCCGGTCGAGCGCCGACTTCTGCGCCGCGGTGATCGTCGGCAGCGGGTTCGGGAGTTCCTCCTTCGCCACCGGCTCCACGAACACCGCCTGCCGCGTGCCGGCATTCTCGCGCACGCCGGCCGGCACGACCGCGTGGAGCACCTGCCCCCACCCGCACAGGTAGTAATCCGCCATCCAGCGGGTGAGCTTCATCAGGTGGTCGTCCACCAGCGCGTCGTCGTCGAGGACGCGCTCCAAGTCCTTCACCTCGCCGCGGGCCGGCGGGTTGGTGGAGACGCGGACGCAGAACCCGTTCGTGGTCTTCCCGCCGCGCCCGAACGGCGCCTCGACGCGCTTGCCGACGCCGACCCGGCCGGCGAGCGCGGCGGGGACCGCGTAGGTGTACGGGTGGTCGAGCGGACGGTCGAAGACAATGTCGGCGTAGAGGCCGGTGGCGGCGTCGAGCAGACCGGGCGAGGCAGGGTTGAGCGCGAGGGTTTCCATAGCGCCCACCCTACCCCGCCGGCGGCCCGTGGGGCAAGGACGGTTGTGCGGGTTGGGGTACAGGATACGTTTTGCCGGCCGGTCGGTGTTGGTGTCCAACGGAGTGGAGGAAAACCACTTCTGGAGTTCACCTCCAGCGCGAGGCCGGGCGGCCGATGCCCACGCGCGAACGGACGCCGGAACACCTCGCGACCATCCCTGCCTTCGTCACGCGCTCCGGTTGTTCGTTCCGGCGACGAACCAGGTTGCCCGAAACACAAACCCGGTCCTACACCGCTCCCGCGGCCGCGCGGGTCGTAATCGCGGCGCCGAATGTGTGGCCGGGCGTGTACCGACAGGTTACGCTTTCTCAGCACACCTTCCGAGAGCTGCCAAATGCCCGCCACCCGCCGCGCCTTCCTGGCGACCGCCGCTGCGACCGCCGTCCCGTCCGCCGCCCCCGCCCAGGACGCCCCGCGCACCCGCCCGCCGAAGCGCGCCCGCCCCGCCGAGAAGAAGATCGCCGTCGTCTGCTCGGTCTACTGGTACCTGTCGCACGCCTACCACATCGCCGGCCGGTTCCTCGACGGGTACATGGTCGGCGACCGGCACCACTTCCCGGACTACGGCGTGTCGAGCGTCTGCGTCGAGCAGCCGCGGAACAACCTCGCCCCGGACCTCGCCCGCGAGCACGGTTTTCGCCTGTCGCCGACCATCGAGGACGCGCTGACGCTCGGCACCGGGCGGCTCGCGGTGGACGGCGTGTTGCTCATCTGCGAGCACGGCGACTACCCGTACAACGCCGACGGCCAGAAGCTCTACCCCCGGCACGAGTACTTCCGGGAGATCGTCCGTGTGTTCGAGCGGTCGGGCCGCACGGTGCCGGTGTTCTGCGACAAGCACCTCAGCTACGACCGGGCGAAGGCCGCCGACATGGTGGCGACGGCGAAGAAGATGGGGTTCGGCCTGATGGCGGGGTCGAGCCTGCCGGTGACGTGGCGCCGCCCGGAGCTCGAACTGCCGCTCGGGTCGCGCCTCACCGACGCGCTGCTGGTGTCGCGCGGCGAGCTCGAAATCTACGGCATCCACGCCCTCGAAGCGCTGCAGTGCATGGCCGAGCGCCGCTTCCGCGCCGGCGGGGCGAACGCGCCCGCCGACCAGGGCGTGAAGGCGGTGACCGGCCTCCAGGGCGACGCGGTGTGGAAGGCCGGCGACGACGGCGTGTGGTCGTGGGAACTGCTCGAGCACGCGGTCGGCCGCTGCCCGTCGCGGAACGCCGGCGACGTGCGCGCCAACTGCCGCCGCTACCAGCGCTCGGCGACGTGGGGGCACTTCGTCCCCGGGCCGATCGCGTTCCACGTCGAGTACCGCGACGGGTTCAAGGCCACGGTCCTTCAGCTCGACGGCCACATCGCCGACGAGGCGTTCGCCGGCCGCCTCGCCGACCAGCCGCGGCCGGTCTCGACCCAGTTCTACCTGCCGCCACCCCCCGGAGCGGCGTTCCTGGAGGCACTGGCCTCGCACGCCGAGCGGTTCCTGCCGACCGGCCGCCCGCCGTACCCGGTGGAGCGCACGCAGCTGACCGGCGGCATCCTCGACTACGCGCTCGAGTCGCGGACGAACGGCTCGCGCCGGCTCGAAACGCCGGACCTCGACATCCGCTACGACCCGCCGGCCGACAGCGGGTTCATGCGCGGCGAGTACGTGCGGCCGGTGGAGTGAGCTAGGCCGGGGCGCAAGCCCCGGTGCGGGAAGCCGAAACACATCCGGGGCTTGCGCCCCGGCCTAACGGCGGAGCCGTTTCCCGTCTCGCATGAGAACCGGCCGGTTCGTTGGCCCCGCCGTCAACCCCGCACTATGGTTCGGAGGCCCATACGTCTCCGATCCGTGGTGCCCGCATGGTCGTTCTCGTGTGCTGCCCCAAGTGCCGGTTCGAGGGCGCGCTCCCGGACGACGACCCCGGCGGCACGATCGCCTGCCCGAAGTGCGGTACCGAGTTCGCGCCGGGGGGCGCATTGCCCGCGGACGCGACGGCGGTGTGGGTCGGGACCGGGGCGCCGCCGGGCGTCACCCCGCCGCCGTTGCGCAAGGGGGCCAACCCGCTCCCGACCGGGGCGGCCGGGCGGCCGGTCGAGATCACGCCGTCGAACGCCGGCAAGCACCTCGACTGGATGAAGAATGAGGTGGCACGGTTCGACGCCTACGTCGCCCGGCAGCTCGAGGTGCTGCGGAAGCGGCGCGACGAGCTGGCCGCCGCCGAGTCCGCGGCGGCGAACGCGCTGGTCGCCCGCGACCTACAGGGCACCCGCGAGAAGGCGGCGTTGGAGGCCGACCGCGCCGCGCTGGCCGCCGAGCGCGAGGGGCTGACGCGGCGGGCCGAGGCGCTCGACCGCGCGGAGCGCTCGCTGCAACGCCGGCTGGCGGAAGTGGAGTAGGTGGAACAGCTCCTCCGCGGCGAGCTGGAGGAGCGCGAGGCGGAGGTAGAGCGGCAGCGGCGGGCGGTGGCCGAGGCGCTCGCCGAGCTCCGCGCCCGCGCCACGCTCGCCACCTCCACCGACCACATCCTCGACGCCGGCCACTGCGGCTGACCGCGCTTCCTGCTGGCGAACCGGGCGGGCGGCGGGGTATCATCTCCCCCACACGCCCGCCCCGGAATCCGCCATGAAATCACTCCTCTCGTTCACCCCGCTCCTCGCCCTCGTCGCCGCGCTCGCCCCCCCGCCGGCTACGCCGGCGGTCGCCGCCGACCCCGCGACGCCCGCCGGGTTCACGCCGTTGTTCAACGGCCGCGACCTCGCCGGCTGGCACGGGTGGGACATCCACAAGAAGGGCGCCACGCCCGCCGACGTGGACAAGATGACCGCCGACGAGAAGGCGAAGGCGGTCGCCGCCTGGACCGCGGACGCGAAGAAGCACTGGACCGTCGAGACCGGCGAACTCGTGAACGACGGGTACGGGGCGTACCTTGCCACCGACAAGGACTACGGCGACGTCGAGCTGGTGCTCGATTACAAGACGGTGGCGAAGGCCGACAGCGGCATCTACCTGCGCGGCACCCCGCAGGTTCAGATCTGGGACTCGAACCAGGTCTTCGACCCGAAGAACCCGACGCGCCGCCCGCACCTCGGCTCCGGCGGGCTGTTCAACAACACCCCCGGCGCCGCCGGCCGCGACCCGCTCGTCATCGCCGACAAGCCGTTCGGCGAGTGGAACCACTTCCGCATCGTGCAGGTCGGCGAGCGCACGTCGGTGTGGCTGAACGGCAAGCTCGTGGTCGATCACGCCCGCATGGAGAACTACTGGAAGCGGACCGACCCGCTCCGCAAGCGCGGGCCGATCCTGCTCCAGACGCACGGCGGCGAGATCCGCTGGAAGAACCTCGCGGTGCGCGAGATCCCCGCGGCCGAGGCGGACGGCATCCTGGCGAAGCACGCGGCGGCGGGGTTCGAGCCGGTGTTCAACGGCACCGACTTCACCGGCTGGGCCGGGCCGCTGGAGAACTACGAGGTGGCCGACCGCGCCATCGTGTGCCGGCCGAAGAAGGGCGGGAACGTCTACACCGCGGCCGAGTACGGCGACTTCGCCGCGCGGCTGGAGTACCGGGTGCCGCCGGGCGGGAACAACGGGCTGGCGGTGCGCTACCCCGGCGGGACGAAGCACGCCGCGACCGAGGCGATGTGCGAGCTGCAAATCCTGGACGACGACCACCCGCGCTACGCCAAGCTCGACCCGCGCCAGTTCAACGGCTCGGCCTACGGTATGGTGGCCGCGCACCGCGGCTACGCTCGCCCGGCCGGCGAGTGGAACTTCCTGGAAGTGACGGCCGTCGGGCACCGTCTTCAGGTCGAGCTGAACGGCACGCGCATCCTGGACGCCGACCTGAGCGCGGTGACGACGTTCAAGGACAACCAGCCGCACCCCGGCAAGGACCGGCTGACGGGCCACTTCGGCTTCTGCGGCCACAACGACCCGGTGGCGTTCCGCGACATCCGCATCAAGCGCCTGGGCCCGCGTGCTCCGCTCGGGCACCTGTACCAACAACCAGCCGGCTCACGCCGGCCGTTCGCCCGAACCCTCGGAGCACTCCGATGATCTGGGACGTTCACGCCCACCTGCACGGGGTCGAGGGGCGCACGCCCGAGGAGCGGATGGCGAACATCGTCCGCTTCATGGACCGCATGGGCGTCGAGCGCGTGTGCGTCTCGATGGGCTTCCCGCACGTCCAGGATCCGACCCCCGAACAACTGCGTGCGCAGAACGACTACGCGATGCGCGCCATCAGCCACCACCACGACCGGGCGTTCGGGTTCGTCTATTGCAGTGGGCATTACCCGACCGAGAGCGTCCGCGAGATCGACCGGCTTGTGAAGAACGGGCCGATGGTCGGCGTGAAGCTGTGGCTCGCGCGGCTCGCCAGCGACCGCCGGCTCGACTCGATCATCGCCGCGGCCACCGAACTGAAGGCGCCGATCCTCCAGCACACGTGGTTCAAGGCGACCGGCAACCACCCCGGCGAATCGACCCCGCTCGACCTGGTGGAACTCGTCCGCCGGCACCCGACGGCGAAGCTCATCTGCGGACACTCGGGCGGCGACTGGGAGCGCGGCTTTGCGGCCATCCGCGGCACCCCGTCGCTCGTCGCCGAGGTCGGCGGGTTCGACCCGTCGGCCGGGTGCGTCGAGATGGCCGTCCGCGAGCTCGGCGCCGACCGCGTGCTGTTCGGCAGCGACGTGGGCGGCCGCAGCTTCGGGTCGCAGCTGGCGAAGGTCCAGGGGGCGAACATCCCCGACGACGCCAAGCGCAAGATCCTCGGCGACAACCTCCGCGCCCTGCTCCGCCCGATCCTCGCCGACAAGGGGATGAAGCCGTGATCACCGACGTGAACCTGGCGGTCGGCCAATACCCGTTCCGCCACCTGCCGCTCGCCGACCCGGCCGCGATGGCGAAGTTCCTCCGCGAGAAGGGCGTGACGAAGGCGTGGACCGGCAGCGCGGATGCGCTCCTCCACCGCGACATCCGCGGGGTGAACGACCGGCTCGTGGAGACGTGCCGCGCCCACGGCGCCGGCGTGCTCGTCCCGTTCGGCACGGTGAACCCGAAGTTCCCCGGCTGGGAGGACGACCTGAAGCGCTGCGCCGACGTTCACAAGATGTCGGGCATCCGCCTCCACCCGGACTTCCACGGCTACGCGCTGAACGACGAGGTGCTGCCGCGCCTCTTCGAGCTGGCGAACGAGAAGAAGCTGGTGGTGGTCGTCGTCGGGCGGATGGAAGAGGAGCGGGTGCAGCACCCGCTGTTCCACTTCCCGCCGACGGCGTTCGCGCCGCTGCCGGCACTGGTGCGGCCGTTCCCGGAACTGAAGGTGGTGGTGGCGAACTGGCGGATGGACCCGATGTCGGAGGCGTTCTCGCCGTACATCCGGGTACCGAACCTGTTCTTCGAGATCGCCATGATCGAGGGCGTCGGCCGCACGGCCCGGCTGGTCGAGCGGGTGGGGGCGGGGCGGGTGCTGTTCGGGTCGCACGCGCCGGTGTTCGTGTGGGAGTCGGCGCAGCTCAAGCTCCGCGAGGCCGCGCTCCGCGACGAGGACGCGGCGAAGGTGCGCCAGGCGAACGCAACCGCGTTGGTGCCGTAGTCGTTGACAGCCGGCCGGGCGCGGGTAGAGTGGCGGTGGCGACGATCCGCCGCCGAACCCTCACCGGCCGACCGCTCTCGGCCACCGCGGGGGGCAAAGGAGGGGAACCACCCTTCCGGATCACTGGCGGAACACTCCAGACCGGGTCGGCATTCCCGCGGGCGGGCGGGGCGTGTCGGCCCACGGTTTGGAGCCCACCCGTGACCGCCCAGCGCACCTTCAAGCAGACCGTCCGCGAGCGCATGACGAAGACCGGCGAGCGGTACACCGCCGCCCGCGCCGCCCTGCTCCAGTCGCACCCGCCCGCCCCCGTCCCCGGCCTGTTCCCGAACTACCGACTCGCCGGCAGTGTCAGCGCCGACACCGGCGCGCTGCGGAACGTCCTCGCCGCCGCCGGCGTCGCCCTCGCGCACACCGGCAAGCCGCCGGCCGAGGCGGTCGTGTCCGGGCTCTGCGGCGGGGTCGGGTTCCTGTACGCGGTGTTCGAGTACGACGGCACGCCGCCGCTCCTGTCGGTCCTCACGCGCTACGACACGATGCCCGACTCCTACGTCGCCGGCGGGCTGGCGCGGCTCGGTGTGGCGGCGACCACGCGCGCGACCGGCAGCGCGGCGACGGCGAAGAAGCACCTCGACGCCGTGATCGAGGCGAAGACGCCGGCGCTGTGCGTGATCGACCGCGCCGGGCTGATCGAGGACGCCGACGCCCGGCTGAGCGGGTACGGCCCGGCCGTCGTGGCGCTCGCCGGCGCGGACGGCGACGACCTGCTCATCGACGACGGCAGCCCGACGCCGCGGCGGGTGGAGCGCGACCGCTTCGCCCGCGCCCGCTCGGCGTACAAGAAGGCGAAACACCGCCTCGTCACCATCGACCCCGGTGCCGGCCGCGTGGACGTGGCCGCGCCGGACCGTGCCGCGGCCGCGGCGACGGCGGACCGCTACACGACCGCGCCGTACAAGGGCTTCGCCAGCAACTTCGGCTTCGCCGGGATGGAGAAGTGGCGGCGCCTCCTCACCGACCGCAAGGACGCGAAGGGCTGGCCGACGCTGTTCCCGCACGGCCGTCTGGCGTACCTCGCGCTGCGGCGCACGTTCGACGGCCTCGAGCACGAGTACACCGCCCCCGCCGCCGGCCGCCCGGAGTACGCCGAGTTCCTGGACGGCGCCGCGAAGGCCACCGGCGACGCCCGCTTGCGCGCCGCCGCGGACGCCTTCCGCGCGGCCGGTGCGGCGTGGTCGGCGCTGACACGCGCGATCGAGACGTGTGGCGACGCGACGGTGGAGGAGGGGTGCCGCCTCGGCGAGTCGTTCCGCGAACTGGTGGACGAGTGCGGCTGCCCGGACGAGGGCGAGCCGGTCCGCGTCGCTCGCGAGCGGCAGGCGCTGGCCCACAAGTGCAAACTCTCGGCGGCCGACGCGGCGGCACTGTACGCCGCGCTCGCCGACCACCTCGGCACGGCCATCGACCGCGAGCGCGCGGCCGTGGCGGCGCTCAACGCCGCGGTCGGGTGAGCGTGTAGGCCGGGTCGAGGCTTTGCGAGGCCCGACGCGGGGCACAGGTGCCTGACGCGGAGACGGGGTGCCCTAACCCACGTGGGTTCGGGTTCTCGTTTGCCGTGGGTCGCGCCTCGCGCCCCCGCGTCGGGCCTCGCAAAGCCTCGACCCGACCTACAAAGCCGCCTTCAACTCGCGCAGGAACCGCTCCACGTCGTCCGCGGTGTTGTACCCGTGCACGGCGACGCGCAGCCGGCCGGCGTGGCTCATCACATGCACGCCGGCCGCGTGCAGCTTCGCGTGAACCTCCGCCGCCCGCGGGTGGCGGAACGCCAGGATGCCGGCGACGTGTTCTGGCTCGGCCGGCGTCAGCAGTTCGACCGGCAATTTCCGCACTTCTTCCAGGCAGTGCAGCGTGAGCGGGCGGGCGTGGTGGTCGATCGCCTCCACGCCGACGCCGCGGAGGTAGTCGAGCGCGGCGCGGATCGCGTACACCGCCGGGTAGTTCGGCATCCCGACCGCGAAGCTCGCCGCCCCGGCCTTGCTCACCGCCGGGCCGAAGCGGTTCGGGCCGAACGGGTCGTCGAGGTTGAACCAGCCGCCGGCGGGCACGGTCCAATCGGCGGCGCGGTCCTTCGGCACGCCGACCAGCCCGCCGCCGTGCGACGCCAGAATCCACTTGTGCGTGCTGCTGACGATCAGGTCCGCGCCGGTCAGGTCGAGCGGGACGCGGCCGAGCGCTTGCGTCACGTCCACGGCGAGGAGCGCCGGCGAGTGCTTCCGCACCGCGGCGACCACTTCGGGCAGCCGCAGCGTGAAGCCGTTGAAGAAGCTGACGAGTGACACGGTGACGAGTCGCGTCCGCGGGCCGAGCAGCGGCACCAGGTCTTCGACCCGCAGCGCCCCGCCGCGGTTCCGCCACACCTTCGCCTCGCCCGGGAACGACGACTGGAGCCACGGCGTCGCGCCGGCGGGGAAGTCGAGGTCGTTGACGACCACCTCGTCGCCCGGCTTCGCCCGCAGCGCCAGCGCCGCAAGGTTGTACGCCTCCGACGAGCACGAACAGATGCCGATCTCGTCCGCCGTGAGGCCGTAGAAGTGCGCGGCGAGCTCGCGCACCGCCTGCCACTCCGCCGCGTGCGGGACGCGGCCGTCCATGCCGAGTTCCTTGTCGCGGGCGTATTGCGCGATCGCTTCGCCGACCTGCCGCGGCGGGATGCCTTCGGCGGCGGTGTTCAGGTAGGCGCGGCCGTCGAGCGAGGGGAAGTCGCGGCGGCGCGAGTCGGGCGTGAGCATGGCGGGCTCCGGGGTTCCTGGTTTTGTAGGTCAGGTCGAGTCTTCGAGGCCCGACGCGGGTCTATGCTCCTGCGTCGGGCCTCGAAGACTCGACCCGACCTACTGGTGCGTCTACCGCTCGGTGTCGGGGTCGGCGAACGGCCGGCGTGAGCCGGCTGGTGGTTGTCCCAGGTGCCTGCACCAACGACCAGCCGGCTCACGCCGGCCGTTCGCCACGTCGGGGCTTCGCACCCGACATCAACCGGTATGCGGCCCACTATGCGAGCCGCACGTCCGCGTCGAGCGGCCGCCCGTCGATGACGTGATCGACCAGTTGCGCGGCGAAGACCGGCGCGTACAGGCTCCCTTTCGACCCGAGGCCGGTGAGGATCGCCAGCCCCGGCCAGCGCGGGTGAACGCCGAGCATCGGCTTGGTCGTCAGCAGCACCGGCCGCACGCCGGCGCGGTGGTCGAGCACTTCGAACGGGAGTTTCAGGAATTCGCGCAGCCCGGCCTCGATCGCGGCGCGGCCGGCGGCGGTCGGCGTGGGCGTGTGGTCGGCGCGGTCGTAGGTGCTGCCGGCGAGGAACGTGTCGCCGCCGACCGGGGCCAGCCACACCCCGCGGTGGACCGGCCGCGTCTCGCCGAGCCCGGGGATGCGCAACGTCAGCACCTCGCCCTTCGCCGGGTTGTACGGCACCGTCGGGAACCACGGGTTCCCCACGCCGCCGACGCCCTGGCAGAAGAACACGCCGCGCACCGTCAGCCCCAGGCGCGGCAGTCGCACGCTGTCGGCCGTCGGCTCCACGTCGGTCGCCGGGTCGAAGTCCATCACGCGGTAGGCGTGTTGCTCCGCGAACAGCGTGCGGTAGGCGTCGAGGAAGCGCGTGGTGTCGAGGCGGGCCGCCGGCGTGAGGTCGAAGCCGCCGTGCGGTGCGGCGAACCAGTCACGGTTGATGGCGCGGTCGAACCGCGTCGGGTCGATCTTCCCGCGGGCCACGTCGCGCTCGGCGGCGTCGGCGAAGAGGCGCAGCGCCGGGGCGTGGTGGAGGAGCTTCACCCCCGTTTCCGCCTCCGACGCGCCGTAGACCGCGACGGCGGCGCCGAAGCACTCGTCGAGCTTCCACGTTCGTGCGATGCGGCGGCCGGTGTACGGGGTGATGAGGCCCGCCGCGACGCGCGAGGCGGCGTGCGGGTCGCCGCGGTCGATGACGAGGAACCGCCGCCGGCGCCGCCGCAGCTGCCACGCCACGGCGGTGCCGGCGAGCCCCTGCCCGACGACGGCGAACTCGAAATCGCGGTCCACCCGGTCAGGGTATAATCGCGGCATGGATGCGAAGCCCGAATACGACCCGGTGACCGCGTACCACGAGGCCGGGCACGCGGTCGTGGCGCTGGCGCTCGACCGGCCGGTCCACCGCGTCAGCGTGCTGCCGAACCGCGACCGCCTCGGCCAGTGCGAGTTCGGCAAGGGCGTGTTCCGCCCGTCCGAGGACTGGGTGGAGCGCGAGGTGATGATCTCGCTCGGCGGCCTCGCCGCGGAGGCGCGGCACACCGGCACCTACGGCTGGGCCGAGGCCGAGCGCGACCTGCGCTACGCCCGCCGGCTGCTGGCCGAGACGAGCGAGCGCGCCGCCGCGCGGCTGGAGAAGCGGTTGCTTGCGAAGGTCGAAAACCTGCTCGCCGACGACGACCACTGGCACGCCGTCGAGTTGATCGCGGCGGAGTTGCTGACCCACGGCGTCATCAGCGGCCGCGCCGCACGCCACCTGTACGAGCGGGCGGTCCCGCAGGAGTGAACGACGCGATGGACGAGTGCCTGGACTATTTCCGCAAGGCGATCGCCGACCCGCGGGGCGTGCCGCCGTGGTCGGAGTGGTGGGCGGCGAACGTCGGGCTCGTCGAGCGGACGTTCCCGCTCGTCGACTACGTCCGGCTGAAGCACCGCAAGCTGCTCGGCGCGCGGCAGATCCTCCAGTACCGCGGCGAACTCCCCGCCGACTATGCGCCGCCGAGCGCCCGCGAAACCGGGTCGTGCGGTCAGTGCGGGGAGCGGGTGACGGTGGGCGGGAACGTGGTGACGTGCCCGACGTGCGGCGTTGTGGCGACGG
>JAFKFQ010000013.1 GCA_017308215.1 bacterium | reverse complement strand
AGTACCACCGCGTGGCCTCCGGGGTGAGCTGGTTCGAGACCACGTGGGGGGTGATCCGCGAGGCCGTGCGGGCGTACCTCACGGCCCCGACCTACCGGCTTCCGGACATGGCAACTGCGTAACTCCTACCGGTATCACTCCAGTCGCGGGAGGACGACAACCAGGTCGCTTACGACCCGGACGTTGCCCTCCTCTACACCGGGATCAACGCCGCCACCGCCCGTCCGGCCGGCTCCGAGTTTGAATTCATCGGCTTCGCCGCCGGGGAGACCTTCTACCGGCTGCCGCAGAGCCAGAACCCCGACCTGATGTACCTCGGGGTCGCTGGGTACGGCGTGCCCGGCACGGCCGTCAACCGGTACGACGCGACCGCCGAGTCCTGCGGGCGCGTCACCGGGACGGGGGTGTGGTTGAAGCTCACCCTCGACGGCGCGACCGGGCCGGGCGACTTCTCCGTCTGGCAGAGCGGTGACACCGCGCCCACCGTTCTCACGTCCACCGCCGCGGGCGGGGTCACCGCCGACGACGCACTCTGGGTGCTCGCCGGCGGGCACCTCCACTACAACTGGGGCTTCACCGAGCCCGGCCGGTACGAGGTCCGGTTCCGGGCGTCCGCGAACGTCAACACCGACGGCAACCAGAACACCCCGGAGCCCGTCGTCACGGGCGATGTGATGACGCTGTACTTCTCGGTCGGGGACGTCGGCCGGTTCGAATTCGCGGTCGCTGACGTTGATGTGAACGAAGACGCCGGGACTGCCCTGGTCACCGTCAACCGCGTAGGCGGCAGCCGGGTGACGGTGAACTACGCCACCTCGGAGGGGTCCGCGACCGCGGGGCAGGACTACGCCGCGGCGAGCAACACTCTCACATTCAACGACGGCGAGACGAGCAAGACGTCCACCATTCCGGTCACCAACGACACCGACGAGGAGGGGAACGAGACGATCAACCCGACACTGAGGGCACCGGCGCCAGCGAACATCGCGGGCTACGCGGTCGGCCTTCCGTGCGGGAGCCTCCTCGGGGCGCGGGCGACCGCCACGGTCACGATCCTCGCCAGCGACCCGAACATCTCCGACATCGCCGACCGGACCACGCCCGAGGACACGCCAACCACCGTGACCTTTACCGTCGGCGACTCGCCCACGCCGCCGGCCCAGCTCACGGTGACGGCCACCTTGGACAACCCCATGCTCGTCCCCAACTTCCCCCGTGAACATGGCCTTCGGCGGGTCCTGGGCGAACCGCACCCTGACCATGACCCCGGCCGGCAATCAGTCCGGCAAGGCGACGATCGCGGTCACCGCCACCGACCCGAGTGGCACGGTGGGCGACCCCGAGTCCGCACCCGGGGCGCTCGCCGTCCCCTGGGACAGCGACCCCGCCTCACTGGTACTCGTCAACCAGGCACTGCTGGGCGGGAGCGCGGCGAACCGCACGCTGCGGCTCATCGCCAATTCCGACCACTCCGGCACCGCCACCATCACCCTGACCGTGAGCGACGGGACTGGCGGCACCACCTCGACCACGGTCACGGTGACCGTGCCCCCGGTCTACGACCGCCCCGCACCCAGCCCGACAACCTGCTCGCGGTCCCGGGCACGACCAGCACGCTCGACATCCTGGGGAACGACGCGGCCATCGAGCCGGGCCAGACGTTCACCCAGCCGGCTCACGGCGCCCTGACCACCGGCCCGGGCGGCACCGTCCGGTACACGCCCGCCGCCGGGTACGAGGGGCGGACGAGTTCACCTACACCGTCGTGGACAACACCGGGCGCACCAGCACCGAGACCGCCTACGTGACCGTTGCCGCCTACCTCTTGGTGGACTCACCGGACGGCCCGCAGCACACCGACGTGAGTTACAACTACGTTGACGAGCGGTGGGTGCTGAACGTCCACACCGACGCGGCCTTCGGCCCGGGCGGTGCGTTCGGCGGCGGGGGCCACTCGACCGTACTCGACGCCGACGAGGGGCTGCTGTTCCCCGCCCCGAACACCCCGGAAGGCGACCAGATTTACCTCGGGTTCTCGACCGAACAAACGCCCCACGACACGTTCGCCACCTTCATCGCCAGCGACGCCCGGGTAGCTGGGCAGAATGCCGAGTGGATGGTCCTAGAGTTGGTCGGGTTCTCCGGGCCGGGGCAGTTCTCGCTGATGGAATTCGGGTCGTTCGGGGAGCTGCGGTTGACCGCCGATCCCGCGCTGTGCCTGACGCCGGCCGCGAATCGGTTTCTTGTGAGCCACAGCGCATCGTGCGGCCAGCGCAGGTGAGCGACGCGTTCGGCGGCTGAACCCCGCGCCACCCCCTCGAGAGATATTGCTGGGCGGCCGCGCGAGTGTTAGCCTTGCCGCTCCGGAGCGGGGCTGCCCCGACTCGCGGTCGGATAGTGACCTGCAGCGAAGGCAGGTGCGGTGTCGCGGGGGTCGCGCGACGGTGAACGAAGTACTGGGGCCGGCCTCTCCACCCGGCACCCGCGTGGGTCCGCGGTTCCGGCGCACCACGACCGCGTGGGCGGTGGGACACCAAGCCGGCCGAACCCCTCGCTGCAGTGGACCGCGGCGTCATGCGTGCGAATGACGGCCGCAGGCGCCTGCG
>JAFKFQ010000012.1 GCA_017308215.1 bacterium | reverse complement strand
ACAAGCGGCGAGCGTGGCGGCGGGAACTCCTGGCCGAGCAAATCCACGCGGCTCTCCGGCCGGGCTTGACCGAGGTGGCAATCCGCGGCGCCGCGGAACGCCTGCTCGATCTCGCCGATTGATACTGATGACGTCGCGGAAAGAGCAGGTAGGCGAATCGCGTGCGGCCGGGCCACATTTATCATCGACGGGGAGTGAGTCGAGTAGACCACTTGGACATTCGGCTTCTCCCCGAGACCCTCCAGCACGCGGCGGAGTAGGTGTTGGGAGTCGGCGTGAAGCGACAACTCGGGCTCGTCGAATAGGACCATCCAGTTCCCGTCGGTGGAGTCGTGCGACATCAATCCGGCGAACACGGCCATGACCCGGCGAACCCCTGCGCCCCTTAACCCGAGGGCCGTGTATCCACCCTTGTCGTCCCGCAGGTAGCAGTGGATACCCTTGAGGTCACTCGATGCACGAAGAGCCCATGAGATGCCCAGGGAAGCGGGAAGAAAGCTGCGAAGGCACTCGTTCAGCCGCCCCTCAGCCCTCCCCAACTGTCCGTCAAAGAGGATTGGCGATAGTGACGACATCTGTGTAAACTTAAATTCATTACCGAGCACAATCTTAAAAATATTGCTTTCGGCCGAAGTTGGCTTACTGAAGTCGATGGTATCACGAACCTCCGTGGCGGGCGGGAGTAGAACCGCCCTGATGACGCCCTCGGGCATGTCCCATCGCCTGTTGTGAACACGGCGGTTGTTCTCATCGAATAGTTCGACCGCGCGCCTGCGATAGTTGTTCGGTGCGACTCCGAGCTTGACCAGTATCGCGTGGGGGCCACCGAGCTCTGACCACTTCGGATGGGGGCTGGTCATGCGAAACCGGGCAACTGCGCCAAAGGCCTCACGCTGCTGCCAGTCCACCTGAGCCGTATGCAGGTTATCTTGGTTGAACTCGGTCACCCCGACGGCTGGTAGCCCATCGGCGTTATAGAGCCGAGCTACGAGGCGCAGGAGGGACGACTTGCCGACATCATTTGGTCCCGTCAGAACTGTAACTTCGGGGTCCAGTTCGAGGGTCGCCGGAATCGCAAACGGGCCATAGTTGTGGGCTTCGAGGCGTTCGAGAATCACGGGCAGAGTTCCGGTTTGATTCGCGCGTGGTGAACACGGGTGCTGAGAGCCCGCGCGACGGCGTGGCGAAGTACGAGATATAATTCTGACACATGAGTGCGCCCTTCCGCAAGTAGTGTTGCTCACGGTTCTGAGCTGGGCAGTGCCAGTCACTTTGCCTGTCCCGCACCCGTTGCTCAACCTCGCTCACGCCGAGGCTAGTAGGCTGTGGGCCAGCCCGAAGAGGTCCATCGCCGCCACCACGAGTGCACGGCATTGAAGCGTAGTCGATGGCCGAGTGGAGAAGAACCTGGACGCGCCGCGGCGACGGGCGGCGATGTTCCTGCCCTGAATTAGGGGCTCGACAAGCGGTGGCCCCCATTCAGCAATGGGTAGCCGCCCACAGTTACTTCCCGTCGGTCGTTAGCCACTTCGCCAGCGCCTCGGCGGCGTCATCTGCCGGCGAACTCACCTGTTCAGGCTCGGCGGCGACAGCCGCCTGCTTGCGGGCCTTCCACTCGGCGTACCAGCCGGCGGTCGAGGAGCCGAGGGCGAGACTGGTCGGGTTGGTCTGGGGGCGGGATGTGGCGGGGCGGGTACGACGAACGCTCATAGACCTTCGTGATGGTGGAGGATGGTGGCAGACACGCCACCCACCAGAAGGGTAGCGCGCCTCGGCTCGATGTCAACAGCGAGAAGCGTGCCGGTCCGCGCGACGAGACGGAATGGTGGGAAGGTGAGCAGTCAAGCTACCGCTTCACCAGTTGGTCGGCCTGCTGCCGAAACTGCTGTCGAGTGTAGTCGTCGGGGGCACTCCCCGGTGGCACCCACGAAGCACTGCTCCAGCCCCGCTCCACCCAGGAGTTGAAGGCGACCAACTCCTGGTCCCGCTGCCGAGCCTGCTCGACGGTTGAAGTCTGCGGGGCACGACACCCGACGATGGTGGCTAGGAGTAGCACGAGACGCGGACACTTCGCCTCGCAGCCGCCGCTTTCGGCTCACGTCGTCCGGCTTCGTCATGGTCTGGTCCTCCCGTCAGGAGTCCCCCATCATGAAACGGAGCCGGCCCGCCGTCTTGCGCCGCCGAGCAAGGAGGACATCGTGTCGGAGGACGACTGGTCAGCCTGCACCGACCCCCAGCTGATGCTGTTGTTCCTCCGCAGCCGGCGAGCGGCCACCGACCGGAAGCTCCGGCTGTTCGCCTGCGCGTGCTGCCGCCGCATCTGGCACCGGTTCCCGCACCCGTTCAACCAGGACCTCGTGGTGGAGGTCGAGGACCACCCAGACGGTCGGTTCGAGGACGAAGACCTCCAGACCGCGGCGCGGGCGTCGTCCTCCGTCGAGTCCGAGTGCCAGAGCCAGCCGGCCTACTGGGTGGCGAAGGCCCGAGCGCCACCCTGGTCGCGTGCAAGGCGATGGCGCTGGACGACCAGGATTACGGCCACCGGGTCGAGGTGGAGCTCTTCTGGTCGGTCTCCGGTGGGGCTATCGCGGACCGAGGGGATGTCTCCCTCCCGACCCCGGTCCCCCCTGCCGCGGCGCTGGTCGAGGCGACCGCCCAAGCGGGGTTGCTCTGCGAGGTGTTCGGGAGCCCGTTCCGGCCGGTGAGCTTCGAGGGCGAGTGGCGGACGGAGGCGGTCGTCGCGCTCGCCCGGGGGATGTACGAGTCCCGGAACTTCACGGCGATGTCCGTGTTGGCCGATGCGCTGGAGGACGCCGGATGCTCGAACGACGACATCCTGTCGCACTGCCGCGGTGACGGTCCACACGTCCGCGGGTGCTGGGTCGTCGATGCTGTCCTCGGCAAGACGTGAGCAGGAGAGGGCGATGACCGAGGCCGAGTGGCACAACTGCAACGTCCCGGGGAAGCGCGTCTGGTGCCTTTTAGAGCTTGGCGTGGCTACCGACCGGAAGCTCCGACTACTCGGGGTCGCCCACGGCCGAGAGTCCGCCCACCTCCGGTCCGACCCGGACAGCTTGCACCGCTTGGCGGTCATCGAGCGGTACGCCGACGGGCTCGCTTCCGACGACGAGCTGGCTGAGGTCAGGGGCGAGGCGGATGACGCCGCCGCGCGGTGGTCGGCAGTCGGCCCAGAGGGCGTGGACCCGTTGTCGGACGAACAGAGCCGCAAGAAGGCCGTGGCCAGGGCGCATCGGGCCGTCGGGCAGCTGGCGAGGATCACGGACCGCGACCCGCCGCTCGGGCTCCTCGTCGGGGGCGCGCTCTGGGACCTGTGGGCGCCCGGGGTGTCGGCCGTGGACGACATCTTCGGCAACCCCTTCCGCCCCGTCGTGTTTCACCCTGAGTGGAGGACCGAGGTCGTCGTCGCCCTAGCTCGCGGCTGCTACGACGACCGAGCATGGGAAAGGTTGCCGGTATTAGCGGACGCCCTGGAGGATGCCGGGTGCCGCCGGTGCTCCCACCGCCTCGCCGGGGACGACCCGGCCCCGTTGGTCCACCAGGCCCACGAGGTCCCCGACGCCCGGCCGCATGTGACCGAGTACCGCCAGCACCGGCTCTCCTGCCCGGGGTCCGGAGCCGTCACCTGCGGCGAACTCCCGGCCGATGCGGTCGGCGGGTACGGCCCCGGGCCCAGGCCGTGTGTGCCCTCCTGGCCGGCGGGCACCGGCTCGGGAAGCGGGCCGTGAGTCAGGTTCTCGGCGCCCGGCTCGGCCCGCCGATCAGCCCGGCCGCCGTCTGCGACCTCCGGGCGAAGACGGCCGCCGCACTCGAGCCGATCCGCACCGGGGCGTTGGCATACCCCCGGACCCGGCCGGCGAACGTGGACGAGACCGGGCGGACCGAGGGCTGGGCCAAGGCCTGGCGGTGGGTCGCGGTGACGGCCGCCGTGACCGCGCTCGTCGTCCGCCTGTCCCGGAGCCGGGCCGCGTTCGCCGACCCGGCCGGCCCGACCCCGCCGGTCCTGACGACCGACCGGTACGCCGTCTACGACCACCTC
>JAFKFQ010000011.1 GCA_017308215.1 bacterium | reverse complement strand
AGAGCCCCGGGTGTTGGCCCCGCGGGCGGCCAGGACAGGCTCGAGGTCGTCGCGGAGCGGGTCGAACGCCGTGACGGTCAGCCCGGTGAACGGGCGAAACGTGGCGGGCTACTGGCGAAGGCGTTCGTGCAGGTTCATGCCGCCGCATAGCCACCGACGACCTATTTCGCAACGAGTCTATTATGTTGCTCTACGATGAGCCGTACATCAAACTGCCGATTCCGATTCAGGTGGCGGCGTTGCGTATCTGGGGGCTAGAGCCGCCGGCCGACGTCGAGCGTGCGCGGATCGCGGCTGCGACGATCAGCATATACTGCTCGCCGGGCGAAGAGTCAGGCGCGACTTCTGGACTTCGAGAGATCGGGCGCTGATCAGACCGACCAGCGCGGATCCGGGCGAGGGAGTGCTACCTGGAGCTGACCAGCCAGCAGGGTCGTGGTCCACGTTGACACCACGCCCCTGCAACTTCTCGGGCTAGAATCGACATAGCCGGACAATCGTGGCGACCAAAGGCCTCCGGTCACGCCGTCGGCTGCGGTTCCGCCTCGCCCGCCGCCACCGGCTCGGCACCGGCTTCGGGCGCCTCCGCAGTCTCCGTGGCCGGTGCGGCCTCGCCCGTCTCGGTCGGCACCTCGGGCGTCTCGCCCGCCTCCGCGCCTTCCACCGGGGCCAGTTCGGCGCCCTCCACCGGTGCTTCGCCTTCCGCCGGCACTTCGCCCTCGGCCAGTGCTTCGCCTTCTGCCAGCGATTCGCCCTCAGTCGCCACAGCCTCCTGCGCCGCCTGCTCGTCCGCCAACCGCTGCGCCTCGGCGGCCTCCTGCGCCTCTTGCGCCGCCTGCTCCTCCGCCGCCCGGCGCTCCTCCTCGACGCTCCGCTCCATCACGTCCGAGTACTCCTCGGCGTACATCACGATCTCGTCCGCCTGTTCCTCCGGCAGCCCGGTGATCTCGGCCAGCTCCGCGGCGTCAATCATCGTGAGGTCGTTGTAACTCAGGAACCCCTGGTCGATCATCGCGTTCGTCAGGTCGGGGCTGGAGTTCGGCAACTGGCCGAACCACCGCTCGGCCCGCTCCAGCGCCTCGGCCAGTTCGTCGTGCGTCATGATCTCGATGTCCCACCCGACCAGCTTCGACGCCAGCCGCACGTTCTGCCCGCGCCGGCCGATCGCCAGCGAGAGCTGGTCGTCGGTCACGAGCACGATCGCGCGGCCGAGCCGCTGGTAGGTGAAGACCTCGCTGATCTGCGCCGGCTGGAGGGCGTTCGGGATGAGCACCTGGAGGGAGTCGTTCCAGCGGACGATGTCGATCCGCTCGCCGTTCAGCTCCTCGATCACGTTCTTGATCCGGCTGCCGCGGACGCCGACGCACGCGCCCACGGCGTCCACCTTCAGGTCGATGCTGGTGACCGCGACCTTCGACCGGTAGCCGGCCTCGCGGGCGACGGCGCGGATGTCGATGATGCGCTCGTCGATCTCCGGGATTTCCTCCTCGAAGAGGGTGCGTACGAAGTCCGGGTGGCAGCGTGACAGCACGATCTTGACGCGGTGCCCCTGGCGGCGGACTTCGAGGATGACCGCCTTGACGCGCTCGCCGACGTGGTGCGTCTCGCCCGGGATCTGCTCGCTGCGCGGCAGGAGTGCCTCGCTCTTGCCGAGCGACACGATGGCCGTGCCGGCGTCCACGCGGGTGACGGTGCCGATGAGGAGTTCGCCCTTCTTGCCGCTGAACTCGTTGTAGACCGTGTCGCTCTCGGCCTCGCGGATCTTCTGGATCATCACCTGCTTCGCGGACTGCGCGGCGATGCGGCCGAGCGTCTCGGGGTCGAGCTCCTGCTCACCGTAGCGGGCGACGATGTGGCCGGTGGCCTGGTCGATGCTGACGAACACGCCCTCTTCCACCTGGAAGTGGCGCTCGGCGGCGAGCTTGATGGCCTGCTCGATGCCGGTGAAGATCGTCTCGCGGGCGATCTTCTTCTCCTCGTGCATCTTCTCGACGAGCTCGAGGACGGCCTTGCCGGGGTCTTTCTTGATGCTCACGGTGCCGTCCTCCGGTGTCCGGTGCGCCCGCGGGTCGGCCCACGGGTTCGGTCGCGGTAAGGGTCGGCGTGTGGGGTGTCACGGGGAGCGCCGACCCGGCGGCGGGCCGGAGGGGCCGCACCGACCGGGTGGTCAGGGCGCGAGACCGGCCGCGGTGCCCGAACGGGGCGCGGCCGACCTCCGGGAAATCGCCGCCAGCCGCGGCCCCATACGCGAACACCGGCCGAAAGGCCGGTGCGTCCGTGGGGCCGCAGGTGACAGGGGTATTGTTGGCGACACCGGCCCCGGGTGCAAGGGGGTTACCGGGAAGTTTTCGGGTCGGGGTCGGGAAGGGCGCCGGTTCGTGCCGGCGGCGCGGCGGCCGGCTCGTGGTCCACGTCGTCGCCGTGGCACCCGTGGCCGACGAGCGGCAGGGTGAGGAGGGCGAGGAGGAACAGGAGCCGGGGGACGGGGGACGAGAGACCGGGAGCCGGGTTTCGGCTCGGGGCTTGTAGGTCGGGTCGAGTCTTCGAGACCCGACGCGGGAGCGCGGGTAGCCGGGACGACTGCGGGGGAACCTGAACCCACGTGGGTTCGGGTTCCCCTTCGC
>JAFKFQ010000462.1 GCA_017308215.1 bacterium | reverse complement strand
CCGTGGCGCGGAGGCGGCAGGCGATGTTCGCCAGGTGGCAGATGCCGGCGGCGATGTGCCCGACCGCCGCCGGTGCGTTCGCCGTGCCGCCGCGGGTGGCGGCGTCGAGGAAGTTGTTGTGGTGCGCCGGCAGGTCGACGCGGCCGGTCATCTCCTCGATCAGCCGGTTTCGCTCGCCGTACAGCTTCCAGCCGATGGTGTGGCCGATGACGAGCATCCTCTTCGTGCAGTAGAAGGCGTTGCCGTTCTCGTAGCCGTCCTGGACGTAGGGCGACCAGATGCGCTGCTCGAACGTGAACTGCCGGCGCGTGCGCCCGCCGTTGCCCGGGTCGTACTCGGCGACGACGTATTGCGTGTCCGGCCACTCCTGGTCGTCGTCGAAGAAGTACTTACCGCCGAGTGACGCGACGCGGTTGGGCAGCGTGGCGAACTTCATCCCCCACACGCCCACGTCGATATCGTGAACGCCGTCGTTGCCCATGTCGCCGGCGCCGTAGTCGCGGAAGAACCGCCACATGCCGGGGACGCGGTTCGCGTAGAACGGCGCCTCCGGCACCGGCCCCTGCCACAGCTCGTAGTCGAGGTACTCGGGCGGTTGCGACGCCTGCACCTTGCCGAGGTTGCGGCGGAGCTGGCTGTTCCACGCCTTCGCCGCGAGCACGTCGCCAATCGCGCCGCCCCTGATGCGGTCCATCGCCGCCTTCACCGTCGGCGTGCTGCGGGCCTGCGTGCCGACCTGGATGACGACCCGGTTCCGCGCCGCGGCGTCGGCGAGGAGCCGCCCCTCGCGGACGTTGTGGCTGCACGGCTTCTCGACGTACACGTGCTTCCCGGCGTCGGCGGCGAGGATCGCGCCGGGCGTGTGCCAGTGGTCCGGCGTCGCCATCCACACGGCGACGACGGCGCGGTCGTCGAGGACGCGGCGGACGTCCTTGACGGGGTTGACCGGGTGTCCGGCGTCGGCGGCGATCTTGGCCGCGGCAGCGAGGCGGTTGGCGTCGGCGTCGCAGACGTGCGTGATCCGCACCCGCGGGTTCGCGGCGAGGAGGCGCAGGTGGTTCGTCCCCATCCCGCCGCACCCCATCAGTGCGATCGATACGGCGTCGGGGCCGGGTGCGGCGGGCGCGGACGCGGGCACGGCGGCGACGGCCGCGGCGGACGCGAGGAAGGAGCGGCGGGAGGGCATGGCGGGCTCCGGGAAGGGAAGGGGAGGAGGACGGGGAATTCACCACGGAGTCACAGAGGGCACCGAGGTAAGACACAAAGCCGAGACGAAGCACGGTCCAAAACCATGTGCTGCCTCTGCTTTTGGTTCTCTCTCTGTGCCCTCTGTGACTCCGTGGTGAATTCCTCTGCTGCCTTTATCGACTCAACCGATCGAGCACGTTCCGCGTGATGCGCTTGACCGCCGGGTCGTTGCCGCGGAGGCCGAACGCCCAGTCGGTGCTGCCGACGGTCACGACGGTGCCGCCGCGGGTGTACGTGCCCATCACGGCGTAGCCCGTGCGGCCGCGCTCCCAGCGCTCGTACCACTCGCAGTCGTCCGGGTGCCACCGCGCCGGCGCCGTCGCTACCACCTCGAAGCCGGGCGGCGTGCCGTCGCGGCCGGTCGGCGTCGGGAGGCCGTCGGTCCAGGTGAGTTCGCAGCCGTCGCACTCGTAGCCGACCACCTTGTACCCCGGCAGCTTCGCCCCGAAGGCGTCGCCGCGGCGCAGGTCCGCGCCCGCGAGGAGCCAGTGGTCGGGGCGGTGGGCGGTGTACGCGCCGGAGCCGTCCATGAACTGCCCGTGGCTGCGGTGGTAGCCGCCCCACAGGAAGCCGACGCCGGTCAGGCTGTTCTCCGGGCGGTTGACGAGGTAGTGACCCCACAGCGACGTGAGCTTCGAGTGGTCGTCGGTGCGGTACACCGGGTCGTCGCCGAAGCTCTGCTTCCAGCACGCCAGCGCCCGGCCGTTGTCCTCGCTGCGCACCTGCCAGCAGCACGTGTTCCCGCTGAAGAACGCCACGTTCCCGCCGGCTCCGATGAAGCGTTCCAGGTGGTCGCGCATCGGCGCCGACCAATACTCGTCGTGCCCGACGCTCAGCACGAGCTTGTAGCCGGTCAGGATTTCGGGGCGGAATTCGAGGTCGGAGTTGACGCAGTAGTCGAGCCGGTAGCCGTTCGCCTCGGCCCAGCGGACGAACGGCTCCTCCCAGCGCGGGAACTGCGACGCCTGCGGCCGGTCGAACGACACGCGCCGGCCCTGCACCTTGTGGCGGCCGTGGTAGGCGTACAGGCTGTACCCGCCCCAGTTCGTGTACGCGTTGTACGTGTTCGTTGCGAGCTGGATCAGAATCTTCGAGTCCGTCGCGGGGTGCTTCGGGCGGACGACGAAGAAGCACTCGCCGGACGCCCGACCACCGGCGGCCGAGCGGAACTCGGCGCGGTAGTAGCCCGAGCGCAGGTCTGCGGGCAGCGTGTACGAGAGGCTCGCCGGCCAGCGGCACCCGCGGGACGAGGCGTCGCGCGGGATGGGGCGAACCTCGCCCTCGAACGCCGGCAGCGCGAGTTCGACCGGCTCACCACCGCCGACGCGGACGAGCCGACCCGTGATCCCGCCGGCGCCGGACAGGTGGAACCGGACCGTGTCGCCGGGCGCGTAGCTCAACTGGTCCGTGTACCCTTCGACGATCGGCCGCGCCGGCGGTTGCAGGGCGGCGGCCGTGGCGGCGAACGGCGCGGCGGCGCCGGCCTTCAGTGCGGCGCGGCGGGAGGGGCGGGGAAGGGGCATGGGTCACCGGCGGGTGGCGGGTCGCCGGCCAGTGTACCCCCACCGAGGATGGCTGCCAAAGCGAAACCGCGGCGGTCAGGACGTGAGCCAGGTCCGGTAGCGGTAAACGACGTTCGCCACCGGGTCCACGTCCCACGCGACGAGTGTACCGGCCTGGTCGCCATCGCTGACTCGGCCGACGACGCCCGCACGGCCGCATCAACCCGGCTCGACCGGCGTCGGCTTGGCGAAGTAGAGGTAGTCCGTATCGACCGCCTTCCCGCCGAGCTCGGCGACGAGCTGGACGACCTGCCCGCGGTGATAGCAGGCGTGGCCGAACGTCTGCGTCAGCACGCCCTCGACGGTCCAGCGCAGCCGCTTCCCGTCGGGCGTGACCCACTCGAACTCGCGCGCCAGCTCCGCGTCGTCGAGTCGGGCGAGGTACGCGACCCACGCCGCCTCCGTCTCGTCGATGTACGCCGGCAGGTCGGCGAGCGCGATGTCGGGGAACGTCGGCGGCATCGTGCCGCTGAGCTGCCCGAGCCGGGTGAGCCACCGCCGCCGCGCCGCCGCGATGTGCGCAGTGCGGCCGACGGCCCGCCGGAACTGCGGCGTGTCGCGCCGGTCCGCGGGGACGGTGGCGAGCATCTCGAGGGTCTTGTCGTTGCAGTCCCGCTCGTACTCGTACCACCGGCGGAACCGGTCCGCGAGCGAGGTCATGGCGCCTCCGGGAGGGCGAACACCGATGTGATTCGTGACGTGCGCAATCATATCCGCAACCACCGGCCGAGGCACTCGGTCGGTGGTGAAATGACGTCCGCTTACCGGTCGCTGAGGATGGTCGTGAATCCGAGCACGATAAGGCGCGTACTCGCGCGAGGGCCGTCACGTTTTGGGGCCGCGCGGCCACGGTGTAGTGATCGCGTCGCGAGAGCCGCGTCACAATGCGACGCCGCCCTCGATCGGCCCGGTGCCTGCACTACGACGATTGCTGACATCGGAAAAAGAGGTGCCGATGGTCCGCGTCGCGGAGGTGCTGGCGCGGATTTGGACGAACCGGCGGCGGCACCGGTCAGTGGAGCGGTGCCTCGACCGGCCAGCGGCGCAGGGTGCCGTCTTCGCCGCCGCTGTACAGAACGCCGGCGTCCACCCCGAATGACACCGACCGCACCCCACCCCGGTGCCCGGTCAGCGTCGTGAGCTCGGTCCCGTCTTCGACCAGCCAGATGCGGATCGTCGCGTCGGCCCCGCCGCTCGCCAGCAGCCGCCCGTCGGGCGAGAAGGCGACGCACTGGATCGGCCCGTCGTGGCCGATGAACCGCAGGAACGACCCGTCCCGCTGTCGCACGGCCAGGTGCTTCCCGGCCACCGCCAGTCGCTTCCCCAGGAGCGCCATCGCCGCGACCGGGCCGACCGTGGCGTTGAGCGACCCGCGCTCCTTCTCACCGGCGATGTCCCATTGGCGGACGGTGCCGTCGGTCGAGGTGCTGACGAGTGCCTCGCCGGTCCGCGTGAAGGCTACGCCGGTCACGGCGCCGGTGTGCCCGGCGAGGCGGGTCGGCTTCGGCCCCTCGGCGGCGAACTCCCACACCCACACGCTGTTGTCGGCGCTGCCGGCGGCGACGCGCCGCCCGTCGGCGCTCACTGCCACGCACCGGTAGTTGTCGCGGGCGCCCTTCAGGCGGCCGTGCTCGGCGCCGGTGGCGGTGTCCCAGATCTGGACCCGCATCTCGGGGAGCGTCAGGCGCGTGGCGCACGACGCGAGCCAGCGGCCGTTCGGGGCCGACGCCAGCCCTTCGACCGGGCCGACGTCGCCCTCGAAGGCCCGCGCCTCCTTGAGCTTCAGCGCGTTCCACACCTTGATGTGGCCGTCCAACCCGCCGGTGATGACCGTCTTCCCGTCGCCGCCGACGAGTAGTGCGCTGACGGCGCCGACGTGCGCCTTCGCCGGCGCCGTCCCGGCGGGGAGTGCGTATAGGCCCGACCCGGTGCCGGGGGAGGGGCCGCTGACGTGGGTTGGCGGGGGCGTCCGGGCGCCGGGGTCGGGGGTGCCGCCGCGGCGGACGCGGTCGATGGCGTCGAGCAACTCGGCGGGGGTCTGAAACCGCTCGTCCGGGTTGCGGGCCATCATCCGGCGGACGAGCAGGTCGAGCCCGGCCCCGACCTCGGGCCGCTTCGCCTGGGCCGACGGCGGCGGCTCGGTCATCTGCCGGCGGAGCTTCTGGACGATGGTCGAGCCGGGGAACGGCACCTCGCCGGTGAGGACGTAGTACGTGGCGGCACCGAGCGAGTAGATGTCGGCGCGGATGTCGGCCTTGCGCGAGTCCTCGGCCTGCTCGGGGGCGACGTAGTCGGGCGTGCCGAGGAAGATGCCGTCGCGGGTGAGGCCGTCGTCGTTCGCCCCGGCCTCGGCGACCGTCCGGGCGAGGCCCATGTCGAGGATCTTGAGCTTCGGCAGCCTGCCGGTCTTGCGCCCCTTCCCGGCGAGCGGGTTCGGGGTGACCATCAGGTTGGCCGGCTTGATGTCGCGGTGGACCAGCCCGGCCTCGTAGACGTGCTGGAGCCCGGTCGCCGCCTGCTGGAGGTAGAACACCACATCGGCCGGGGCGAGCGGGCCGGCCTGCTTGACCAGCCGCGACAGGTCGATCCCGTCCACGAACTCCATCGCCAGGAACGGGAGCGGGCCGTCCAGGTCGGTGTGGTAGACGTTCACCACGTTCGGGTGGTTGACGACCGCCGCGGCGCGGACCTCCTGCTTGAACCGGCGCAGGGCGTCCGGGTTGCCGAGGCGGGTCGGCGAGATGACCTTAAGAGCAACGATGCGGTCGAGCCCCTGTTGGCGGGCCTTGAGGACCACGCCCATCCCGCCGCGGTTGATCTCGCCGAGGATCTCGAACCCGTTCAGCACCCGGCCGGGGGTGAGGTCGGTGGACAGGGCGAAGGCCGTACTCTCCCGCTCCACGTCGGACGGGGACGGGTTGGACGGGGCGACACGGGTGTTGGCGTTCGCGGCTTCCACGGGGCTGCACTGGGGGCACACCGACCGCACGTCCGCGGGCGGCTCGCCCGGGCCGTCGTAGGCCCAGGCGTGGCCGCACGGACAGGTCAGCGGGCGGGGGTTGGGCATGAACGAGTCCGGCCGGGGGAGAGTCCCGGCACGGCCAGGTCGGGGGGCCGCCGGACGACGCACCCCCTTCAGCATACCGCACGAACGCCCGCGCCGCACCGTCAGTTCGGCCGGGCGTGCCACGCGGTGTCTGGCGGCGGGCGGCGGACCACGGTCCGCCGCCCGCCGCCGGTCAGCCGACGAACACGCCGTTCATCGGGCTGGAGAACGGCAGAAGCTCAAGGTCGGTGCCGGGGAGCCCGGTCTTCAGGTGCTTCCCGTAGAACAAGTTCACCCGCGGGCCGTCGGCCTCGCCGGTGATCACGTCCGGGATGCCGTCGCCGTCTACGTCGCCGGTCGCCACCCGCACCCCGCCGCGGCGGGTGTCGTTGCCGGCGAAGAACGTCCCGACCTGGGCGGGCCGGTTCGCCAGTAGCGAGGCGCCGTCGTAGATGGTCACTCGCGGCCCGCCGTCCGGCCCGGCACCAACAATCAGGTCGCCGATCCCGTCGCCGGTGATGTCGCCGCCGGCGAGGTAGACGCCGTTGCGGAGGCCCGGCTCGAACGCGAAGAAGTCGTTGAACAGCTTCTGCGGCGTACCGGCCAGCAGCTGCGAGCCCTCGAACCCGGCGACCCGCGGCCCGCCCATGAACCCGGCCGACACGAGCAGGTCGGCCCGCCCGTCGCCGTTCATGTCCGCCAGCCCGACCCGGGCGCCGCCGCGGAAGTTGACGTCGTCGATCCCCAGGAAGCTGATCGCCTGGAGGAACCCGGTTCCCCGGTACACGACCACCCGCGGACCGCCGCCCATGTCCGGGCTGACCGCGAACTCGGCCCGGCCGTCGCCGTCCATGTCACCGGCGGCCACGAACACCCCGCCGGTGAAACCCTCGAACGGTCGGGTGGAGAAGAGCAGGGTGCCGTTCGTGCCGTCGAGGACGCGGACCTCGGCGGGGACGCCCGGGCCGGTCCCGGCGATGATGTCGGGTGTGCCGTCGCCGTTCACGTCGGCGCTCGCCACCCGCACCCCGGCGGTCATCGACGGGTCGAACGCCAGCACCCGCAGCGTCTGGTTGCCGGCCGCGTCGTACACTTGGACGATTGGGGCGTTCCCGGACTCCACGCCGGCGGCGTACCCGATCTTCACCGGCACCCGGGCCGAGGCGGTCACGAAGTAGTCGGTGAATCCGCCGTCCTTGTCGGTCACCCGCCCGCGGACGGTCCGAGGGCCGGTGGTGCGGAACGAGGTGGTCACGGTCCCCGACGCGGAGTCGGCCACCTCGCCGTCGTCGGTGAAGTCGCCGTCGTTGTTCAGGTCGATGCTGTACCGAAACCCGGCCGCCACGTCCGCCGCCGCCGGGTCGGTCGCGCCGCTGAACCGGAACGTCACCGAGTCGCCGACCTCGACCGTCGTGGCCGGGCCGCTGAACGTCGCGGTCGGCGGGGCGTTGAGCACTTGGATCGGCGCCACCACGTCCGTCGAGAGGCCGTTGACCTCGAACACCCGCACCCGGACCGCGAGCGGCCGGAGCCCGTCCGCGGTGAACGCGGACGGGACGGTGGCGGTGGCCTGCGGGCTCGCGGTGGCGTAGCTCGTGGCCCCGGACGGGAAGTCGAACGTGCCGTCGCCGTCGAAGTCGTAGGCGTACCGGAACCCGGCCGCTACGGTCGCCGCCGACGGGTGACTGGCGGTCACGGTGATCGACGCCGTCCCGCCCTCGGTCACGGTCGCCGGGAACGCCAGTGACGCGCTCGGCTGGACGTTGTTGACGACGAAGAACTGCGTGTAGGTCGTCGAGCCCCCGTCCTTGTCCGTGATCCGCGCCCACACCTGCTTGCCCGGCGAGCTGTTCGGCGTGGTGTACGTGAACTGGGCGGTGGCGGTCGCCGAGTCGATCACGTCCTCGGGGTCGGCGAAGTCGCCGTCGTTGAAGTCGAAGCTGTACAGGAACCCGGCCTGGGTGTCGAACGACGAGGCGTCGGCTTGCCCGGTCAGCGACACGACGAGCGGGCTGCCGAGGGTCGTCGGCGAGCCGGTCAGCACGGCGGTCGGCGCCACGTTCAGGACGGAAATGTCTACGGTGTAGTCGGTGAACCCGTCGCCGAAGTCGTACACGCGCACCCGCACGGTGCGGACCGTCGTCCCGGTCAGGTCACCGTCGGCGAGGTAGCGCGCCGGCACGGTCGCCGAGCTGCTCGTCGCGGTGGTGCCGGGCACGGATGTGAGCCAGGAGCCACCTCCGATCTCCTCCGGGTCGTTGAAGCTGCCGTTGTTGTTGAAGTCGTAGGCGTAGCGGAACCCGGCGGCGGTGTCGTCGGCCGACGGGTCGCTGACGCCGGTCAACTGCACGACCGCGGTCGTGCCCTCGTCCACCTGCGGGGTGGCCGACACGGTGCCGGTCGGGGCCGTGTTCCCGACGGTGATGTCGGTGGTGGCGGTGGTGAACGAGGCGCCGTCCTTGTCGTAAACGGTGGCGCGGACCTTGATGGTCGCCGGGCCGTCGGGGACGGACGCCGCGGGGACGGTGGCGGTCTGGCTCGTGAGGGCGGTGGCGTAGGTGGTCCCGCCGAGCGTGGTCTCGAACGTCCCGTCGTTGTCGAGGTCGAGCTCGAAGCTGTACCGGAGGGTCGCCTGGTCGCTCGCCGGGCCGGTGTTCGACGGGTCCGTGGGGTTCAGGACGGTCACCGTCCCGTCCACGCCCTCGGTCACGTTACCGGTGACGCCTGTGGCGCTCGGGGCCACGTTCAGGACGGTGAACGTGACGGTCTTGTCCACGAACCCGCCGTCCTTGTCCAGCACCCGCGCCTTGATAGTGACGGCCGTCCCGGCCGCGGACCCGTCCGCGAAGGCCGACGGGGGTAGGACGACCGAGCTCGTAGGCGCGGCCGAGCCGGCGTAGGTGCCGTCCCCGGCGCCGGCGCCGTCGTTGAACAGCCCGTCTCCGTTGAGGTCGTAGCTGTACCGGAGGACGGCGGACACGTCGACCGGCGACGGGTCAGTCGGGGCGGCCGCCGAGTCGGTGTCGGAGGTCATCCGCACCACCACGCCAGTCTGCCCCTCGTTCACGGTCTGGGTGGTCGCCGTGCCCGTTGCCCCAATGTAGATTTCGGCGGCCGGCGGCGCGTTGTCGACGCGCAGCGTGGACGGGAGCGAGGTGACAAGCGGGTTCACCCCGTCGCTCGCTTGCAACTGGACGTTGAACGTCCCCGGCCCGTCGTTGATGCCCAGGGCCACGAGACTCGCCCAGCTGACGAGCGGGGTTCGCCCAAGGACGTCCCCGAACACTCCGTCCCCGTTCAGGTCCCAGCTGTAGGTCAGCGCGGCGCCCCCGTCATTCGGATCGGTCGCCCCGCCATTCAGCTGGAGGCTCTGGCCCTCGATCACCGTATACGGGCCGCCGGTGGTGGGGGTCACCGGGCCGGGGTTCGCGGCAGTGGTCAGCTGGACGATGTACGACCCGCTGGAGGACGGGACGAGCGGCGAGGCGAGGACGCGGATGGTGTAGACGCCCGCGGGCAGGTCCACCGCCAGGGCCGAGTTCTTCCCATCGGCTGCGGCGTTGTCCGTGCCGGTGGAGCCGGCGATCAGTGACCCGGTGGTGTTGTAAACCTCGACGTGCGGGTCGAGGGGGTTGTCGGGCTGGTTCGGGCCGTCGCCCGGGGTGAGGGAGGTGAGGTACAGCTTCACCCCCCCGGTCGGGACGGTGATCTGGTACCAGTCCTCGTCGCCCGAGGTCAGCCCACCTCGGAGGTTGCCGTTCAGCGCGGCCGGCTTGGCGGCCGCGGCGGCGGGCGTGTTGTTGTCCTCCAGGTCCATCGCCCCGTTCAGGATCAGCGACAGCGCGTAGTCGGAGCCGATCCCGTCGGGGATCGGGGTGGCGAGTCTGACGGAGACGATGTACCGCCCCGTGAAGTTGGTCGGCGGTGTGAACGTGATGGCCTGGTTGAAGTTCGTCGGGGTAACGGTCACCACCGGGGTGACCGCGGCGCCGTTCTGGTCCGTGACCACCAGCGTGAGCGTGGCCCCCCCGGACAACTGGCTGAGCCCGACGGTGATCTGCTGCGGGCCGGCCGGGCCGACCGTCGGGGTGAACAGGTAATTGTCCGTCAGGTCGCCGCCGAGCACGTTCTGGCCGACGTTGCCGGCGAGCGTGACGCCACGGAGCGTGCTCCCGGGCCCCCCCTGGGTGCGGATCAACCCGTCCAGGTTTTCGGCGGCCGAGGACGGGAAACCGCGGGTGTCGTTGTACGCGCTCGGGATGAGGCTCTCGCTCTCGACCCCCGCGGTGACGAGCGCCCGGAGCCGGTACTCACCGGTGGAGTTGGACGTGCCGGTGATCTTGATCGTGTAGGTTCCGTTGAACGGGACGACGACCGGGCCGGCGGACGCCGAGTTCCCGCTCAGGAAGCTCGTCCCGAGGGCGATCTGCGCCCCCGACGGGTCGAGAATCGACACCTGCGCCCGCAGGGTGGTGAGCTGGTCGGCGAGGACTGCGAGCGACGTGCCGGCGTCCAGGTCGATCGTGTACGAGTCGACCTCGCCGAACAGACTCACGGCGTCGGACACGGTGCTGGCGTAAGACCCCCACCCGAGCGGGCCGAACGGGGTGAGCGGCGGGAAGGGCGTTCCGCCCCCGCCGCTGGGCGGCGCCTGCCCGAACGTGCCGTTCGCGGCCTCGCTCGGGAAGCCGAACGGGTCGGACACCGCGCCGTACGGCAGCGTCACGTACACGGGGCCGGTGGTCACCCCCGTCAGGTCGTACTCGACGACGTTCGGCGCGACGACCGTTGCCGCGCTCACCGTGCCGCGCGAAACCTGGAGGTCGCCCGTCCCGACGGTCGTCGGGTTGACGGGCTCGCTGAACGTGGCGACGATCTTCGCCGGGACGTTCGGGTTCGACGCGGAGGGCACCGCGGTCAGAGTGGGGACCAGGGCGACCGAGTCGTACTGGAAGTTGGCCGTGTACCGGTCGGCCGCCGTCCCGGGCGACCCGCTCAGGTCCTGGTCCATCTGGCTGCCGGTGTCGGCCGACCGGATGTCCGGCCCGACCACGAGCTGGTAGCCGCCCTCCGCGGCCGCCGGCGAGGTGAACGAGACCCGGAGCTGCGTGGGGGTCACCCAGGTGAAGCCCGCCGCGCCGAGCGCGACCACCGACGGCTTGAGGTCGACACCGCCGGGGCCGGTGAACGACACGATGTCCGAGGCCGGGTCGAACGACGAGGTGTCCATCGCCTCACTGAACGTGAGGGTGACGGACGTCGGGGCCGGGCCGCCCACGACGCGGGCGGTCGGGGTCTGGGCGATCACCGCCGGGTTGCCGAGGGTCGCGGGGAGGGCGAAGCTGGTGTTGACGGTGATCGCGTTCGAGTTGCTCGTACTCGCCCCGGCCCCGAGCCCCCGCCGGGCGAACGCGGTCCAGATCTCGCGCTGGTTCTGGCCGCCCGTCAGGGCCAGGTCTGCTTGCAGGATGTAGTCGCGCGCCTGGACGAACGTCGGGTTCGCGGGCTGGAGCTTGAGGGCGTTCATGACCAGCTGGAGGGCGAGCTTGTTCCCCGCCCCGGCCGGGCCGTTCACCGGCGTTTTCGTGACCGGGTCGACCTGGAACCCCGTGCTGAGATCTTTATCGAAGCCGTACTTGTTGATCAGCAGCCAGTTCATGTCCCAGAGCGCGCTCGTCCAGATCTCGCCGGTGTTGTGAACCTCCGGCTGGCCGAAGAAGCTCCGATCCAGGTTGTAGTCGTTGAACGTTAGCGGGTCGACCGACATGTCGAAGCTGTAGGGGAAGCGGCGGCCGCCCGGACCGCTCGGCGGGTCGCCCCCCACCCACGTGCCGATGGGGTTCGGGTCGTTCGCCTGCTTTGATGCCGTCTGCGTGAACATCAGCGCCCAGAAGTCGCTCCAGCCTTCGCCCATCCCCGCGCTCTGGACGGTGGAGAGCGAGTTGGCGTTCGCCGGCCCGCCCGTGAGCCGGGTTGACACGCCGTGGCCGTACTCGTGGACGACGATCTCGTTTGCGAAATCGCCGTCGCGGAACGGGTTCGTCAGATCGAACACGTACATCTGCATCCGCGGGGCGAAGCCGTCCGGCGGGGTGGCGAAGTTCGCGTTGTTCGTGCTCGGGAAGGTCGACAGGGAGTTGTCCTGGGCGTCGGCCTCGACCGCGTCGTTCCCGAGCCCCTGGTTCGTGTAGTTCTTGAACTGGAAGTTCCCGGCCGCCTCGGTGAAGCCGTACTTGAAGTGGACGTCGTGCAGGACGTTGTTCAGGTAGAACAGGTTGGTGACGGCGGCGTCGACGGAGGCGAGCGGGGGGGACGCCAGGTTGAGCGCGTAGTTGAAGATCAGGTTGGTGCCGCCGTCGGGGCGGAAGTTACTCGCGTCGGTGTTCGTCGGGTCGGCTTGCGCGTTGACGTTGTTGCCGCGGGTGTCCGTGCGCTCGGCCCCGGGAATCCCGTTGGTGTCGTGCCACCCGAACGGTGACGCCGCCACGTCCCATGGGTTGACGACGATCTGGCGCGGGCTGGAGACCGGGTCGACGGCCGGGGTCGGGAGCGCGTTGTACGTCGCGGAGTAGTGCTCGACCCAGTCGGACCAGAACGTCACCTGCCCGGTCGCGGCGTCGACCGCAACGTTATACCAGTGGTCGCCACCGGGCACATCCAGGTTGAACTCCCACGCCGGGCGCACGCCCTGCGCGGTGTTCACGTACACCAGCCGCGTCGTGATCGGGTTCTGTGACGCTTCCGGCTCCGCCACCACCGAATGCTGGTCGGGTGAGCCGGTCGTGGAGGTCAGTACGGGCGCGGAAGTCAGCGTGATGCCGAAATAACTCGCGGCGGCGGCGACGGCGCCGGTCGCGCTCACCACCGGGGTCGGGGCGACGCCGGTCGCGGCCCCGCCGATGCCCGGCACGAACCCGCCGTTGACCGTCAGCACCCGGCCGTCGGCGGTGACGTGGACGCCGACGCTGGTGTTGAACACCTCCAGACCGTTAAACGACTGCTTGAAGTAGGCGTGGTACATCCCGCCGCTGGTGTCGGCGTACCCGTCGGTCACGATCGCGCTGGCGATGTCGGCGGCGCTCAGGCCGAGGGCGGGGGCGTAAGCCGCCAGCGCCTGCCGGGCGAGCACGAGCGGGTCGCCGGCCTGCGGCCCGGTCAGGTAGTCCGCCCCACCGAGGGAGTAGCTCGGCGGTAGGAAGTTCAGGCCGTAATCGGCGTCCGGGGTGTACGGTGGGGGCGGCGGGAGGGGGGTGGTGTCGATCCCCGCCGGAACGGACCGGTCTTCCAGCCGGGTGAGGGTGAGGCTGGTCGGGCGGAGGCGGTCGCGCCGGGCACGCATCGGTCGGTCTCCGGGCAGTCTGCAAGTCGTGACGCAGGGGGGTACGGCTGGCCGCCGGGGCGGGTACGGACCGGGGGCGCAGCGTGCGAATCTTCCATCCAGACGACGGACGCTCGGGTCGGGTTGTGGCCGTTACCGGAATTCCGCGCCGATAGGCTACCCCCCGTCCGCCCGCCCCACAACCGGAAACGCTGGCCCGAACTGGAATTAAACCTTGTCCAGTCCGGGTGTAAGGGCGATGCCGGGGGCGCGGGTCGGCCGGCCTTCGGGGTCGCCCGGCGGGCACCGGATACGCCGGAATCGTCGGCCCCGCGGCCGCTCCTTACCGACCGGTACTCCCGTGCCGGTCGACGGTTCGGTAGAATCAATCCGACTGGCGCCACCGGAGTGCGTATGACCCCGCCGCCCCGCCCCGAGGACGACGCCCCACCGCCCACGCCGGTCACCCCCGGCGGTGGTTGGGAAGCGGTTGACCCGGTGCCGCCAGTACCCGTGCGCGACCCGCTCCTCGACGACCCGCTGTTCGCCGATCTGGTCGAGGTGAAGCCGCTCCCGGACCTGACGGTGGAGCCCGTCGCCGAGACGCTGCCAGCCGCCGAGCCGCTCGATGCACTGCCGGTGGCGGAGGAGGCTCCCGCGCCGAAGGCTACGCCGGTCCGACCGCCGCGCCCGCGACCGGTCACACCCCCGCCGCGCCCCGAACTCCCACCCCCCGAGGCATCACGGCCGCGGTGGTTTGCGGCGTGCGCGGTGCTCGGCTGCTTCGGCCTCGGCTTCCTTGGCGCGCTGGCCTTCATCGCCTACGCGGCGATCATGCTTCTCCAGGGGGTGTCCGACCTGCGCCCGGAGCAGACGTGGGTTTCCACGAGCGCCCGCCCGGGGCCGGTCGCACCGACGACGATGGGGCAGGCGAAGGTTCCTGTGGTCCTGCCCGCCACGGTGGACGCGGTCGGTCGGGCGGCGGGCGGGCGGTTCCTGCTCCTCCGCACCCCGCGGACGAAAGAGATTCACGTCTTCGACCCGAACGTCGGCCGGGTCGTCCGCCAGTTCGACGTGGGGGATCCGCAGGCTCTGTTCGCGGGGTCGGCGTCGAAGTTGTTCGTCTACCGGCCCAACAGCGCCGAGTTGGATCGCTGGGACCTGACCACGGGGCAGAAGGAGCACACGGAACGGCGCCCGGACGGGGTGGTGAAACCAGACTCGCTGGTCGTCGGCGCCGGCGTGGACGGGCCGGTCTACCTTCTCAGCGTGCCGGCCTCGGGCGGGGCCTCGAACGTCCGCGAACTCGACCCGGTGACGCTGAGACAGAAGGACGGCGGGAGCTACCAACTGAGCGGGTGGCGCGGGAACCCGGGCACCCGGGTTCACGTCCGTGCGTCGGACGACGGCGCCGTGCTCGGCGTCACGACACCGGAAGGGGCGCAGGTCGTGCGATTCGCGCCGCGTTCGGCCCCGGCGCTCGTGAAACTCGCTGCGATCGCCGGCCAGCCGCCGCTCCTGGTGGCGCCGTCGGCGGACGGGCGACTGGCGTTCACGCCGGTCGGGATGTACGACGCCACCGACGGGACACGGAAGACCGCCCGCACGCCGTACACGTTCCCGCCGGCGCACGGAACCGGCCTGTTCCTGAGCCTCAACCGCGACATCGCCACGCGCACGCTCACCGACCCGGTCCGCCTCCACCCGGTTGCCGACCCGGACGTGTGGGTCGAACTCGAGGACGTCGGTGTCCCGCGCGGGCTGGCGTCGAATGACACCGGTGATCTGCCGCCGGACCAGCGCGTCCACGTCTGGCCGGCGGCGGGGGTCGCGCTGGTGATCCCGCCCGGGAGCAGGGATCAGCAGCTGCTCAACGTCCGCAAGGTCGACGTGAAGACGTTGCTCCAGGAGGGGATCAACCGCCCGTACCTGTTGGTGGGCTCGGAGCCGCAACTATGGGCGGAGCGCGGCCGCGAGTGGCGGTACGCGCCGGCGGTGTGGACGAACGTTGAGGGCGTCACTCCGACCGTGACGAAGGTGGGCGGACCGAACGACCTGCAGGTTCGCAACGGTGAGCTCGTCTGGACGCCCGGCGCGGCCGCGCCCGAGTCCGGGTACGACGTGACGATCCGCGTGTCGGTCGAAGGGCTGACGACCGAGCAGAAGTTCCGGATCGCCGTCGTCGCCGCCCCGGACGACGACTGACCCCTGCCGATCGTGCGGACCCCGACGATCATCCGAGTCTTGCCGGCGGCCGATTTGGGTGTTACGTTTCCTTCACACTCGCCGACACCGCTCGCCCCGAGCAGACGAATGCCTCCCCCGGAACGGACCGTCTCCCGCGAGCGCGCCATCCTGGACGACTGCCAAGCCGCGATCGGCTACCAGTTCGCCCGCCCCGAACTCCTCCGCGCCGCCCTGACGCACACGTCCGGGGCGAACACCCGCGCCGCGTCGAACGAGCGCCTCGAGTTCCTCGGCGACAGCGTCCTCGGCCTCGTCACCTGCGAGCAGCTCTACCAGCGCTTCCCGGACTACCAGGAGGGCGACCTCACGAAGGTGAAGTCGGTGGTGGTGAGCCGGAAGACGTGCGCCGCGTTCAGCCAGGAGCTCGGGCTCGGCGACTTCCTGTTCCTGGGGAAGGGCGTCGGTCACTACGGCGAGCTGCCGTCGAACATGCTGGCCGACGTGTTCGAGTCGCTGGTGGCGGCGGTGTTCCTGGACGGCGGGTGGGACGCGGCGCGGGCGTTCGTGCTGCGGTTCATCGAGCCCGAGGTCGAGCGGGTCGCGCGCGACGCCGTGGGGGCGAACGCCAAGTCGCAGTTCCAGCACGTCGTCCAGCGGCTCTACGGCGACGCCCCGCGCTACCACCTGCTCGACGAGCAGGGGCCGGACCACGACAAGTGCTTCAAGGTCGCGGCCGCCGCTGTCGGCCACCAGTTCCCCCCCGCGTGGGGCCGGAACAAGAAGGAGGCCGAGCTGAAGGCCGCCCTCAATGGCCTCGCCGAAGTAAACGGCGAGCCGATCCCATACCCGTCGAACTAGTTGTGAGGGGCGTGGGGCAAGACCTGACAGGCCGGTCTTGCCCCACGCCCCTCGCCCCTCACCATGCCGATGCCCCCCTACCCGGTCCGGTGCCATGCCGCCGGGTGCGCCGAGCCCGCCGCGTTCAAGGTCGCCGCCCGCTGGTCGGACGGGCTGACCGACGAACTGAAGACGTACTCGCTGGCGTGCCCGGTGTGTGTGGCGGGGTTACTGGCGGCGGCGCGGGCGAAGCGCGCCGCGTGTCGGCTGGGGGCGGGCGAAACGCTCGACGAACTGGGGGTGTACGAATTGAGCCGTGGCGGCCGCGACCGGACGCTCGTCCGCCGGCCGGAGCTGGAATCCTAGAGCAGTTTCAGGCGGATAATTGTGCGAGCGGTCCCCGGTGTTCGCATCCGGAGTCGTCGCAGACGCGAGTTCAGACCTCGACTGATACCGGATCGCGGTGATGACTAACCCCCTCCAATGCGGTGGAGGAGAGTCATGAACCGGATACCTGTTGTCGAGCACTTGCCGCCGGCCGAGATCGCCCGGCGGTACCGGACCTGCCCGGACGCCGCCGAGAAGACCCGGTGGCAGATCCTCTGGCTGGTCACCCGGCCGGACGCCCCGATG
>JAFKFQ010000010.1:2656-4817 GCA_017308215.1 bacterium | reverse complement strand
GCGCCCGTGTCTCACCGTGCCGCGCACGTCCCCGGTCGCGGTCATCGACACACCGGGGGAACGGTGCGCGCCGGTCGCTGAAGCCGGCGCGCCAGCGGCGCGCCAAGTTTTCCACAGGGGGCGCGTCATGCCCATCACCGTGAAACTGTGCCCAAACGGCGTCGGTGCGTCATAAACCGTCATGTCGCCACCTCCGCCCGCAGCCGCTTCACTACCGCCGCCAGCCGCTCGTCCGTGGTCAACTCCGCTTCGATCTTGCGGACCGCGTGCAGCACCGTCGTGTGGTCGCGGCCGAACGCGGCGGCCAGCCGCGGGAACGACAGCCCGCACGCCTCCCGGGCCAGGAACATCGCCACCTGTCGCGGCACCAGCACCCGCCGCAGCCGGCTCGGCCCGGTCAGCTCCTTCGCGGTCACACCGAATACCGCCGCCACCTTGCTGATGATCCCCGGAACGTCCGGCCCGCGCGATGTCGGAAGGCCGCTCGCCGCCAGGATTTCCTCACACGCGGTCCGGTCGAGCGGACCGCGGAACGCCTTTGCCCCGTGCTTCAGCGCCGCGAGCCGCCCGAGCGCGGACCGCAACCCGCCGCTTCCGGGAGCGGCGAGCCAATCGAGCGCGTCCGGCGTCAGCTTCACCGTCGCGGCGTCGGCTAGGATCGCCCGCCGCGAGGCCGGGCCGGGCGCTTGTAGCGTCACCACCAGCCCCGCCGTGAGCCGCGAGGTCAGCGCCTGCGGGAGGGGAAGCGCCGCCGGCCCGGAAGTCATCGTCGCCACCACCGCCCGGCCGCGCTGTCCGCGGCGGTCGAGCAGGTCGGCGACCGCACCCGCTTCCCGCGACGGTAACAATTGTACGTCTTCGAGAACGAGCAGGTCGCAGGTCCGCAGGTCGGCGTCGGCGAAGCCGTCGGTGAGTGGGTCGGCGGCGGCCCGCGCCACGTCGCTCGCCGAGACCGCTTGCGCGGTTGCCGTCCCCGTCGCCACCTCGGCGAGCAGCGCGGCCACCAGCGCCGACTTCCCGCAGCCCGTCGACCCGAGAAGAACTAGGGGCGAACCGGAGGGCCGCTTGCCGCGCGACACGGACCGAACCAGCGCCCGCGCTGCCTGGACGGCGGAGCGGTTCTCAGCGAACACCCGAAGGGCGTGCCAGCGTCCGATGTCCGTCCCGGCGGCCGTGCTCATTCGCACATCATTCTATCGATTTTGGGGCGTTCTGGGAAGGGCGGTTGGCCGCACGTAAGTGATGCTTTGAGAAGGACTTTGGGCGACAATTCTGGGGCACCAGGCGGCCACAGCACGGCACGTCGATCGGGCCAGAACTTGTGCAGTCCGGCAGATACTCACTTCCGAATTCGCTGGATCACCGGACTGATACGATCCGCAACCTCGTCAATATCGGCAAAGTCGGTGTCGCGGCCGAAGCTGAACCGCACCGACGACCGCATCACGTCGTCGGGCAGCCCCATCGCCCGCAGGACGGGGCTGGGCAGAAGTGAGCCACTAGAACACGCCGACCCCGCCGAGCACACCACGCCGGCAAGGTCGAGTGCCATCAGGAGCAGGTCGGCGCGGGCGCCGGGGAAGGAGACGTTGAGCGTCGTCGGCAGCGCATCGGGCGGGCCGTTGATGACGATGGGCGCGGCGGTTTGAAGCTGCTCGACGAAACGCCGACGCAGCGCTACCCACTTCGCTCGCCGCTCCTCCATGTCGCGGACGGCCAGCTCCAGCGCCACCGCGAGCCCGACGGCGAGCGGTACGGGTTCCGTCCCCGGCCGCCGTCCGCCCTGTTGATGCCCGCCGAAGACGGTCGGCGTGAACGGTGTACCGCTGCGCAACATCAGCAGCCCGATGCCTTTCGGTCCGCCGAACTTGTGCGCTGACACCGTGAGCGCGGCCACGCCGAGCTCGCGGAAGCTGACCGGCATCTTCCCCACCGCTTGCGCTGCGTCGGTGAGCACCGGCACGCCGCCCGCTGCCTCGACGACGGCGCGTACGGGCTGGACGGCGCCGGTCTCGTGGTTGGCGAGCATGACCGCGACGAGCCGGGTGTCGGGCCGCGGCTTCACGGCGGTCGGGTCTACGACACCGGTCGCGCTCACCGGAAGCCACTCGATCATTGTCCCGCGGGCGGCGAGTTGCTTGAGCGGCTCGGTGACGCACGG
>JAFKFQ010000010.1:0-2630 GCA_017308215.1 bacterium | reverse complement strand
ACGCACGGGTGTTCAAGCGGCGACGCGAGAACGTGGGCCGAACTGCCCCCCGCCCCCTGCCCCCTGCCCACCCAACCGAAGACGGCCAGGTTGTTCGCCTCGGTCGCGCCGCCGGTGAACGTCACCTCGTCGGGTTCGCAACCGAGGAGCGCAGCGACGCGCTCGCGGGCGTCGTCGAGCGCGCGGCGGGCGGCGCGGCCGGCGGCGTGGGCGCTCGACGGGTTACCGTCGGGCGCAGCACGGACGGCATCCCACACCTCGGGCCGGGTCGGGGTGGTGGCGTTGTGATCGAGGAAGATCGGCCGCATCCGGGAATTGTACCGGGTTGCCGTCGCGCCCCGATTCATGGTAGACTTGCTTCCCCCGCCGACTCTCCCCGCCAGTACCGGCCCCGCGCCGCGTTCCCAACCTGCCTGCCGAAGGGCACCTCATGCCCCCCTGCCGCGATTACTTCCGCCGTCCCACCCGCCGCAGTGTCCTCGAAGCCGGCACGCTCGGCGCGTTCGGGCTCGGCCTGCCGGCGCTGCTGGCGCGCGACTCGGCGTCCGGCCCGGCACCGCGTGCGAAGGCGTGCATCGTCCTGTTCATGTGGGGCGGGCCGAGCCACGTCGACACGTGGGACCCGAAGCCGGACGCGCCGCGCGAGATCCGCGGCGAGTTCGCCAGCGTGGCGACCAGCGTTCCCGGGCTGCGCATCTCCGAGCACTTCCCGCGGCTGGCGAAGCTCGCCCACCGCTACACCGTCGTGCGAAGCATGACGCACACCGACCCCGCGCACCTGTCGCCGGTCCACCACCTGTTCACGGGGCGGGTGGCACCCGTGCCGAACTCGGACGCCGCCCCCGCGACGCGGAACGACTCGCCGCACCTTGGCGCCGTGCTGGCGAAGCTTCGCCCGTCGGCGGCCGGCGTTCCGACCGCGGTCACGCTGCCGTGGCAGGTGTCGCACCCGTCCGCGCCCGGCGGCACCGCCCCCGGGCAACACGCCGGCTGGCTCGGCGCCGGGTACGACCCGTTCGTCGCCAGCGGCAACCCGAGCGCGCCGGGGTTCGGCGTCGCCGGGCTCGGCGCGACGGGGGACGTCACCGCGGGCCGGGCCGACCTGTTGCGGGCGCTCGACACGCGCGGCGCCGACCCCGCGCAGTTCGGGCCGGTGCGGGCGAAGGCGCTCGACCTGCTCACATCCGGGAAGGTGGCGGGGGCGTTCGACCTGTCCCGCGAGCCGGACCGTATCCGCGACCACTACGGCCGTCACCCGCACGGGCAGAGTTGCTTGCTCGCGCGCCGGCTGGTCGAGGCCGGGTCGCGGCTGGTGTGCGTGAACTGGCCGGACGACCGGCAGTCGTTCTGGGACACGCACGGGAACAACTTCCCGTCGCTGAAGAATCGGCTGATGCCGCCCGCCGACGCCGGATTCGCGGCGCTGCTCGAAGACCTGGCCGCCCGCGGGATGCTCGACGAGACGCTGGTGGTGTGGGTCGGCGAGTTCGGCCGCAACCCGCGCGTGGACAACGGCGGCGGGCGCGAGCACTGGCCCGGCTGCTACTCGGCGGTGCTCGCCGGCGGCGGCGTCCGCGGCGGCGCGGTGTACGGGTCGAGCGACAAGGTCGGCGGTCGCCCGGCGACGAACCCGACCTCGCCGGCAGACCTGACGGCGACGATCTACCACGCCCTCGGGCTCGACCCGGAAATGATGCTCCCCGACCGGCTGAACCGCCCGCTTCCGCTGGCCGACGGCAAGCCGCTCACCACGCTGTTTGGGTGACCCTGATGTGGCGAATGGCCGGCGTGAGCCGGCTGGTGGTTGGTACAGGCACCTGACACAATCACCAGCCGGCTCACGCCGGCCATTCACCTTCAGGCCGCGCCTCAACTCGCTTCACTTCCTCGGTGCTCGTTTTCCGACCGACACGGTCACACCCGGTTCGTGAACTACAGTCCGGGTGTCCCCACGTCCCAGGGAACGAGTCATGCCCAAGCAGTGCGAGGGGTGCGGGTTCTACTCCGTATCCAACGACCCGTCCAAGTGCCCGGAGTGCGGCGGCACCCTGAAGTTCACCTTCCTCCCGCCCGCCGGGAAGAACGCTGCTCCGATCGCCGGCCTCCCCACGGACCCGGTGAACGAACTCTCGCGCCGCCACCGCGCCGAGGGCGGCAGCCGCATCCACTGGGGGCTGGTGAAGGCGATCTGTGCGGCGCTGGTCACGGTCACGATCATGGGGGTGCGGTTCTACCTCCGCCAGGAGGCGCGAGACCAGCGCGAGGCGCAGCAGACCGCCGCGGTGGACAAGATCCGCCCCGGAATGCACATCTCGCAGGCGGCGCGGCTGCTGGAGTCCGGGTCGAACATGCCGGAGTGGCACGGTTCGACCCGCCACGACTTCGACCCGGGCGACGACTCGGACGGGTCGATGGAGGTGAACGACGGGCGGAATGACCTGAAAATCACGTGGCGGAATGGGTACGTCACGTCGATCGAGCGGGCCGACGGCTCGGGCGGGACGCGGCGGCGGGCAACCTACGTGACCGCCGACCCGGACGAGGACGATGGCGGGATTACCGACCCGCAGACGGGCGAGGTGACGCACCCAGCGGAACGGGTCATTGCCCGTCCCAACGGCAGCCGCTAG
>JAFKFQ010000009.1 GCA_017308215.1 bacterium | reverse complement strand
GAAGGGCCGCACTCGCCGGGCGCGCAAGAAGGCCGACGGCGAGGGCGAGGCGGCCGAGGGCGGCGAGGCGCCGCCGGACGTGCCGCCGCTGACGATGGGCGGCGCCGAGCGGCGCACCAGCCCGCCCGGCGACGAGCCGGAGATCCAGCCGTTCTTCGAGGGGTCCGACGACTTCGACCCCGACGCCCCGAACGACCGCTTCGCCGACGGCGAGGTTGCCGAGACCACGCCCATCCCGACCGACGAGGAGGAGCAGTTCGAGCCCGAGACGGCGGAGGACGCCGAGGAGGAGGCGCGCGAGGTCGAGAAGGAGGCGGCAGAAGCGGCGCCGGCGCCGGCCGGCCGCGGGTTCAACGACGACTTCGACGACGCCCGCCCCGAGCCGCGCGGCGACCGCGGCGGCCGGGACCGCGACCGCGGCCGTGGCGGCCGGGACCGTGATCGTGATCGTGGCCGTGGCGGCCGGGACCGCGACGACCGCGGCCCGCGCAGCGACCGGGACCGGGACCGCGGCGGGCGCGACCGCGGCCCGCGGTTCGGCAACGGCGGCCCCGGCGGGCCGAAGGGCGGGCGCGACCGCGGGCTGCCGAAGCCGCCGATCCAGGAGATCTTCAAGCGCGGGCAAGAGGTGATCGTCCAGGTTATCAAGGAAGGGATCGGCACGAAGGGGCCGACGCTCAGCACCTACGTCAGCATCGCCGGCCGGTACCTGGTGCTGATGCCGAGCCTGAACCGGGTCGGGGTGTCGCGGAAGATCGAGGACCACGACGCCCGCCGCCGCCTCCGCGAGATCATGGCCACGCTCGGCCCGCCGAAGGGGGTCGGGTTCATCGTCCGCACCGCCGCCGTGGACCGCGACGCCCAGGAGCTCCGCAACGACCTCGCGTACCTGCTGCGGCTGTGGCAGGTGGTGGCGAAGCGGATCAAGCGGGTCGCCGCGCCGGTCGAGATCTACCGCGAGTCGGACATGATCACGCGGACGATCCGCGACATCTTCACCGCCGACGTGGACGCGATCTACGTGGACGAGGCGAACGCCTTCGCCCACGCCAGCGAGTTCCTCCAGATCGTGATGCCACGGTACGCCAACCGCATCAAGCACTTCGACGGGACCGAGCCGCTGTTCCACCGGTACGGGATCGAGGACGAGATCGCCAAGATCCACCAGAAGCGGCTCGACCTGCCGGGCGGCGGGTCGATCATCATCGAGCAGACCGAGGCGCTCGTCGCCATCGACGTGAACAGCGGGAACTTCCGGGCCGAGAACAACGCCGAGGAGACGGCTTACCAGATGAACCTGCGGGCGGCGAAGGAGATCGCCCGGCAGCTGCGGCTCCGCGACCTCGGCGGCGTGATCGTCAACGATTTCATCGACATGCGCGACGAGAAGCACCGGCGGAACGTCGAGAACGCCCTGCGCGACGCCATGCGGCGCGACCGGGCGCGGACGAAGATCCTGCGGATCAGCCAGTTCGGGATCATCGAGATGACGCGCCAGCGCATCCGCCCGAGCCTGAAGCGGAGCATCTACGCCGACTGCCCGCACTGCCGCGGCACCGGGTTCGTGAAGACGAGTGAGAGCGCGTCGATCGAGGTGATGCGGCTGATCCAGCTCGCCGCCCACCGGGCGCCGGCGGTGCAGTCGGTGCAGGTCACGGTCCACGCCGACGTAGCGTACTACCTCCTGAACCGCCGGCGGCGCGAGCTGGCGGCGCTGGAGGAGAAGGCGCGGATGGAGGTGGCGATCACCGGGCAAACGGGCGTGTCGCCGGACCTGTGCCTGGTGAAGTGCTTCGACCACAACGGGGCCGAGGTGCGGCTCGTCCCGCCGGCGCCGGTGCGGCTGGCCGGCGGGCACGTCCCGCGCGGGCTACCCGCGCCGCGCTTCCCGCAACGGCTGGACTGAGCGGGTCACCGAGCAACGCGAAAGCCCGGGGGTTCGCCCCCGGGCTTTTTTCGTTGTCGCCCCCCGCCGGGGTCCGCGGCACTATAAGGTGAGAGCCGCGACCGAGACCGCCGGATGTCCGCCCCGCGCCTCCCCGCCGCCGTTCGGGATCTGCTCCGCACCGCACCCGACGCGGCGCCGGACGCGGACCTTCTCACACGCTTCGTCACCGCCCGCGACGAGGTCGCGTTCGCCGGGCTGGTGCGCCGCCACGGGGCGGCGGTGTGGGACGTGTGCCGGTCGGTCCTCGGCAACCGCACCGACGCGGACGACGCCTTCCAGGCGGTATTCCTCACGCTCGCCCGCCAGGCGGCCTCGCTGCGGAAGCCCGCGTCGGTGGGGGCGTGGCTCCACGGGGTTGCGGTGCGCGTGTCGCGGAAGGCCCGCACAGCGGCGGCGCGGCGGCAACTGCGTGAGGCGGACGCCCCGCGGCGGCTCGCGGTCGAGGAGTCCGACCCGAGCTGGGTCGATGTGCGGGCGGCAGTTCACGACGCGCTCGCCGCGCTGCCCGGGGTGTACCGTGAGCCGCTCGTCGCGTGCTACCTCCGCGGCCTCACGCAGGACGACGCCGCGGCCGAACTCGGGCTCACGAAGGCCGCCGTGAAGAAGCGCCTGGAGCGCGGCCGCGACCGGCTCCGGTCGGCGCTCGTCCGCCGTGGTCTCGCCCCCGCGGCCGTTCTCGCCGCCG
>JAFKFQ010000008.1 GCA_017308215.1 bacterium | reverse complement strand
ACTGCCAGTACTCCTCGACCCGCTTGCCGTTCTCCTGCTTCCAGACGAGGTGCTGGTAGCGGATGAAGTCGAGCGAGTCGGACGTGTGGGCGAACGCCCGCGGCTGCTGGGTGTTGTCGCCGGTCCACTTGCCCGCGGCCTCGGCGGCGGGGGACCACCGCGGCGGCACCTTCCCGGCCAGCTCCTTCGGTTGGAAGTCGTTGTCCCACACCGTCCGGGCGCGGGCGAGGAGTTGGTCTTCCGTGGGGCGGGTGATCTCGAACCCGCCCATCCCGGCCGGGAACCCGGCCTTCCGCGACTTTTCAAAGAGCTCGGTGGCCTGCTCGTTGTTCGGGTAGCGGTAGTCGGCGAACCCGTATGCCGACTCGCCGCCGCGCCACAGGTCGTCCGGGTTCTCGGGCCGCGGGTACAGCAGCCGGCCGCCCGAGTCCCGGGCGTCGGGCGGGTAGTCGAGCGCCGTCGTCACGTACAGGTCGCCGCGGTGGATGCCGACCGTCTCGCCGCCGAACGCCATCGCCCGCTTGATGTAGTTGGCCGCCACCCACCGCTCCTGCGGCGCCTTCGGGAACTTGAACACCACCACGTCGCCGCGGGCCGGGCGGTGGAGCTTGTTGAAGTGGTAGATCGGCTTGAGCACCAGCACCCGGTCGCCGGTCCGGTTCGGCGGGACCGGGTTCAGGTCTTGGACCCGGCCGTGGAACCGGCAGTTCGGGCAGCAGTACCCGCTCACCTGCATCTTGCGGCCGCTGCCCTGCTGGCCCTCGACCTCGTCGTGCGAGTTGATCGGGAACTCGAACCCGCACTTCTGGCAGGTGATGAGCTTCTGGTAGCCGTAGAGCGTCTCGGCCATCGACCCGGTGGGGATGACGAACGCCTCGGTGACGAACAGCTTCAGCAGCAGCACGAGGACGACGACGAACACGACCGTCTCGACCGCCTCACGGGTGTGGTCGCGCGGCGGGGCCGGCTTCTTCTTCTTTTCGTCGGCGGGGGCGGGCGGTGCGGCGGTGGCCATCACGGTCTCGCAGGGAACGGTCGGGCGACCGTGGGTATTCGTTCGCGGGCGGCCGGGTTTGGCTGCCGTCCGAGCGAACGGCCGGCGTGAGCCGGCTGGTGATTGGTCCGGGCATCTGTACCAACCACCAGCCGGCTCACGCCGGCCGTTCGCCCGCTCAGTGCAACCACCTCAGCCGCGCCCAGTCCAGCGTCTGGAACGTCCGCTCGCGGCCGGCGAGGGTCAGCCGGCCGGGGCGGAGCGGCTGGTGAACCAGGATCGGTTTACCGAGAAAGTCGCCCGCCGGCACGCCCGGCGTCGGCCACTCGCGGCTGTCCTGCGAGTTCCCACTGTTGTCGCCGAGCACGAAGTACTCGTCCGCCCCGAGCCGCGCTGGCTGGCGCGTGCCGTGCCGCCCGGCCTGGGTGTAATGGATGTCGCGGTACAGTTGCAACCGCGTCACGACCACCCGGCAGCCGCGGGCGCCGAGCTGGAGCGGGCGGCGCACCTCGCCGCGCTTCTTCTCGGCGAGCAAGTCGGCCGGCGGCAGCACGACGCGGCGGTCGATCGCCAGCGTTGCCCGCCGGTCCACGAACGCGAACTCGATCGTGTACGTTCGCCCCGGTTCGAGCCCGATGCCACTCGCCGCCGCCAGCCCGCCGAGCTTGTCGTGGCTCAGCGCCGCCTTCCCCGTCGCCCGCGGGCCGACGGAGACTTCCGCCGCGACCGCGTCGGTGCCGTCGAACAGCCGCAGCGCCAGCGTCGCCCCCGGCTTCGCCTCGACGACCTCGACCTCGCAGCGGACCGAGAAGTCGTGGACCGGATACACGTTCCCGGTCCCGCGGCCGCCGCCGTCGTACCCGGTGGCGGAGCGGACGACTTCGCCGCTCGGGTCGCGGGCGTCGAGATCGACGTGGCGGTATTCGAGCCGTACTTCCGCCTGCGGCGACGCGGCGGCGTCCAGGATGAGATGCCCGTTGTGCAAAACCGATTCACCGGCGGGAGCCGCCGGGGCCGCGTCGGCGGGCGGGAGGCGGGCGTCGCGCTCGGGTGGGTAGACGTACCACCGCGGCCCCCACCCGCCGGGCGGCGCGAACGCCAGGTCGAACACCGGAACTTGCGTCTCGCGCACCTCGGCGAGTGCCTTCCGCAGCAGCTCGCCGTTGGCGTACACCTCGCCGTCGACGATCGTCATCAGCTCGCCGGGCAGGCCGAGGATGCGCTTCACATACGCCTTGTACTCGTCCGCGGCACAGCGGAACACGGCGACCTCCCAGCGGCGCGGCCGGCGGAAGGTGTAGACGAGCTTGTCCACCATCACGCGGTCGCCGTTGACGGCCGGCGCGTCGGCGAGGGTGGTCTTCTTGCCGCAGTTGGGGCAGGGGATGTCCAGGTAGTGCCCGGCGCGCTCGCCGCCGGTCGGCAGGCCGACGCGGACCGGGTAGCCGCAGCGCGGGCAGGCGGTCTGGCGGTGGTTGCCGATGAGCGTGGGCGCCATGCTGCCGGTGGGGACGCCGAACGGCTCGGCGAGCCCGACGCGGAACAGGATGAACCCGCAGATGAGGAGTACCGCGAGGTTGGCGAGCGTGCGCGCGGGGCTCGCGTGGGGGTGGGCGGGCGCCGGCGGGGCGGGCGGAGGTG
>JAFKFQ010000007.1 GCA_017308215.1 bacterium | reverse complement strand
TGCTCGCCGCCGGCCGTCTTGAAGTTCACCCACGCCTCGCGGTTGCCGGGCGGGGCGAAGCGGAAGTCGGGGCCGAGGTTCAGGTACGGGTCGAGGCTCGGGTCGTAGCCCTGCGAGCCGTCGCCGTAGTTCGGCGGGAACGGCGTGTTCAAAACGACTTGCCCGTCAATGACGAGCCGCGCGGCGCCACGCCCGCGCAGGAGCAACCGGTGCGTGCCGGGCGGGAGCGTGACGCGCGACGCGGCGCGCAACAGGTACGGGTTCGGGCGGTCGGCGCGGACGCCGGTGTCGATGTACTTGTGCGGGACACGGGTGAAGGCGAACGCCGGCGCGTCGTAGCTCTCGACTGCTGGGGGGAGCGACACCGCCGGCCAGACGTTATCCGCGGGGATGCCGGCTTCGATCAACTCGACACGCACCCGGTCGCGCGGCAGCCCCGCCGGGTCGAGCTGCGGCAGACTCCCGGCGCCAGACCCGAGCACTGCCACGCAGATCGCCACCAGCATGACCACCTCGCCGGCTTCCGTTCGGTGGGGAATTGCGGGTATGATACCCGAAGTTCGAGGTGCGTGCAGCCGGCGTTCGTCAGCCCCATGTGCCGAGGTCTGCCCATGACCGATCAGGAGCTCGATGTGGACGAACGGCCGGCGGACCTCTGTCCGTCGGCGCGTGTCACCGCTGCTGCCGCACTGGTCTCCGGACTGGCATGCCTACTCGGCTCACTCACGGTGGCGGGCGGCGTCGCGGCGGTGTTGCTGGACGCGGTGGCGGGCGGGGTGGGCGACGGGGGCGGGTGCATGGGCGCGTGCGTCCTGCCGGCGCTAATGCTCGCCTGTTCGGCCGGGCTCGGCGCGCTCGGCGCCGGCCTCAGCACCCTTGGCGGTATCCTCTTCTGGCGCCTGACCGCAGGGCGGCCTGTCGGCTAGTGTCGAGTTCATCGACACTAGCCGCGGGCTTCAGCCTGCACCCGCGTGGCGCAGGCGAAGCCCGCGGCTACCGGGCTATTCGGCGCTGGCGCCCGATGAACATGACAAGGAGTCGTCAGCCGTCGAGCGCCGTTCGCACGGCGGCGAGTAGTTCGGCAGCGGTGTACGGCTTCGACAGGAGCGCGCCCGGCGTCGGCGGCGCCGCGCCCGAAACGAACAGCACCTTCAGCCCCGGGCGCGCGGTGCACAGTGCCGCGGCGAGCTGCCGGCCGTCCTGCTTCGGCAACTCCACGTCCGTCACGAGCAGGTCGATCGGGCCGGCGTACAGCCGCGCCCGCTCTTCACCGGCGGCGCCGTCGTCGGCCTCCAGCACCCGGTAGCCGGCGTGCTGGAGTGCCACCGCGGACAGGTCGCGGACCGCGGTCCCGTCCTGCACCAGCAGGACCGTTTCGAGCCGTGCGGGGGCGGTCGGCGGCGGGGGCGGCACCGCCGCGGGTAGGCCGGCGGCAGCGGCGGGGAAGTACACGCGCACGCTCGTCCCCCAGCCCTCCAGCGACTCCACTTCGATGTGCCCGCCGGCGCCCCGCACGATCTCCGCGACGGTCGCCAGCCCGACGCCGTTCCCGGACGCGCCTTTTGTCGTGAAGTACGGGTCGAACATTCGCGCCTTCACTGCCGCGCTCATGCCGACGCCGGTGTCGGTCACTGTCAGCGCCACGAACCGGCCCGGCGCCTCCGCCGTGCGGACCGTGACGGTGCCGCGGCCGGGGGTCGCGTCGCGGGCGTTGGCGACGAGGTTCAGCAGCACCTGCGTCAGCGCCCCGGCGCCGACCGGGACCGGTTGAACGCCCGGCGCCAGCAGCACGTCCAGCGTGATGTCGTTGCCGACCAGCCGGCGCAGCAGGCGTTCGAGCCCGCGGACCTCGGCGTTGGGGCACGTCGGGCCGGTGTTGGATGTGGTCGGGCGGCCGAACGCCACGAGCTGCCGCGTCACCCCCGCCGCGGAGCCGACGTGGGTCAGGATCTCGTCGGCCCGCTCGCGTAGCGCGTCGCCGGGCGGAAGGCACTCGCGCAGGAGTTGCGCGTTCCCCGAGATGACCGTGAGGCAGTTGTTGAAGTCGTGTGCCACGCCGGTCATGAGCCGGCCCAGCGTGCCGAGCCGCCCGGCCTCGCGCAGCCGCTCCTCCGCCGCCGCCAGTTTCGCCAGCAGTTCGGCCCCGGCGTCCGACTCCGCGACCTCGGTCGTGGTGCCGTCTACGCGGACCGGCACGCCGTCCGGCCGCCGCACCAGTCGCCCGCGCGACACGACCCGCTTCGCCCCGACGCGGTGCTCGACGGCGAACGAGCCGGTCTCGGGGAGTCGCGCGAACGCCGCACGCAGCGCTGGCCGGTCGGTCTCGGGGACCGCGTGCGCCCAGCCGTCGGCCGTGTCGAGGAACACGTCGGCCGGTCGGCCGAGGACGCGCTCGACCGCGCCGCCGAGGAGGAAGACGAGTCGCCCGTCCGGCGACACCGACCACACCACGTGGTCCAGCGACGCGAGGACCGCGTCGGCGGTCACCACCGCCCGGTGCGGCCGCGGGGGCGGGGTCGGCGCCGACACCTCGCGGCGCGGCGGCCGCGGGATCGCCGGCGGCGTCGGGAGCGCGGCGTGGAGCTTCGTGTCCGGCGGGAGCCCGCCCGGCGGTTCCGGCAGGAGCCCGGTCGGCGGGC
>JAFKFQ010000461.1 GCA_017308215.1 bacterium | reverse complement strand
CACAGAGCGGGAAGTACCTGTGGCAGTACGGCGGCACGGTCGAGCCGGGGGCGAACATCCTGACGCCGGTGGTACAGGGGAACAAGGTGTTCACGGCCGGCAGCCGCAGCGGCGGCGGCCTGGTCGAGCTGAAGGTCGGTGACAAGGGAGTCGACACGAAGCAGGTCTACTTCGACAAGCAGATCGCCCCGAGCATCGGCGGCGCGGTGCTGGTCGACGGACACCTGTACGGGACGGGGCAGGTGATGTTCTGCGCCGAGTTCGCCACCGGCAAGGTGAAGTGGACCGAACGCGGGGTGGGGGCGGCGTCGGTGTGCTACGCGGACGGTCGGATCTACGCCCGCGGGCACGCCGGCGACGTGGCGCTGGTCGAGCCGAGCCCGACGGAGTACCGCGAGCACGGCCGGTTCAAGCAGCCCGACCACGGCAAGACGCTGGCGTGGCCGCACCCGGTGGTGGCGAACGGCGGCTTCTACCTCCGCGACATGGGCACGCTCCTCTGCTACGACGTGCGGGCGAAGTGACGTGGTGGAGCGACCGGCGGGCGCACAGTTTTCGGAGGGGTCATGAACGCGTCGCCCGGCCCGGTCTGCCTGATCCTTCCCGTAGTCGCCCTGATCGCCTACTGGGTCGTCCGCTCCCGCGCCGCCGAGAGCCGACCAGAGCGGGTCGGGTACATCGCCGCCGCGGTCGGGCTCGCCGGGTTCGTCCCGGCACTCATGGCTCCCGAGTTCAGCCGACCGGGTGAAACCGGCCTCCTGGCCGGCGCCGGTGTCCTCACCGTGCTGCTGGCGGTAGCCGGGATCGCGCTCGCGTGGTGGACGTTCCAGCTCCGCAAGCGCGAACCCGGGGGCGTGTCGCTCTACCCGACGCTCGCGTGTCTCTTCGGGCTGGCGAATTTGGCGTGCGGCGGCGGGATCGTGGCGACGGGATTCCGGCTCCTGGTCCCGACGGGCGGGACGCCGTGGACGTGGCGCTCGGAGACCCACGGGATCGACGTGACGATCCCGTCCGAGCGGTGGACCGTCCAACCGAACCCGAACGTCCTCGGCTATTTCACCTGCCCCCGGCCACTGACGATGGCGATCGTCGCGGAGGCACTCCCGGCCGGGACCGACGCCGAGCTCGACGCCGCCGTGGCGAAGGGGAAGAAGATGGCGCCACCCGCGGTCGCCGGCCGCGACGAGCGGTCGAGGGTGAACGACCACGGCCAACCGTACTGGATGTCACTGGGCGAGACGACCGGCCCGAAGGGGCCATACGTCCTGGGCGTCTCGGTCACGCGGGTGCGGGACAAGGCCGTTCTGCTGATGTTCGAGGGCCAATACCGGCTGACCTCGGAGGCCGGACGGGCACAAGAGGCCGAGGCGCTCCGCGCGTCGGCCGCCACCTTCCTGGCGTCGGTGCGATAGGCGACGGCACCCGACGACCTCAAGCCGGACCGGCGGTGCGGAGGCCGTCGTGTAGTTTGAACAGCCGTGCGGCGAGAGCGGCGACGTGCGACCGCCCCTTCGCCGGCCCGTCTTCCAGTTTCGCAAGTAACCCGGGCGGGACCGCCGCCAGACCCGCGAAGGCGCCGACGAGTGCCCCGGTCATCGCCGCGACCGTGTCGGTGTCGTCGCCGAGACCGATCGCCAGGCCGACAGCGCTCTCGAAGTCGCCCGGGGTGTTGGCGAAGCAGGCGAGGGCGGTCACGACCGAGCGGTGGGCGTGGAGCGTGCTACCGAGGCCGGACACCGGGTCGCCGAGCCGCAACTTAGCGGCAACGCGCAGGTGCCACTGGAATTCTTCCGTCACCACCCGCGACCGGAGAGGGCGGAAGAACGCCGCGCGGTCGAACGTGTCGGTGCGGGTCAGGAGGGCGATGGCGAGGGCCAGCACCTGCGCGCCTTCGATGCCAACAGGGTGGGTGTGGGTCGGCCGGGCCGACGCCTCCGCCTGCCGCCACACCTCGTCGGGGTCGTGAGCGAACAGCAGCCCGACCGGCGCGACGCGCATCGCCGCCCCGTTGCCAAACGACCCGCCGGGGAAGATCGTCGCGGCCTTCGCACGCCAGTCCTTCCCGCGGCACATCCGCTCGATGACCTTCCGGGCTCCCTGGCCGTAGCCGCGCTCCGGGTGGTAGTTCTCGGCGAACGCCCGGACGAGCCGCGGCTCGTCGACGGTGCCGGCCTCGACGAGCGTCTCGGCCACGCCGATCATCATCTCGGTGTCGTCGGTGTAGTACAGCGGCTCGCCGGACGGGTTCTTGACGACCGACCCCGGCGGGCCGAACCCGTGGTAGATGTCGAAGCCGGTCAAGCCCTCGTACGGCGCGCCGAGTGCGTCACCGACCGCGAGGCCGAGGAGGCACCCGGCGAAGCGGTCCGCGAGCGGCGCCGAACTCGTCCACGTCTTCATGGCGGTGTCTCACGCACCCGGAGGGGGCCCGGCCGGTGCCCCATGATACCCGGCCTTCGTCGCGTTCTCCGCTATACCGATCCGAGTCGCCCGGTTGCGCAGGTCCGCGCATGATTCACTCGTCCCGGCCGATCACGCCGGCGCTCGTCGCCGACCACTACGACGACCTCGACCGCGTGTACCGCGAGGTGTGGGGCGAGCACGTCCACCACGGGCTCTGGCGGACCGGGACCGAGACGCCGGCGGAGGCCGTGGAACGGCTCGTCGAACTGGTCGCGGCCGAGGCCGGCGTGCGGTCCGGGTGCGAGGCCGTGGACATCGGCTGCGGGTACGGCGCCACCGCCCGCTACCTCGCCGCGAAGTTCGGGGCGCGTGTGACCGGGCTCACCATCACTCCGGCACAGTATCGCTACGCGACCGCCGCAACGCCCGGCGGCGACCCGCGCTACCTGCTGCGCGACTGGCTCGACAACGGCCTGCCGGACGCGGCGTTCGACGCGGCCTACGCGATCGAGAGCACCGAGCACATGGCCGACAAGGCGCGGGCGTTCGCGGAGGCGTTCCGGGTACTGCGGCCGGGCGGGCGGCTGGTGGTGTGCGCGTGGACCGCCGCCGACCCGGCGAAGGCGTGGGAGCGGCGACACCTGCTCGAACCGATCTGCCGCGAGGGCCGTCTCCCCGGCATGGGCACCGAGGCCGACCACCGGGCGCTGCTGGGCGCGGCCGGATTCGCGGTCGAAGCGGCAACGGACGTCAGCCGGCAGGTCCGCGCGACGTGGGGCATCTGCCTGCGGCGAACGGTGGCGAAGCTGTTCACCGAGCGTGAGTCGCGGGCGTACCTGTTCAGCGCCGCGAGCCGCAACCGCGACTTCCTCCTCAGCCTCGGCCGCATCTGGCTCGCCTACCGCACCGGGTCGATGCGCTACCTCGTGTGGCGCGCCCGCAAGCCCGGCGGCGTGTGCCGTTCGCCTTCGGTCGGCGAGCGTTAGTCTCGTTTCAGGTTCCGTGACATGGCCGGTGCGCCCCGTACCCGTCGTGCCGGACGTCCCCCCGGCACTCATCCGGGTGGAAGGCGTTCAAGGGCATCCCGGGCGCACCAGCAGTGCGCGAACTCGGTAAGCAAGATCTCACGCAGACACCTGCCAAACCCTGCCCGTCACGCCAGCCAGCCACCGCCCTCGAACCACGCTCGCAGGTCCGCCGTCAGTGCGCCGGTGTTGTCCATCCGCGGCACCTTGTTCTGGCCGCCGTACCTGCCGCGCGACTTCATCCAGGCGTCGAACCCGCCGCGCCGCACCGGCAACACCCGCGGCAACAGCATCGTCAGGTCGCCGACGCGGTGGGCGGCGTAGTCCTCGTTCAGGCTGTTCAGCTCGGCGTCGAGGGCGGCGGCGAACGCTGCCAGGTCCGGCACCGCGCCAGCGTACTCGGCGAGGTACAAGTGGTGACCCGGCGTGCGCGGGTCGGGCGGGAACACCGGGCCGACGTGGAAGTCGAGCACGTCCACCCCCGCCGCGCGGGCGGCGGCCGCCATCCCCTTCTCGACCTCCTCCTGGATCAGGTGCTCGCCGAACGCCGACAGGAAGTACTTGGTGCGCCCCGTGAAGCGGATCAGCGGCGGGTCACGGCGCTCGAACGCCACCGTGTCGCCCACCAGGTACGACCACACCCCCGCGCACGTCGTCAGCACCACCGCGTACTGCACGCCGGTTTCCACCGTGGCGAGCGTGTGCCGCTCGGGGAAGTCCTTGCCGAGCTGATCGACCGGTACGAACTCGAAGAAGATGTCGTGGTCGGGCACGATGCGGAGCAGTTGGTAGCGCGGGTCTTCGGTGGCGATGAAGCCCTCCGAGCAGGGGTAGACCTCGCAGAACCCGACCGCGTCGCTGCCGATCTCCTTGCGGAACAGGCCGCGGTACGGGTCGAACTTCGTGCCGCCGTGGATGACCAGCCGCAGGTCCGGCCACGCCTCCGCGACCGTTGACTTCCCCGTCACTCGCTTGAGCCGGTCGAACAGCACCAGCATCCACGCCGGGACGCCGCTGATCGTGGTGATCGGCTCGCGGGCGGCCAGTTCGGCGAAGCGGGTGACCTTCTGCTCCCAGTCGGTCATCAGGGTGAGTTCTTGCGGCGGGAACGTGTACGGCCGCATGAAGTCGTACACCTCCTTCGCCGCGATCCCGCTCAGGTCGCCGGCCAGGCTGCCGTCGGTCTGCTTTCGCAGGTCGGTGCTGCCGCCGAGGAAGAAGATTTTGCCGGTGAACACCTTCGCGTCGGGCCGGGCGTGGCGGAACAGCGCCGTCGTGGTGTACGCTGCCTTCTTGTTGCTCGCCACCATCTCCCGCGTCACCGGGATGTACTTCGTCGTGCCGCTCGTGGTGCCGCTGGAGAGTGCGTAGTACGGCACCTTCCCCGGCCACGTCACGTCGTCGAGGTAGGGGTAGGTCGCCTTCCAGTACGCGTCCCAGAAGAACTCGTAGCCGCGCACGGGGACGCGCGCCTGGTAGTCGGCGACGGACGAGATGCGGTCGAAGGCGTGATCGCGGCCGAAGCGGGTATGGCGGGCGTGGCGGACGAGATTGAGCAGCGTGGCGTGCTGGTGGCGGCCAGCGTCGAGTCGGTCGAGGTGGGCGGCGCGGGCGTGGGCGTAGCGGACGAACCCGGCGTCGGCGGCGCGGCGGACCAGCCGGCTGCCGGCGAGCGGGGCGAGGAAGGCGGTGCGGTCCATCGGGAGGATTCGGGGGGGTCAGGATTCGGGATTCAGGGAAGCCGGAGACGCGGGCCGGGTTGGCTCAAGGCTTCGTCTGCTCCCTGAATCCCGAATCCTCGCCGCGAAACGGCGTCACGCCCGGTAGCCGCGGCAGACGTAGACGCCGCCGGGCGGCAGGTTGGCGGGCACGAAGCGGAACCGCACGTCGTCGAAGTAGCGGCGGTAGAGCTTGTAGTAGACCAGCGGCATCACGGTGAGCTGACGGAACGAGCCGGTCGGGCTCAACACCCGCGACGACGTGGCGAGGACGGTGTCGCGCAGGTCGGCGGGGAACGACGGCAGCGGCAGGCCGCTGAGGACGTGGTCCACCTGCGGGATGCCGCGCTCGGCGAGGAGCTTGTCGAGCTGGCAGGCGTCGCCCTGCACCACGTCGAGGTGCGGGAAGCGGGCCTTCAGCCGGGCGCACAGCACCGGGTCGAGTTCGACGGCCAGGAACTTCGTGTGCGGCCGGAGGCGCGGGGCGATCTCGGCCGTGATCGGCCCGGTGCCGGCGCCGAGTTCGACGATGCAGCGGGCGCTATCGAAGTCGATGCCGTTGAGCATCGACCGGGCCATGAACCGCGAGCTCGGCGAGAACGACGCGATCGACCGGCCCTTCGTGAGGAAGGCGCGCATCATCAGCCACCAGTCCGGGCCGGTCGCGCCCGACGGGGCGGGGGGCGGGGCGTGGGGCCGGGTGCGGGCCTCGGCGGGCGCGGCGTTGTGCGGCATCACGTGGCTCGGGGTCGGGGTGGCTTCGAGAGGAATAACTGGGGCCACGTCGGGGCGGCGGTCGGGTTCGGCGTGCTGAGGAAGTGTACGACCAGCCGGTTCACCTTCCACGCCTTCTCGATCTGCGGGGCGTGCCCGCACTTGGGCAGCGCCAGGAACACGCCGTTGGGCAGCTCCCGGGCCGCCTCCCCGGCCGTCCGCGGGCAGCACACCTTGTCCTCCTGGCCGGTCACGAGCAGCGTCGGGCACTTCACGTCCTTCAGCTTGTCGCGGACGGTGTGCTCCAGTGTGCCGCGGACGGTCTTCACGAACCCGAGCTTCCACCGCTTGCTGTCGAACCGCCCCTTGTAGTACCCGACCACCTCGGCGTCGACGTTCTTGCGGGGGTTGTAGAAGACGCTCTTGACCATCGCGTTCGCGCCGCGCCCGCCGAGCCCCTCCATGATCGGCAGCTGCTCGGTGTCGCCCATCCCGGACGGGCACAGGAGGATGAGGCGGTCGACGAGCTCCGGGTATTTCACCGCGAACTCCACCGCCACCTTCCCGCCGAGGCTGCTCGACACGATATGGTAGGGCGGGTTTTGAACGAACTGTGTGAGATAGGTGTGAAGCTGGCCGACGAGGTACTCGACCGTGACCGGCTCCTTGCTCTTGATCCGTTCGTGCAGCGACCCACCCTCGTAGACGAGGATGTTCGGGGCGAGCACCTCGAAGTACCGGGACCAGAACTTGCGGTTGCGGTACCACGACTCGGCCTGTTCGGCGAGGCCGTTGAGGAGGACGAGCGGCGGGCGGCGGCCGTAGTGCGTCGGGCGCAGCCGGGCGAGGAGGTCGTTGAGGCGGGAGCGCATCGCGGAACCCCAGTGGCCCGGCGGCGACGCCGCGGGGGACGACGACAGGATAGGACACCGGCCGCGGGCGTGAAGGGGAACCGGCCCGCGGGTACATGCCGGTCCCGCCGATACCAGAATCGACGCGGGCCGGCCCGCCGCTCGCCGGAAAAACTCAGAACCCGTTCCGCGACTGCTCGGCGACGCCGAACCCGACGTGCCGTACCGCGGCCCGGCTGGCAAGCTCCTGGCGGTTCAGACCGAACTGCGTCATCGCCCAGCCCCAGTCCCAGCCGTTCCCCTCGATGAAGTTCAGGATGAGCAGGTTCTTCAGCTCCTCGACCTCGGCGAAGCTGTACCCCTCCGTCTGCCGCACGGCGGCGTCCACGTCGATGCCGGCCTTCACGTCGGCGTGCCAGCGGTCGATCAGCTCCCGCCGCAGCGTCGCGTCCGGGGCGTGGAAGTGGAGCACCAGGTCGATCCGCCCCGGCCGCTTGAACGCCGGGTCGATCAGATCCAGCGAGCAGTTCGTGGTGAACACGTACACCACCCCCTCGTTCACCTCGATGCCGTCGAGGGCGCTCAGGAACACCGCCTGGTCGTCCGTCTCGTGGACCGTGTTGCGGTCGCGCAGGGCGATGTCCATGTCGTCGAAGAACACCAGCCCGCGGCGGTCCACGGTGAACAGCTCCTTCACCGCCTGCACCGGGTTGCCGGAACTCCGGGCGGCGCGGTAGGCGTCGGGCGTCACCATCTTGTACTCGTAGCGCAGCCGCAGGCACTCCTGCCACAGCCAGCGGCACGCGCTCGTCTTGCCGTTGCCGGGCGGGCCGGTCAGCAGCAGCCCGCGCTTGGCCCGGCCGCCGAGCTCCTTGATGCGGCGCAGGTTCGTGCGGTCGAGGTAGCCGAGCGTGTTCTGGCGCAGGGTTTCGAGGTGTTCGGGCGGCAGGACCGGCGGCAGTCCCTGCTTCGCCGACTCGCGCTTCGCCTGCACCGCGAGGCGGAACAACTTCAGGTAGTCCATCCGCGCGACGGCGACGAAGTCGTAGGCGTAGTCGTACAGGTCGGAGTGGAACGTACAGCAGCAGCGAGCGAACCGCACCCCGCCGAGGGTGTAGGTGCGGATGCCGAACTTGATCCCCGGCCACGTCTTCGTGTGGTCGCGGTCCCAGTCGCGGACGAGTACGTCGTCGACGGGCACGATCGGCCCGCGCGTCGCCTTCGTCAGGACCGGGTGGAAGTACGCATCGAGCTGGACGGAGACCGGGTCGTCGATGCCGGCGGCCTTCGCGGTGGCGTCGAGGAGGTACTTGTGGTCGGCCGTGTAGAGTTCGAGCGGGGTCGGCATGGGGTCCGGGTCGGGCGATGGAGGGGGCGGCGGAATGACAAGGAATTGTAGCCGCGGGTTCGGGGGTTGAAGACGGCAGAGGGCAAAGCAGTTGGTTCGGCAGCGCTGGGTTTGAGCCCGGAGGGCGCCTTCGCTAGCCCGGGGTGGCAACCCCGGGCGGCCTGCGGCGAAGCGCGTGGGGGTGACGCACCCGTGACACTGCCGGCGCCCGCCCAGGGCTTCCGCCCTGGGCTATGACAGGCGCCCTCCGGGCTGAAAACCAAACAGCCCTCACAGCTCCCACGTCCCCGGCTCCTTCGGCTTCCGCTTCTTCTTCGGCGGTGGGGCGGGCTTCGGCTCCGGCTCCGGTTCGGGTTCCGGCCTCTTCGGCGCCCGCAGCACCGGCACCTCCTCCGGGGGCTCCTCGCCGAACTCCACCTCGGCCTGCACATCGGCGGCGCGGACCGGCCCCTCGCCGCGGGCGCGGAGGACCACTTTCAGCGCCACCTCGGAGAACGCGAAGTTCTCGCGCAGCGCCTTCGTCAGGTAGCGGACGTAGGTGTCCTCGAAGTTCTCCGGGCCGTTCGTGAACAGCACGATCGTCGGCGGGTGGGTGCCCACCTGTGTCGCGTAGAAGACCTTCGGCGCCCGGTTCCCGCTCAGCGGCGGCGGGCTCAGCTCGACCGCGTGGCGAATCACCCGGTTCAGGTCGCCGGTGCTCACCCGCTCCCCCGCCTGCTTGTGCAGCTGCACCGCCAGTTGCAACAGGCGCAGCACGTTCTTCCCACTCTTCGCGGTCACGAACGCGATCGGCACGTGGTCGAGCATCGGGAACATCGCCCGGATGTACTCGCCCATCTTCTCCGTCGTCATCGCCTCCTTCACCAGGTCCCATTTGTTGACGACGAAGATCGCCGGCTTGTAGTTCTCCACGATGTACCCGGCGAGCTGCTTGTCCACCCGGCCGACGCGGTGGCGGGCGTCGAAGAACTGGAGCACCACGTCGGCCCGCCGGATCGACCGCTCGGCCCGGTGCGTGCTGTAGAACTCGATGTCGTCGGCGATGCTCGTCCGCTTCTTCACCCCGGCGGTGTCGATGGCGAGGAACGCCTTGCCATCGCGCTCGAACCGCACGTCGATGCTGTCGCGGGTGGTGCCGGGCACCTCCGACACGATCACCCGCTCGCCCTCGGCGAGGCTGTTGATGAACGTGCTCTTGCCGACGTTCCGCCGGCCGACGATGGCGATCTTGAGCGTCGGGTCGGACGGCGGGAGTTCGCCCGTGTCGGGCGGGAGCACCGCGAGGACGGCCTCGAGCAGCTCCTGCCGACCGAGCTTCTGCTCGGCGCTGACGCGGACCGGGTCGCCGTACCCGAGCCGGTTGAACTCGCCGCCGAGCGTGCCGAGCTTGTCGGTGTCCGCCTTGTTCGCCGCGAACACCACCGGCTTGCCGACCGTCCGCAGCCGGCGCGCGACTTCCTCGTCGAGCGGCACGATGCCGTCGCGCACGTCCACGAGGAAGATCACGACCGCGGCCTGCTCGATGGCGACGCGGATCTGCCGCTCCACGTCCTCGGGGAGGTTGTCCTTGTCCTGGATGCCCATCCCGCCGGTGTCCATCAACTCGAAGAACCGGTCGCCGACCTCGACGACGGTCGAGACCCGGTCGCGGGTGACGCCGGCGGTCGGGTCCACGATGCTGATGCGCCGCCCGGCGAGCCAGTTGAACAGCGACGACTTGCCGACGTTCGGGCGGCCGACGACGGCGACGATCGGGAGCGGCACGGGAATACCTCGGCCAGAGAGTTCGCGCCGGGGCGCAAAGCGCGAAGAAATCCGACTTCTTCTTTGCGGCTTTGCGCCCCGGCGTGGGCCTCGTCTTCTTGTCCCCGGAAGCCGGGGCATTCCGTTTATCATATGTTCGGGGATCAAGGAGGGCGGCGTGGCGCGGTGCGACGAGGGGTACCGGTGTGAGGTGTGCGGCCGCGACGTGGACGCGGTCACCGACTCGGACCTGTACCTGCGCTACGTCCTCGGCGAGGTGCCGCTGGAGCTACTGCACCGACTCCCGGAGCGGCACCTGCGCTGCAACCCGGCGCTCGCGCCGTTCGTCACCGACCCCGCGTTCGAGCCGGCGCCCTGCCCCGGCCCGTTCGACAAGGCGGCACTCGACCCCGCGTTCGTCGCCGAGGAAGAACGCCGTGTGACGCGCGGCTGGCGGCGGCTCCAGGCGATCCCCACACTCGGACTCGCAATCCCTGAATACCCGCTCACCGTGACCCCGGAGGACGACCCGTGACCAGGTTCGGCGTGGCAGCGTTTACGGCCCTTGTGCTGGTGGCATCCGGCTCGGCGCAGGACGTGGACTCCGGCCCGAAGGCCGGCGAGAAGGTGATGGCGCTGAAGGCGTTCGGCCTCGTCGGGAGCGTGGAGGGGAAGGAGGCCGATTTCGCGGCCGAGCGGAAGGACGACCCGACGGTGTACCTGTTCGTGCAGTCCGAGCACTTCGGCCGCCCGGCGGCGCGGTTCATCAAGGTGCTCGACTCGAAGGTGAAGGAGGCGAACGAGAAGGCGGGCGTGGTGGCGGTGTGGATCGGCGACAAGGAGGCGTTCGCCAAGAACAAGGACTACCTGCCGCGGGTGCAGATGTCGATCAAGCTGGAGAACACCGCCATCGCCGCGGCGGACGGGGAGAAGTCCGGCCCGAACGGGTGGGGCATCAACGCCGACGCGCACGTGACGGTGGTGGTGGCCGACAAGGGGAAGGTGGCGAAGTCGTTCGCGTTCGTGTCGGTGAACGAGACGGACGTGCGCCCGGTACTGGCGGCGGTGAAGGGGGAGAAGAAGTAGCGTCGTGCCTGGGGTTTTACCCCGAAAGGGTAAAACCCCCAGAACCCATCACCCCGTCGTGCTCTCGCGCACGATGAGCTGACCCGGCACCACCACCTTCACCGGCGGGCGGGCCGAATCAACGAGGCGCTCCTTCATCAGCCGGATCGCCTGCTCGGCCATCCCCTCGGCCGGGTAGGCGTAGGTCGTCACCCCCACCGTCACCGGCCCGGCCGGGCAGTCGTCGAACCCGACCACCGCCACCTCGCGCGGCACCGCCACCCCCCGCACCTGCAACTCGGCGATCAGCCCCGCCGCGGCGTAGTCGGCGTAGCACACCACCCCGTCGAGCCTCCACTTCTGCACCTCGTCGGCGAGCCGGGCGGCGGACTCGGCGGGCGTCGCCCCGTCCGGCTGGTTGAGCACCACCGACGCCGCCCCCAGACCGGCCTCGTGCAGCGCCACCAGGTAACCGGCCATCCGGTCGTGGTGGCTGCTGGTCGGCGACGCCACCGCCACCGCCACCTTTTTCCGCCCCAGGTCGAGGAGGTGACGGGTGGCGCGGGCGGCGCCGTCGATGTCGTCCACCGCCACCAGGTCGGCCTCGAGCGGGCGGCCGGTGCCGCGCAGGTTCCGCTCCAGCAGCACCACCGGCAGCCCCTCGGCCCGGCAGGCGGTGACCACCGCCTCGTCGATCACGGTTTCGGCGGCGCTGGCGCGCGACGGGAGGAGAAACACGCCCTTCACCCCGCGCCCCTTCGCCTCGTAGACCGCCGCCGCGACCTGCGGGAGCGTCACCTCCGGCCCGAGCGGGAACAGGTCGGCTTCGAGGTGCATCGGCTGGCGACAGGCGAGCGCCTCGAACCCGGCCAGGGTCATCGCCCGGGTGCCGGGCTGCCACGGACCGGCGGTGGTCCGCAGCACGAGCGCCCACCGGTCGGCCACTCGGAAGCACCCGGACCGTTCGACCGTGCGGACCAACCCCTTGTCGCGGAGTACCTGTAGCGCCCGCGACGCGGTCACCGCCGACACGCCGAAGTGCCGCGCCACCCAGCGGACACTCGGCATCTTCCCGTCGTCCCGGCGGCCCTTCAGGATTTCGGCTTCGAGCGCCTCGGACACGTCCAGGTATTTCGGGACGGCGGGCGTGGGCGGCGGGCTCGAAGTCACGGCGACACTCCGGCGGCTGGGCAATACGACACGTGCCCTGTACTTAACAGGGCGTAAACCGAGTCGCGCCGAACGCATGAAATCCGGAACTGCCGCGACAACTCACTACTTTTTCATCTTCAGCCGAACACTCGCGAGGCTCTCGACTCGCCACAAGTGGCTATCCAAATCGATCTTGCGGAATAAGTGGCACCGATGGCGTGATGAGGCAATCGCCATTCTGGCGAAGTCGTGTCTTCTGAGGTCGGCGGCCGTTAGGCCGTGGCCCGCTTGGCACTCCCAGCGAGAGCCCGACCCCGCCGTACGCCGCACCCACATGAGGCCGGCTGAACAGCCCGGTCACGCGGCACCGTCGGCGGGCTTCGCGGCATCGCCGCGGGGGTGGAATTGCTTGTGGATCGCCTTCAACCGGTCGCGGTCGACGTGGGTGTAGTGCTGCGTCGTGCTGATCGAGGCGTGGCCGAGCATCTCCTGCACACTCCGCAGGTCGGCGCCGCCGGCGAGAACGTGGGTGGCGAAGCTGTGCCGCAACGTGTGCGGGCTGGTCGTCGCCGGCAGGCCGGCTCGCTTGCAATACTTCTTCACCAGCCCCCACAGGAAGATACGGTCGAGCGGGCGGCCGGACTTGCTGACGAACACGAGCTCCGGCCCGTCCGCCGGCTTCGCCGTCCGCCCCTCCGCGAGGTACGCCCGCAGCGCCGCAACCGCCGGGCGGCCGATCGGCACCACGCGCTGCTTGCTCCCCTTCCCGAAGCACTTCAGAAAGCCGGCGTCGAGGTACACGTCCGCGAGCTTGAGGCCGACCACCTCCGACGCCCGGCAGCCGGTGGCGTACAGCGTCTCGAGGAGGGCGCGGTCGCGGAGGAAGAACCGGTCGCCCGGCTGCGGTGCTTTGAGCAGCTCGTCCACGGCGTTCGGTGGCAGAACGGACGGGATGCGCTCCCACAGCTTCGGCGACGCGAGTAGATCGACCGCCGCCGCGTCGGCTTTTTCTTCGAGTTTGAGGAAGCGGTAGAACATCTTGAGCGAGACGAGGTGCCGGGCGATGCTCGGGACTGCGAGCTGTTCGTCGTGCAGGAACGCGAGGTAGCGGGCGAGGTCTTTGAGGGTGGGCGTGGTGTAGTCGGCGTAGCGCACAAGGGCGCACCACTTGGCGAACCGCTCCAGGTCGCGGCCGTAGGCCTGGACGGTGTTGTCCGCCATGCCGCGCTCGGCGCGGAGGTAGTGGCGGAAGGCGCCGATGTCGGACTGGAGTTCGCGGAGCGACATCGGGCACCGGGGCCGTGAGGGCGGGCCGGGATATTATCCCCGCCGCGGCCGGCGGCGCGAACGCGGCCTGTGGCAAATCCCCTCGAAACTCCTGCCGCGACGTCCGGTCGTTCCGACGGCCCCCTCAGTGGTTCGGGTTCGCCGACAGTCGAAAGCAGCCGAGTGCGTGGTGGAAGTCTTCGTGCTTGAACTCCAGCATCACCGCAGCACCGCCCCGGCGGCACGGCGACCGGCTCGGCGAACCTGAACTCGGCGTAGTGCGGTTGACCGACCTCGGTGACCCAGCCGGTGATGTCGGCGGCGTCGATGGCGAAGTGGACGTGGCGGTCGTCGCCGCGACTGTTGTCCGCCGTCGCCCGGGCGAGTTTCAGCGCCCGCGGTTCGGCGGGGAAGCCGGGCGGGACGAGTTCGGACTGGATCGTCGTCAGGACGAACTCGCCGTTCTCGCGCCGGCTCGGCCCCTTCTGCGGGAGCGATTCGTGCGGCAGCACGTCGAGCCGGAGTGCGGTGATCCGGGCGGGGAGCTCGCGGGCGGTGAGCGTGTACACGTCCTGCGCCGGGTGCGTCCCGCTGGCGAGGACCGATCCGTCCTTTTGGAGCGTCAGCATCGCGCCGCCGTCCAACTTCATCTCGACGGGTCGCAGCACCACCCACGGCGGCGGGGGCGACGGACGGCGGTACGGGGGACTCCACCGCTTTCGGCGGCGCGGGCGCCGGCTGCGGCGCCACCGCACGCTCCCGAGGCTGAACAGGTCGGCCCGGTGGTCGAGCGTGCCGCCCTGGGCCTGCTCCGGGGCCATGTACATCGGCGTACCAGCCAGCTCGCCGCTCAGGGTCAGGCTGACGTCGTCGGCGGTACGGGCGAGACCGAAGTCGGTGAGCTTCACCCGCTCGCGGGTGCCGGTCTCGATGAGCACGTTGCCCGGTTTGACGTCGCGGTGGACGAGCCCGGTGGCGTAGGCGGCGGCCAACCCCTCGGCGACCTGCCGGCCGAGCCGGACGATCTCCGGCACTTCCAGCGGGTCGGTCCGGTTGAGCCGCTGCTGGAGGGTCTCGCCGGGGATGAACTCCATCACGATGTACGGCAGCGGCTGCTCGCCGACGTCGTACACCTGCACGACGTTCTCGTGCCGGCCCTTCGCGGACGACCGCGCCTCGCGGAGGAACCGCTTCCGGGCCGGCGAGGTGGCGGCGATCGCCGGGACCAGCACCTTGAGTGCGACCACGCGCTGGAGCACGTCGTCGAACGCTCGAAAGACGACCCAGAACCCGCCGCGGCCGAGCACCTGAAGTCTAACAATCGCTCCAGATTTAATGCCCGTATGCCGGCCGGATCGCGTCCCACAGGGCGTCCGCCATCCGCCCGTGCCCCGCTGGCGTGAGGTGGAGGCCGTCGGTGGTCGTGTCGTCCGCGGTCAGCACGCCCATGAGCACGCGCCGCGGGATCAGCGCGACGCCGTGCTCCGCCGCCCGCCGTCGCTGCGCGAGGCCGAACCCGTTGCACGGCGGCGGCAGTGGGAGCTCGACCATGAGCACCGCGCGCCCCGGCCGGCACACCCGGGCCAGCAGTTCGCCCAGGTCGCGGTCGAAGTCGGCCGCCGAGGTCGGCCCGAGCAGGTCGTTACCGCCGATCTCGATCAGCACGACGCCGCCGTCCGCGGGCAACTTCTCGGCCTGCCCCAGCGCGGAGATTGTGGTCGCTCCGACGCGGGACAGGTCCACGACCTCGATCCCGTGAACCCGGGCGAGCCGACGCGGCCACGTCTCCTCCTGCTTGCTGCCGGTCCCCGCGGCGAGCGAGTCGCCGATGACGTGGAGGGTCGGACGGTCCCCGGTGGGCGGCACCGCCGGGAGGATGTGGTGCGGCAACTCGACCGCGACTGCCGCAAGCCAGATCCCGGCGCCAGCGTCCCGGAGCCAGCCCCGCCGGGACCGCAACCGGCCGCCGGATCGCTCCGCAGCGAGCCACAGCACGCTGACCCCACCGGCCAGCCCGTAGAGCCAGTACGGCAACGGAATTGCCGAAAAGGCGATGAGGATCAGGCCGACGACGGCGAGCAGGGTGGCGACCACGCGCGAGCGCTGCACGGCGAAGATCGCGATGCCGGCGAGGACGAGCGCGACGCCGACGAAGAACGCGCCCCCGCCGCCGAAGAGGTACAGCACCGCGTTCATACGGGCGGCCTTCGGCCGAGCCGTTCCAGCGCCGGCCGCAGCTGGGCGAACGCCTTCGCCCGGTGGCTCATCGCCTGCTTCACCTCGGGCGGCAGTTCGCCGAACGTCTTTCCGTACTCGGGCACGAGGAACAGTGGGTCGTAGCCGAACCCACCGGCGCCGCGGAGTTCGTCCACGATGACACCGTGACAGCGCCCTTCTGTCGTCGCCACCACCTTTCCGGTCGGGTCGGACAGGACCGCCGTGCTGATGTAGTAAGCGCTGCGGTCGGCACCCGGCGGAAGCTTCGCCAACTCGGCGAGGAGCTTGGCGTTGTTCCCGGCGTCGTCGCCGTGCTTGCCGGCGTAGAGGGCCGAATCGACGCCCGGGTCGCTGCCGAGCGCGGGGACGACGAGGCCGCTGTCCTCACCGATGACCCACGCCCGTAGCACCGGCGCGAGTGTCGTCGCCTTGAGCGTGGCGTTGCCGACAAACGTGCCGGCGGTCTCGGCGACCTCGGGGGCATCCGGGTACGGCGTCAGGTCGGAGAGGTCGAGCCCGAGATCGCCGAGCAGGTCGAGCATCTCGCGGAGCTTCTTCTTGTTGCGGCTGCCGAGGATGAGCTTGGTCATGGTGTTGAGCGTACCAGCGCCCGCCCCGGCGGCCAGCGCGTGCCCGCGCGGCGTGAGGTCGGGGCGGCTGGGAAAGCGGTAGCGGTTGTGCGAGTGGCGCACGTTCCGGTACAACCGGCGTTCGTCGGTCGCGGGCTGGTGCGTCGCCGGCCCGGCCGAATAATCGCGGTGTCGCCCCGGAGGCCGACCGTGACCCGCCCCGCCGTGCTCCTCGCCGCGCTGGCCGCCGGGTGCGCTTCGTACCGCCCGGCGACCCCGGTGCCGGCCGTCGCCCGCGCGCAGGTGCCGGTCGAGGCGGCGACGAAGCGCCCCGACCCGGCCGACGTGAAGGCGCTCGAAACGACGCTCCGCGGGCTGATGCTCAAGAACCTCCCCGACCCACTCGTCACGTCGTCCGATGGGTGGGGCCGGCAGGAAGAGGGCGTGGTCGGCACGAAGTTCCACCGCAACGGGCTGCGGCTCCGCACCGAGCAACTGCGCGGGATGCGCAACGACGGGACGTGGCGCAAGGTCGAGATCCGCGTGCCGAACCCGCAGTCGGTGGCGCTCGGCATCACCGAGGCGGCGTACCCGGAGCCGGGGCGGGCGACGTTCACGGCGATGGTCGGCGCCGACTGCGCCATCAAGTTCAACCAGCAGCTGTGGCGGAACGGCAACCGGCTATACAGCGGCGAGACGCGCGCCCGCTGCCACGCGGCGGTGCTGCTGAAGTGCGAGGCCACGTCGCGGACCGAGAAGAAGGACGGGAGTTTCATCCCCGATGTGGTGCTGCGGGTGCGCGTGACCGAGGCGGAACTCTTCTA
>JAFKFQ010000006.1 GCA_017308215.1 bacterium | reverse complement strand
TGCGCATGCTCCTCATCGCCCTGTTCGCGCTCACCCTCTACCAGCCCACCGTCCTCAGCACCGGGTTCATCAACCTCAGCGGCGACCAGCCCGTCGCCGTCGTCCTCGTTATCGACACGCGCCCCAGCATGGGCTACGCCGACGGCGAGGGGAAGACGCGCCTCGAAGAAGCCACCCGCCGCGCCAACGAGCTGCTGAACTCGCTCCCGACCGGCTCGCGCGTCGCGGTCGTGGAGACGGGCGACTCCACCGGCGACTGGCTGCCGAGCGAGGCGGACGCCCGGGCCAAGCTCCGCGACCTCGCCGAGCGCGGCAAGAAGGCCAACGCCACCGGCGCCCCCGCCGGGCCGTCGCGCCCGGTCACGTCCGGCCTCGCCATCGCGTACCGGCTCCTCGGCACCGTGGACGCCGAGAGCGAAGGCAGCGGCCCCCTGCCGCGGCTCGTCGCCGTCTTCACCGACCGCGCCGCCGCCTCGTGGGACGCCACCCACGCCGACGACCTGAAGAAGCAGCGCGACGGCGTGCCCGACCCGAAGCCGATCCACGCGGTCGTCGACGTCGGGGTGGAGGCGCCGGCGAACGTCGCGCTGCTCGCCGCCGGCATGACCGAGGGGAAGGCGCAAGTCGTCTCCGCCGGGGTGCCGGTCGGCGTCACGGTCACGGTCGGCGTCGTCGGCCCGGACGACCTGACGGTGCCGGTCAACGCCACGCTCGGCGACGGCCGCCCGGTCCGCAAGGAAGTCGCCGTACCGAAGGGGCAGACGCGGACGCTCGGGTTCGAGTTCCGCGACCTGAAGCCGGGGCTCTATCAGGTCAAGTTCGAGCTGCCGACGAAGGACGCGCTCGCCGCCGACAACGCCCGCTACCTCACCTTCCGCGTCGCCGAGGCGCGGAAGGTCCTGACGGTCGCCGCCGACCCCGAGGAGGCGGTGTTCTGGGACCTGGCGATCAACGAGGTCAAGGAGTTCGCCAACGAGACGGTCACGCCCGAGCAGTTGCGGGCGAAGGGCGGCGACCTCCAGGGGTACGAGGCGGTCACGCTGTTCGGCGTGGGCAACCCGGCGGAGCCGGCCGACGACCCGCTCTGGGGCCGGCTGCTGAAGTACGTCGAGGGCGGCGGCAAGCTGCTCGTCGTCCCCGGCGACCCGGAGCGGATGGGGACCCTCGCCGGGTACGACCCGACGAAGGTGGAGGCGGCGAACAAGCTGCTGCCGGGGGCGTACAAGGGCCTGATCGAGACGCGCGACGCGTTCGAGGCGCCGAAAGACCCGAAGGCGAAGGACCGCCGCCGCGGCGTCGTGTGGGACGTGTTCGCCGGCACCGACGACCGGGCGTTCGCCCACGCGATGCTCGCGCCGATGCTGAAGTGGCGGCAGGCGGGGGCCGTGGACGTCTTCCGCGACCCGCGCCGGGCGACGGGGTACTGGGAGGTCGAGCCGCTGCCCGAGGGGCAAGTAGTCGTCCGGTACGACGACAACGACGACCCGGCGAAGCGCCGCCCGGCGGTGCTGGAGCGCGCGGTCCGCGGCGCGAAGGACCAGGCGGCGCGCGGCCGGGTGATCCAGCTCACGACGCCGATGATGGAGAAGGCGTACCCGCAGTTCAACGACTACTGGACCGGCACGTCGTGGGCGGTGGTGTTCCCCGACATGCTCCTGCGCTACGCCGCCGGCGGGCGCGACGACGCGCGGTTCAACTTCGAGACGGGGCAGACGGTCACGCTGCCGATCACCAAGCTCCTCGCGGGGAAGAAGGACAACCTCGTCCTCGACGGCCCCGGCATCCCGGTGGCGGAGGCGGCGGTCAAGCCGACGGAGCGGCAGGCGGAGGTGCGGTTCGGCCCGCCGCGGACGAACACGCCGGGGAACTACACGCTGACCGGCCCAAACCCGGACTGGCGCGAGGGGTTCAGCCTCGACATCCCGGCCGACGAGAGCACGCTGGACAAGGTGCCGGTCGAGGGGATCGAGGACGTGACCGGGGCGGGGAGCGTCATCCCCGTGGGCCGCGACCTGGACCTGAAGGAGGCGCTGGAGGGCACCGACACGCTGCGCACGCCGGTGGAACTCTTCCCGTGGCTGCTGATCCTCGTGCTGCTGCTCCTGGCGGTCGAGGGGCTGGTGGCGAACCGGTTCTACCGGCGGCCGAAGTAGTGAGGAGAGGGGAGTGAGGAGAAAGGGGAGTGAGGAGAGGGGAGTGAGGAGAGGGGAGTGAGGAGAGGGGATTACGTCTTCGGCGTCGTGATCACCCACTTTTCGGGGCGGCAGCGCATGGCGACGAGCATGCGGATGACCTCTTCGTAAGTGGCGTGTAAGGCGGCCCCCTTCGTCGGATTGAGGTAGGCGCACCGGACGGCGAACGCGGTCCAGGTCTGGACCTCCGCGGCCTCACCCTCGGCGTCGGTGATCTTGGCGACGAATGCCGCCTCGTACCGTCGCGTCCGCCACGCCTCAGCCAGGTTTGCGCACACCGAGCGCGACGCCCGCCGGCCCTGGTCGGTCAGCGAGTAGACTTCCTCCCGCGGGAACCCCTTCGACACCTCGAACCAATCCATCGCGGCGTCGAACGCCTTCTTGTACACGTCGAGCTGGGTATGCGACTCGATCAGCATGATCGCCTCTTCCTCTCCTCACTCCTCACTCCTCACTCCCCACTCC
>JAFKFQ010000460.1 GCA_017308215.1 bacterium | reverse complement strand
GCATGCCCTCGGCACACCACAGGTTCAGCACCTGCACCGGCATCTGCGCCGTGCCGACCGCCACGGCCTGCAACTCGATGCCGACGATGGCGCCCGTCAGCTTGCCGGGCTGGTTCTGGGCCGTCGGCGCGGTCGTGACCTCGACGCGCAGGGCAAGGGTGCGAAGCCGTACCTGCAGGGGTGGGCGATCGTCGAGAACACGACCGACGAGGACTGGAACGGCGTCCGCATGGCGCTGATCTCGGGCCGCCCGATCAGCTTCAAGATGGACCTGTACGACCCGCTCTACGTCCCCCGCCCGACCGTCGAGCCCGAGCTGTTCGCCTCCCTCCGCCCGCCCACCTACGACGGCGGGTTCACCCAGCGCGGGATGCGGCCGGACCCGGTCGCGGCGCAGAACTCCGTCACCTTCAACCCCGTGCTGGCCGGGCAGCTCGGCAACAACTACGCGTTTCAGAACGGGGCGCTCAACTTCAACGCCGCCGGCGGGTTCGGCGGCGGGCAGTTCGGCCAGTTCGGGAACAACCAGCTGAACTTCGTGGCGCCCCAGGCCGCCATGCAAATGGCCGTTCCGCAGAACGCCCCGCAGGCGGGGTTGGGAGTCCAGAACGGCCGGATGCGGCTGGCCGAGGCGCAGCAGAAGGCGCTCGGCGACGCCAAGCAGAACGCCGCCGCGGTCGGCCGCGAGCTGTCCGACCGGCTGGCGACCGGCGCCGTCACCGACGCCGCAACAGCCGGGAAGCTCGGGGACTACTTCCAGTACGCGATCGACCATCCGGTCTCGCTGGCGCGGCAGAAGTCGGCCCTCCTGCCGATCGTCGGCAAGGACGTGGAGGGCACCCGCGTCAGCATCTATAACCCGGCGGTTCAGGCGAAGCACCCACTCCTCGGGCTGCGGTTCAAGAACACCTCGGGCGTCCACCTGTCGCAGGGGCCGATCACTGTGTTCGAGGGCTCCACCTACGCCGGCGACACCCGCGTCCTCGACGTCCAACCCGGTGAGGAGCGGCTGGTCAGCTACGCCATCGACCTCGGCACCGAGGTCGACCCGCAGACCGGCCCCGGCTCCGGCCGCATCACCAGCGTGAAGGCGAACAAGGGGATCGTGCGCACGGTGACGAAGGTGCGGGAGGAGAAGAAGTACCGCATCGCCAACCGGTCCCAGACCGACCGGACGCTGGTCATCGAGCACCCGAACCGCACCAACCAGCAGTTCAAACTGGTCGAGACTGAGCGGCCGGTCGAGGACACGAAGGACGTGTACCGCTTCCAGGTCGCCGTCAAGGCCGGCGAGGAGAAGACGTTCGTCGTGAACGAGGAGCGGGACGTGGCGACCACGGTCCAGTTGTCGAACAACCCGGACCAGCAGATCCGGTTCGTGATGAACCTGAACGAGGCGTCGCCGGCGCTGAAGCAACGGCTGGCCGAGGCGCTGAAGTTCAAGGCCGCGTGGGACGGGCAGGTGCGCGAGCTGGCCCAGGTGAAGGCCGACCTCGCGCGGCTCGGCACCGACCAGGACCGCATCCGCAAGAACCTCGCCGCGACGCCGCGCGAGGCGGAGGTGTACCAGACGTACCTGCGCCGCCTCGCCGAGCAGGAGCGCGAGATCGACGGGCTGACCGCCCGCGAGAAGACGGTGATGGCCGCCGAGTTCCAGGCCCGCAAGACGTTCGAGGACTACCTGGCGGCCCTGACGACGGACTGAGGCGGGGTGCCCCCGGTTTGGTAGCCGCCGACATACACCTGCTTCACCTCCAGGTCCGCGTCCATCACCACCAGATCCGCCCGCTTCCCGACTTCCAGGCTCCCCACGTCCGCGTCGATGCCCAGAATCCGCGCCGGCGTCAGGCTCGCCATCCGCACCGCCTCCGGCAGCGGCACGCCGGCGCCGCGGTGCATCGTGCGGACGCAGTGGTCCATCCCCATCACGGCGGACGCCAGCGCCGTTCCTTCCAGCGTCACGCCGACGCCGTCGCGCTTGACGATCTTCTCGCCGCTCCCCTCGGCGCCGAACCAGTATTCGCCGTCGGGCATGTCCAGGGCGCGCATCGAATCGGTCACGAGCGCGAGGCGGTCCGGCCCCTTCAGCTTGTACGCCAGCCGGAGCAGCTCCGGGCTCAGGTGCTTGCCGTCGGCGATCACCTCGGTAGTGAGTTCGTCGAAGTACAGCGTCGCTTCCATCAGCCCGGCGCGCATCGGGAACGTCTGGGTCTGTCGCAACCTGGCGCGGTCGGACATCGCGCAGAACAGGTGATCGACGTGCCGCACGCCCCACCCCACCGCCGCCTCGACCTGTGGGAACGCCGCGTACGAGTGCCCGGCGTTGAAGCGCACGCCGCGCCGGGAGTACGTGCGCACCAGCCACTCGGCGTTCGGGATCTCGGGCGCTACGGTGACGACCAGCGGCATCCGGTCGGCGAGCCTCGTGAAGGCGTCGGCGTTCTGCTCGTCCGGCGTCAGGAACTCCTGGTCCGGGTGGCAGCCACGGGCCGGGCGGGCGAAGTACGGGCCGTAGAAGTGGCACCCGACGATCCGCGCGACGCCCGCCATGCCGTCGTAAAGTCGATCGCACAGTTCGAGGAAGCGGAGGTATTGCCCCATCCGCGCGACGGTGCTGGTCGGGGTCAGCGACGTGGTGCCGTGGCGGGCGTGGCAGTGGCAAACGGCGCGGAACGCCTCCGGCGTTCCGTCCATGAAGTCCGCCCCGTCGCCGCCGTGGACGTGCAGGTCCACGAACCCCGGCGCCAGGTACGCGCCGCCGAGGTCGATGTCGCCGGTCGGTTGGGGGCCGCCCACCGTCGCGATCCGACCGTGCGCCACGGACAGCGAGCCGTTCGGGACGAGCCGGTCGGGGAGGACGAGCGTCGCGTTCGTGAAAATCGTTACGCCCATCACGACCCTCCGGGTTTGCCGGCGTTCCCTGGCCCGCCGGCGCAGCGGCGGCCGGGCGCCGCCGCTACAACACACAGGGTACGAACCGCGAGGGGTGAGCGATGCCGCGTCGGAACCTGAACGGACTGCGGGTGCTGGTGACGGGGGCGTCGCAGGGGATCGGCCGGGCGCTGTGCGTGGTCGCGGCGAAGCAGGGCTGCAAGGTGCTCGCCGCCGCCCGCTCCCGCCCGCTGCTCGACGAACTCGCCGCCGAGGTCCGCGCCGCCGGCGGGACGATCGAGACCGTCGTCGCCGACGTGACCGTGCCCGCCGACCGCGCCGCGATGGCCGACGCGGCCCGTACGCACTTCGGCGGGCTCGACGTGCTCATCAACAACGCCGGCATCGGCGCCACCGGGCACTTCATGGACTCCGACCCGCAAGTCCTCCGCACCATCTTCGAGACGAACTTCTTCGGCCTCATCGAGACGACCCGCGTCTGCCTGCCGCTCCTGAAGGCGGGCGTGACGCCGGCGATCGTGAACATCTCGTCGGTGGTGGGGAAGCGGGCACTGCCGGCCCGGTCGCTGTACTCGTCGAGCAAGTTCGCGGTGGCCGGGTTCAGCGAGGCGATCCGCGCCGAGCTGGCGAAGGACGGGATTCAGGTCGTGGTCGTGAGCCCGGGCCTGACACAGACGAACTTCTCGAAGAACATGCTGGAGCAGAAGGCCCGCATGCAGATGGACCACATGCGCGGCATGACCAGTGAAGAAGTCGCCGAGGCGACGCTGAAGGCCATCGCGGCGGGCAAGACCGAGGTGACGCTGACGCTGAAGGGGAAGCTGCTCGTGCTGGTGAACCGCTTCGCCCCGTGGGTGGTGGACTTCTTCGCCCGCAAGAAGGTCCGCGAGCTGTTCGCCGAGGAGATCGCCGCCCGCGAGAAGCGCCGGGCGGAGGCGGTCGCGGCGCGGTAACGGTTACGGCTTGCGGTCGGCCGCCGCCCGCTCGATCCGCTCGAAGGTGTTCGCGGCCCGCCCCTCCCGCTCCCACCACGCGGCCGCACGACGGATCGCCGCGGCCCGTTCCTCGGCGGCCCCCTCCTGCTTGTACCCGAAGTCCTGTCCGGTGAACCGCTGGAGGCACTCGACCGCATTGTCGGCCGGGGAGAACGACTGGATCATTCCCGCGTTTCCGACCGCGCGCGAACCGGACGGGGCGGTGTGCCCGAGGGCGAGGCCGAGGAACGGGATCACGAAGCGGCTGCGGCCGTAGCCCCCGTCGCGGACGACTTGGTTCATCACCAGCCAGCGTGCGGACTGTTCCCGCCGGGGGTGGGTGGCCATCAGGTAGAGCAGTTCCCACTCCCGCCGGCGGCCGTGGGCGCACAAGTACGCGACGATGTGCAGGTCACAAATCAGGCCGTCCGGCGGGACGGCCTCCCACGCCTCGGCGATGATGTCCAGCGGGGTGAGGTCGCCGAGCTCGGCCAGCGCGAACGCCGGGCCGGCGGTGACGTTGTTCCGCGGGTTCTGCCGCACCCGCTCGATGAGGAACGCCAGGGCGTGGTCCTTGTCGGCGGCGGTCCCGAGGCGGTGCATCCGCTTCGCCATCACCGGGACCGACTCGTACGGCACGACCGGAAGGGCCATGCCGATACCCCGGGCGACCGAGTGCTTTTCCGCCTGCCGCCACCAGTTCGCGACGGTGCGGGCCAGCTCCCGCCGGGCCTCGGCGCCCCGGGCAAAGACGATGTAGTCCTCCGCGTGTCCGCCCCCGCTGAACTGGCACTTCGAGTGGTATTCGATCGCCGCCAGCGCCACGTCGCCGACCCGCACCACGACCGGCGGGCCGGTCTCACTGCTGCGGAGCCCGATGTAGGGTCTGGTCCAGACCGGGGTCTCGTCGGTGAGCAGCGGGATGAGTCGGGTGATGACCGCCCGGTCGGATGCCATCACCCGCGCGAGCGGGTCGGCCGGGTGCTCTTTGAGGAACCTGACGATCGGCTCGTTCTCGCGCCCCGGCGGGCCGCAACCCAGCTGGCGGGCCGTGGTGTGCCGGAGGAACTTTTCGGGCGCGGCGGCCAGTTCCTTCGGGTCGATCGTCGCGCCCGGCGGCTGGGCCGGGGCGCGGGCCGCGAGGGCGAGCCCGCCGAGCACCACCAACACCGTGCGAGCGATCATGCCGCGCCCCGTAAGTCCACAAACTCGTGGCCCGTTGCACCTGATCCGCAGCAGTCTGCCGATCGATCACTATCGGGTGCGCCCCCCGCCGTGGCGAACGGCCGGCGTGAGCCGGCTGGTCGTTGCGCGGGCGACCGGAGTGGGCCGTCGCACCACCTCACGAACCGCGACCGACCGGGATGCGTCGGCCGGGGGGCGAACACCTGCTCGACCGCCCGCGCCGGGAATGGTGTCGTCACGCCGAAGCCGCCAACGACTCGCGCCCATCGCCCCCTCCCGCACGGGGACCGGATGCTGGAACATTAGCACGCGATCCGCGTCGGGCGGTGGGAACTGTGTTAAGGGTTCGCGACGACGAACGGGCGGAGCTTCGCCAGCGTCTTCGGGCCGATGCCGCGGACGCGGTCGAGCTCATCGACGGTGCGGAACGGCCGTCCCGCCACGATCGCCGCCGCCGTGACCGGGCCGACGTGGGGGATGCGCTGGAGCTCGTCGGCCGACGCCGCGTTCACGTCGATGGGCGGGTCGCCGGGTTGGAGCTTGTTGCGGTCGGCCGGCGGGCGGGCCTTCGGTTCATCCTTCGGCGCCTGCGCCCGTACCCGCGGCGGCAACTCCGGGTCACCGACGGGCACGACCGCGGCCGGCGTCTCGACCTTCACCAGCGGGCGGAGCCTGTCGACCATCACCGGGCCGACGCCGGGGACGGAGCGGAGATCGTCCACGGAGCGGAACCCGCCGCGGTCGCGGCGGTGCGTGTCGATCGCGGCGGCGAGTTTCGGGCCGACGCCGGGGAGCTGTTCGAGCTCCGCCCGGTCGGCGCGGTTGAGATCGACCGAGGCGGCCGGCGAGACCGGTTCGGTGGGACGAGCGGCAAGGCGGGTGCCGTAGCCGCGGACGGCGAGGAGGCCGAGCAGCACCGCGGCGAACGCCGCCAGCGCGAGCTGAGCGGCCCGCCGGTCCGGCGGGGGCGAGCCGGGCGCCGGAGCACCCGGGTTCGGCGGCGAAGTGGGCGTACTCATCGCGGCGTGACCCGCACGGCCGCGCCAGTTTAGCCGGCCCGCAGAGTCACGACCACATACCGGCACCAGTTTTTGAGTTCAGGGGCGAACCGCAGCAGCCGGGCGTCGATCACATCGAGCGACGGCAGCCCGCGGCCGCGCCACGCCCGCCGGACCATGCCGAGGAGCTGAAACCCGTCCCACTCGACGACCGGGAAGCACGCCCGCAGCGGCGCCAGGTCGCGGGCGGTGAGCGGCACCTCGTCCGGCGTGCGGTCCTTGCCGGGGTACGGGAGCCAGCGCCGCGCCGCGCCCAGCAGCGGGTTGCCGCCCCACGGCTCGCAGAACACCGCGACCGCACCGGGCTTCATCACCCGCGCCAGCTCGCGCCCGGCCTTCGCCAGGTCGAGGTGGTGCAGGATGGCGTTGCCCCACACGGCGTCGAACGAGCGGTCCGGGAACGGCAACTCCTCGCCGTCGGCGACGACCACGGTTCCGCCGACACCGTTCGCCCGCAGCCGCTCGCGCGCCTCGGCGACGTATCCCGGCGACAGGTCGAACGCGGTCACGTCGGCCCCGACCCGCGCGAGCACGACCGCCGCCATGCCGTGCCCGCAGCCGTAGTCGAGGGCGCGCCGGCCGCGCAGGTCGCCGAGCCGCGCGAACGCCGGGCGCACCCAGGTCTCGTGGTCGAGGAAGTCGTCATCCGCGAAGCGCAGCTCCGGCCGTGTGGCGGCACGTGCGGCGGCCTGGCGGTCGTGGAACTGCTGTTCGGCGAGGCGGCGGTCGAGGGCAGCGGGCATCGGGGCGTCCTGCCGGGGTGTGCGAGTCTACGCCTCACGCCCGCCGCTCCGCCAGCCCGAACTCGTGGCGCTACTTCGACTCCGGCGGCGCTGTCAGGCCGGGCGGCGGCGCCTTCAGCAGTCGCCCGCCGTCGAGGGTGAGCGGGCCGAACCCGGCCGGCACGGCGACGTGCGCGAGCACAAGCGCTGAGTCACCGGCCTTGAGCGCCCGCAGGTCGGCCTTGTCCGCGTCGTCGAGCACGTCCGTCGAAACGACCTCCACGCGGAACCCCTGCCCATCGCCCGCGTAGACCACCGGGAACGTCGTGCGGTCCCCCTTCGTCTCCGGTCCGGGCGCGGCGACCGTGACCCGGACGAGAACGCCCGCGTCCTTGAACCGCCCCAAATCGCGGCGGTCGGTGCGGGTGATGTCGCTCCCCTTCTTTCGCAGCTCGGCCTCGATGTCGCGGAGCGTGACCGGCGCCGCGACCGGCGGGCCGACCGACACCACCGTCGTGTCGGTGAGATTGTAGCCCGACGCGCTGCGGACCGTCGCGCGGACGGTGACGGTCTGCCCGTAACCGATCGTCTTCATCCGGGCGTCGTCCCGCAGCCGCGGCGCGGGGAGGTTGCACCAGACGGGCATGACGAGTCCGCTCTCGGTCGGGTGGCCGCGGAGGTGGATCGCCAGGTCCGAGTCGAGGCCGCCCACACTGCGGCCGAAGTACATCAGCGGCGCCGTCACCTCCACGACCTTCCCGTCGTACTTGTCGCGCGCCGCAGTGCCCGCCTTGCCGAACTCGAGGGCGAGCGGCTCCAGCGGCCCGCGGTAGACCGGCTCCGGCGCGGCCGTGGCGGGTGGCGGCGGGGCGGGCGGTGGGTCAGCGTCTTTCGGGGCGGCGTCCGGCTTCGCGCCGCAGCCGGCCGCGAGCGCAAGGGCGAACAGAGTGGGAAGAACGCGTGTCACTGATTGCTCCGGGAAGAATGGTGGAGTATCGTCTGCCTCCGGGTCGCGGTCAAGCATGAGCGCGGCGCCCGCGGCGGGTGTCCTCCCCCCGAAGGCGCGCCGTAAAACGAACCGATCCCACCACCCGCACCGGACGTACACCACCGTGGCCGACGAACCGCAAGACCTCGCCGAAGTCCGCGCCGACAAGCTCCGGCAGATCGAGGCGCTCGGCCTCGACCCGTGGGGCCACCGGTTCGACGGCACCACTCCCATCAGCCGCATTCGTCAGCTGACGGCGAACCCGTTCGACGACGCCAACCCCGGCCCGAAGGTCCGCGCCGCCGGCCGCGTCGTCCGCTACCGCACCGGCGGGAAGCTCCTCTTCCTGGAGCTCTGGGACCAGACCGGCCGCGTCCAGTTGATGATCCGCGTCAACAAGGTCACCGAGACCGAGTGGAAGCTCGCGCAGCTCCTCGACCTCGGCGACCTCGTCGGCGTGGACGGCGAGCTCGGGAAGACGCGCACCGGCGAGCTCACCATCCAGGTGGAGAAGCTGACGTTCCTGGCGAAGTCGCTGGAGCCGCACCCGAAGGACGTGTTCGGGATGGGCGACATGGAGTACCGGCTGCGCCACCGCTACCTCGACATGATCTACACGCCGGACACGCTCCGCCGGGCGCACCAGCGCGTGCAGGTTATCCGCACCATCCGCACCCACCTCGACAAGCTCGGCTACATGGAGGTGGAGACGCCGACGCTCCACAACATCGCCGGCGGCGCCGCGGCGCGGCCGTTCGAGACGCACCACAACGCCCTCGACATCGGGCTGTACCTCCGCATCGCCCTGGAGCTGCCACTGAAGCGGCTCCTCGTCGGCGGCCTGGAAAAGGTGTACGAGCTCGGCCGCGTGTTCCGCAACGAGGGGATCAGCCCGCGGCACAACCCCGAGTTCACGATGCTGGAGCTGTACCAGGCGTACGGCAACTACGAGACCATGATGGATCTGACCGAGGGGCTCATCGTGGCGTGCGTGGATGCGCTCGACATCGCCACGGGCGAGGGCGGCGCGGAGCCCGTCGGGCACAACGAGTCGAAGGCGGTACTGATCGACCGCAAGCGCGAGATCCCGTTCGGCGACAAGACGGTCGATCTCACGCCGCCGTTCCAGCGGGCGAGCTACGGTGAGCTGTTCCGGCAGCACGTCGGCTGCGACATGTTCGACGAGAACGCCGTGCGGTCGGCGGCCCGGGTCGAGGACATCAACCCCGAGGGGAAGGCGCACGACGTGTTGGTGCAGGAGCTGTTCGAGGACATCGTGGAGGAGAAGCTGGTCGGCCCGGTGTTCGTGTACGACTACCCGGCGAGCCTGTGCCCGCTGACGAAACGGAAGCGCACCGACCCGCGGGTGGCGGAGCGGTTCGAGCTGTACGTGCACGGGATGGAGCTGGCGAACGCCTACACCGAGCTGAACGACCCGGCGACGCAGGCGGAGACGTTCTCGAAGCAGCTCGCCGGCCTGCCGGCGGACGAGTCGATGGCGAAGATGGACCACGACTTCGTGCGGGCGCTGCGCCACGGGATGCCGCCGGCCGGCGGCCTCGGCATCGGCATCGACCGGCTGGTGATGCTGCTGACGAACACCCAGACGATCCGCGACGTGATCCTCTTCCCGCTGCTGCGCCCGGAGGGCGCGAAGTAGCGGCGTTCGCCCTTGCCCGCCCCGCGGGGCGGTGGTATGCCCCGCGGACTCACCGTGCGGGCAACCGCCGACCCACCCGCGGGGCGACCATGGACCGAGCCCAGACCCAGGCGCGGATCGACGCGATCGAGTGGTATCACGAGTTCGACTTCGGGAACGGCCTCCGGGCGGTCACCCGGTCGGACGTCGAGGGGCACCGGGCGATCTGGGGGTTCATCGAACGGCACCTCGCCGGCATCGACTTCCGCGGCAAAACCGTCCTCGACATCGGCTGCTGGGACGGGTACTGGAGCTTCTACGCCGAGCGCCGCGGGGCGGCATCGGTCCTGGCGACCGACGATTACAGTCAGAACTGGGCGTCCGCCCGCGGCATCTACCTGGCGAAGGAGTTGCTAAACTCGAAGGTCGAGATCAACCCGAGCCAGTCGGTGTACGACCTGTCCCGGCTCGGCCGGACGTTCGACGTGGTGCTGTTCCTCGGCGTGTTCTACCACCTCTGGTCGCCGTACCACGCCTTCGCCCAGATCCGCCACTGCTGTCACCCCGGCACAATCGTCGTGGTGGAGGGGAACGCGACCTACGGCCTGCCGGCGGGTGGAGTGCTGTACGAATCGGGACGCACGACCAGCCGGTTCACCCCCGGGTGCGAGGCGCTGGACGACCTCCTCATGGCGGCCTACCTCCGCCCGACCGGCCGCGAACTGCTCCACCCACCGGTCTCACCAACCCCTGCCATACCTGCGCCGGAGCCGACCGACCGGCTCGGGTGGCGGTGGCGGCTGCGGATGGCGGAGGCGGCGCTGCGCGGGTCGCGGCCCGGCGTACGGGCGGCCGCCGAGACATTGTTCCCGCCCGCCCCACCGCCCCCGCCGGCCGCCCCGCCTAAGCCGGACAGCCGAATCTTCGTCGCCTGTGAGCCACTCGTGGGTGCGAACCCGGTCCATCCGTTCAGGCCGCCGTACGGGCTCCACGTCTACGACCCGCGATTCCGCGACGAACCCGGCTCCGCCGCCGCGTAACCGGGCGCGAACCTGTGGGCGTGGGCGAGTGTCCGTTCGGTGAAGTTTTTCGACGCGACCCCTTGATCTCGAGGCTGGAAGTCCCCATAATTTCAACCTCACGCCCCTTTAGCTCAGTTGGTAGAGCAGCTGACTCTTAATCAGCGGGTCCTCGGTTCGAGCCCGAGAGGGGGCACTGGAAGGAAAGCCTAGCAACCGAAGCGTTTTACGCTTACCCCGGCATCCGCCGGGCGCGGTTTCCGAACCCGGCGACTGTGGACTATTCCACAATCGCCTCGGAGCCCGAGCGTGAAACGGAAACTTATCCCATCCTACGTCCTTCACCAGCAGTCCGGTCGCGGCCGCCTTCTCTGGACCGATACCGCTGGAATCCGTCAGCAGAAACTTCTCCCCGGTCCGTTCAACTCCCCCGAATCACTCCTCGCCAAGGCGCGGCTCGAACTGGAGATCGCCAGTTCTGGGACCGCGACGCCGGCGCCCTCGCCAAACGACGCCATTAGCGTGGCGGAAGTCCTCGCCGCGTTCCTCCAACACGCCAAGCGACATTATCGCGGCGACGGCGAGACGCCGACCCGCGAGGTGGACGAGTTCAGACTCGTGATCCGGCACGTTCGTGAGTTGTACGGCGAGATGCGGGCCGCGGGGTTCGGCCCGCTCGCGATAAAGACCGTGCGTCAGCGTTTCGTGAACGCGGGCTGGTCCCGCAAGACGATCAATCAGCGGGTCGGGCGGATCGTCCGGATCTTCAAGTGGGCCGTCGGCGAGGAGCTGGTCCCGCCCGCCGTCCACCAAGGGCTCGCCGCCGTCGGCGGGCTGCAGCGCGGGCGGACCGACGCCCCCGACCACGACCCCGTCGGGCCGATCGAGGACGCCGTGATCGAGGCCACCCTCCCGCACCTCAATCGGCACGCCCGCGGGCTGGTCGAGTTCCAGCGGCTGACGGGGTGCCGGCCGGGCGAGGCCTGCCGGGTCCGCCGGTGCGACATCGACACGGGCGGGGCCGTCTGGGTGTACACGCCGCGCCGGCACAAGAACTCCCACCGCGGCAAGGCCCGCGTCGTCGCCATCGGCCCGAAGGCCCAGGCGCTGCTGCGGGAGTTCTTCGTCCCCGACCTTGACGCCCACCTGTTCAACCCGCGGCTCGCGGTCGAGGAAGTGCGGGCCGCCCGGGCCGCTGCCCGCAAGACGCCTCGGTGGAAGTCCCACCTCGTCCGCAACGCCGCCAAGCGCGTGGCCGCACCGAAGCGAACCCCCGGGGAGTCGTACGCCGTGACGTCCTACGCGCACGCGGTGAAGCAAGCCGCGCTCAAGGCCGGTGTCGCCCACTGGCACCCGAACCAGTTGCGCCACACGTTCGCCACCCGTGTGCGGAAGCAGCATGGGCTCGAGGCCGCCCAGGTGCTGCTCGGGCACGCACGGGCGGACGTGACGTAGGTCTACGCCGAGCGGGACGGGGCGCTCGCCGCGGCCGTCGCCGCGAAGATCGGGTAAACACGCGAGTGCACGAAGACGACCTAACCCCAAGGCAGGGACTCCCCGGGGTTAAGTCATATACGGAGCGCTGAGCCGTTACCGGAAGAACGCGGCTGTAGCCGGCAGCCACTTCATCCGCCGGAGGTGGTCCCGGGCGATCGTATCGACCTGCTCGGTAGTGGTCGGATTGACTGGCGCGGCCAGTTCGGCGCGGACCTGCTGGACGGTCGGGACGTCCCGGGTCAGGTCGATCAGGAACACGCGGCCCTTCGCCAGGTCGTACTCCCGGCCGTTGACGCGGAGCGCTTCCGAGGTGGGCGTTACCGAGTAGTCTACGCTCGCGCGCCGGCCGATCGTGACGTGGCCGTTGTACACCGCCGTCGTGCCGTCCGACTTCGCGGTCCCGCCCCAGTCCGCGGGCGACGTACGCCCCGGGTCGCCCTTCAGCACCAGCACGTAGCCGTGCTCGAACCGGACGCCGGCCTTCGAGAGCCCGAACCCCACCGCCGGCTCGCCCCGCCGAACCCACAGGCTCATCCCGCTGATGCCGTGCCCGTCGGACACGACGTCACCCCCGGCGATGGTAGCCTCGTTCTGCCTCAGCGGGCTGGCGGTAGCGGGCAGGGCGAGTAGTAGCGCGACGAGGGCGGGACGCATGACGTGCCTCCTTGCTCGGACACCTACCCGAGGGGCAGAAAACGAACAAGTGAGACCGTGACAGGGCGGGTGCGGGACGACTCCCCTTGCCACGTTCGGCCGCCCCTGGTTAATCCACCAAACACAGGTTCAACCGCTCGCGCCGACGTTGCCAGTCGGGCATCATCGCGGTCAAAAGGCGGTAGAAGTTGGGGCCGTGGTTGTGGTGCTTGAGGTGGGTCAGTTCGTGTACGACGACGTACTCGATGCACGGCAGCGGGGCGACGATCAGGTCCGGGTTCAGCAGGATACGGCCATCGGCGGTGCAACTGCCCCAGCGGTTCGACATCTTGCGCAGGTCGAACCCGTCCGCCGCGAGGTCGTGCCGCTCGGCCAGGGCGGCGCAGCCCGCGAACACCTCGCCGAACACGGCCTCGGCCCGCCGCCGGAACCACGCCGTCACCAGCGTCCGCACCCGCTCCTTCTTCGAGGTGTCCACCAGCCCGACGTTGATCTGGCCCCGAGCCATTTTCACGGCCTCGGCGTCGGCCCGGTGGACACGCAGCCGGTACTGCCGCCCCAAGTACCTGTGCGACTCGCCGCCGACGTACCGGCGTGGCGGTTGCTTGGGCAGGTACATCTCGAAGAACCGCCGCTGCTGCACGATCCAGGCGGCCCGCTTCCGAACACGCTGCTCGACGGCCTCGTCCGTGCTGCCGGTCGGTGCCGTCACCACGACGGACAGGTCGGGGTGAACGTCGATGGCCAGCGTCTTGCGGGACGAGTGGCCCAGGCGGTAGTCGATCCGCGTCCGCCCGTACTGGACCGACAGGTCGCGCGGCTCGGTGGTCGCGGCGTTCACTGGGGCGTGTCCCTTCGCTTCGCGACCCGCATGACGCCGCCCAGGATCTCGTCCATGTCGCCGGTCTTCAAGGCGAGGTCGTACCGGCCCTTCACGCCGTAGAGCAAGTCCTCCAGGCCGTTCAACATCGCGTTCTCCACATCCCGGTTGCCGGTCCAGTCGCGGATCTTCTTCTCCTCGATGACCTTCATCGTCTTCAACGCTGTCTCGGCGGCGATGCCGGCAAGGTCGCTCCGCTCCGAGGCACCGGCGGTCTTGCCGAACCCGTCGAGCAGCAGCCGGAAGTACGCCTTCGCGTCCGGATGGCCCTGGAGTTCGCTCGGCACCTTCGAGGAACCCTGCTCCTGGGCCTCCCTCCAGGCGTCGAGCATTGTTCGGAGGTACTCCTCCTCGTTGGTCCGCTTTTCGAGGTACGCCTTGATCGCCTCGTCGATCACCTGGGACAGTTTCTGCCACAGGACCGGGTCTTCCTCCATCTTCTCGGTGCAGGTGCGCTTCACCCGTGAGGCGATGAAGTCGGCCTTCGCCGCCGCCCCCTCCACGCCCTCAAGCTCCTGGGCGAGACTGTTCACTTGGAAGATGTTCACCGGCTTGATGACCTGCTTGACCTCGTCCGCCCCGATGTACTTATCGACCATGTTGCGGATCTGGTCCTCGTATTCCTTGTAGTCGATGGCCTCGTTGTACCGCTGCTTCACCGCCGCCCGCAGGTTGCGGAAGTACTTCAGATCTTCGACGTACCGCTGCACCAGCTTCCGATCCGTCTCTTCGTGGAACTTGGCCGACCCGACCGCGATCTGGAGCGTCTTGGCGAAGGCGATCAGCGTGTCGTAGAAGTCCTGCCGCACGTCATCGGGCCGAAGGTGCTGCTGCATCGCCTCCAGATCCTTCTTGTTCGCCACCGGGTTGAACACGGCCCACACGTTCGTGTGCCGCTCGTTCAGCTTCGCCACCTCCTCGTCCACCGGGGTGAACGTGCCTTCCAGATCCTCGGCGTCGAACCCGCTCAGGGCGTCGTACTCCTTCACCGCCTTGTCGAGTTCGCCGAAGATCCCCCGGTAGTCCACCACCAACCCGAAGTCCTTGCCGTCGAACAGCCGGTTCACGCGGGCGATGGCCTGGAGGATGTTGTGGTCCTTCAGCCGCTTATCGACGTACAGGACCGTGTTGCACGGGGCGTCGAACCCGGTCAGCAACTTGTCCACGCAGATGATGATTTCCGGCTCGGCCTTCTTCTCGAACGCCTCGATGATGCCGTCGAGGTACTTCTTCTCGGTCCCGAACTCCTCCATCATCGCGGCCCAGAACTTCTGGATCGCCGGCACGTCGGCCTCGTCAATCGTCTCGTTGTCCTCGCGGGTGTCCGGCGGCGAGATGACGATCCGCGTCGTCACCTTCCGCTTCGGGTTGTCCTTGCCGATCTCCGCGAACAGGTCGTGATACTTCAGGGCCATCGCCTTGCTGCTGACGGCGAACTGGCCCTTGAACTTGGTCCCCTTGAAGTTCTCGCAGAAGTGCGTGGCGATGTCGAACGCCACCTCGTACAGCCGCTCCGAGGTCTTGGTCAGTTCCTCCTCGCGGCGGAACTTCTTCTTCAGGTCCACCTTCTGGTCGTCGCTGAGGTCTTTGGTGATGCGGTCGAACCACTTGTCGATGGCCTTCTGGTCGCCGTGCAACTCGGACATCCGGCCTTCGTAGAGGATCGGCGTCACGGCCCCGTCCTCGACGGCCTGCCGCATCGGGTAGCTGTGGATGAACCCGCCGAACTTCGCCGCCGTACTCTTGTCGGCCTTCAGCAGCGGGGTGCCGGTGAACCCGATGAAGCAGGCGTTCGGAAAGGACTGCCGCATCTTGGCGTGCGCCAGCCCGTACTGGCTGCGGTGGCTCTCATCGACCAGCACGAAGACGTTGCTGCCCTCGTCGCGGAGCTTGTGGGCGTTCGCCGCCGACTCGAACTTGTCGATGATGGTGGTGATGATGTCGGCCTTGCCCTGCTTCACCAGTTCGACCAAGTGTTCGCCGCTCTTGGCCTTCTCCACCGACTTGCGGCACGCCAGGAACGTCTTGTAGATCTGGCTGTCGAGGTCCACGCGGTCGGTGACGATCACGACGCGGGGGTTCTTGATCGTCGGCTCCAGGGTGACGGCCTTCGCCAGCATGACCATCGTCAGCGACTTGCCCGAGCCGGTCGTGTGCCAGATCACGCCGCCGGGCCGCTTCTCGTCGCCCTTCGCCTTCGTCACCAGGGCCATCGTCTCGCGGATGGCGAAGAACTGCTGGTAGCGGGCGACCTTCTTCACCGCCTTATCGAACAGGGTGTAGCGGTACGTCAGTTCCAGCAGCCGCTTGGGGCGCAGCAGGCAGTACAGCACGCGGTCCTGGGGCGACGGCAGCCGGTGGCCCGCCGCCGCGAGTTGCCGCATCCGGGCCGCGACGTGGGGCGGGCGGCTCTCGAACAGCCGCTGCTGCTGAAGGCCGGTCAGCGGGGTGTTGACGAGCTTGGCCAGGGTCACGTCGAGGTCGCCGGCGTGTTCCTCCTTCCACGCCGACCAGAACTTCTTCGGCGTCCCGGCGGTGCCGTACTTGCCGTGGTTCTGGCACACCGACAACAACAACTGCGAGAACACGAACAGGTGCGGGATCTCGTCGTTCCGCTGGTTGCGGAGGTGCTGGCTGATGCCGACCTCGACGGCGTCCTTCTCGTCGGGCCGCTTGCACTCGACCACGGCCAGCGGAATGCCGTTCACGAACAGCACGATGTCCGGGCGGCGGGTGTCGTGACTGGCGGTGCGGTCCACCTCGAACTCGTCGGCGACGTGGAACACGTTGTTCGCCGGGGTGTCCCAGTCGATGTATTTGATCGAGTAGCTCTTCTTGTTGCCGTCGATGGTCTGTTCCAGCGACTTGCCCAGCGTCAGCAGGTCGAACACCCCCTCGTTGGTCTTCACGATGCCGTCGAACGGCACGTCGGTCAGGGCGTCGGCGGCGGCACGCAGGTTGGCGTCGGTGAAGTCGTGCGCCTCACCCTTGTAGGTGATCCGGTTCAGCTTCTTCAGTTGCGCCAGCAGGATCGCGTCCAGCACGACGCGGCCCCGCTTGCCGCCGCGATGTGCGAGGGCTTCGGTCGGCGTGACGTACTTATAGCCGAGGTGCTGCAAGAGGTGCAGGGCCGGCAGGTGCGACACAATGTCTTCGAGGAACTCGGCGACGGGCATGGCTCACTCCGCTGAAGGCTCCGTAACCGCGACGCGCACCTTGCCGGTGAGAAGTTGCTGCATGAGTCCCTTCTTCTGCCGCCGCAGGGCGTCGAGCTTGCGTGCCTGCAAAGAGAGTTCAGCATCGAGGGTGTCAATCAACGAGACAAATCGTTGCTGAAACTCCACGGTCGGCAGCGGAACTTTCAACTTGAGGAACGCTGATGCTCTGTTGAATCCTTCAGGCAGGCAACGGCCTCCAATGTTGCATGAAGACCCCAACCCCGATGACCAAGTCGCCACGGGCCGTGGCCCGGGAGGCGCTGGGGCTGGCGAAGGACGCACTCCCGGCGTACACGTCGGCCCGCAGCCGG
>JAFKFQ010000459.1 GCA_017308215.1 bacterium | reverse complement strand
GGCTCCTGTCCGCGGCGTCGGGGGAGGCCGTCCGCACCCTGCTGGCGCTGATGAAGGAGTCCGCCCCGCCGGCCGTCCGGCTCGGGGCCGCCAAGGCCGTGCTGGAGCTCGGGATGAAGATCCGGGAGCTGGCCGAGCTGGAGGCCGAGGTCCGGGAGCTGGAGGCGAAGGTCGCCGCCCTCGGCCCGCCGAACGGCGAGGGGAGGCGGTGGTGAGCCTGCGCCGTCGGGTGTCCCGGGTGCGGGCGACGGTCGCCGACCGCGACCGGCCGGAATCGGCGCCCCGCCGGCCGGAGTGCAACGGCCGGCGGGCCGGGTGTGGTGCCGCCGCCCACCCAGTATCTGCCCGACCCGGGTGGCCCGCCAGTCCCTCTGCGGCCGCTCCTGCTGGCCGACCCGGAAGTCAGCGCCGGCGGCGATTGAGTAGGGGACGGAGGTGTTCGCCGCCCGACTGGCGTGGTGGAACGGGGACCAGCGATGAAGGTCCGATCACGGCTGGAGCGGCTGCGGCGGTCGGTCGGCGGGCTCCGACCACCGGGGCAGCTCGCCCTCGTCGTCGCGGTGCCGGTGGGCTGCGGGACGGCCGACGGTCTGCCGCCGGGCGTGCATCTCAACGCGGACGGGCGGGTGGCGACGGTGGTGTTCGAGGGGGTGGGGCCGGACGCGGCGCTGAAGGGCGACGGGCTCTCCAAATTGATGGCAACTGACGGGTGACGAGATCACGCTCGGCGAAGTGGAGCGGATCCAGTTAGGTTGACTTCGACCTAACAAGTGATCCTGGCGGCACCGAGCAAGCTGGATGCAAGATGTCGGGACAATGAATAGGCCAAGCTGACTGCCTGCGTCAGGACTTTGATCCGCGAGATTTTCTTGGCATTTCTACTTCCCTTGGAGTACGGATTAAAGGAAACACCCCCAGTCCTCGTACAACGGGCCTCCACCGGCGTGCACGAGGTGGGGCTGCGACCGTCGAGCTGCTCGAGTGAAGTTATCGCCCATGGGAACGAGCTCGAACAAGTCGAAGAGCAATTCTGCCGCCACCTTCGTCCTCACGAAGTGGTTGGACCATTCGACACCCGAAGCTGGGGAGCCGCACCTTGCCCTCCTCCAGGAGCGAACGGGGGGCCGGGCACTGGTCGAGACCGCGTTCCGGCAGACGGTCAAAGACCACCTCGCCGGCCTGAGCATCATCCACCGCATCAAGGGGTACGAGAAATCTCTCGCGTACATCCGGAACAAGGTACCCCAGCCCATCGAGATCCGTTCGGGCGACTGCGGCGAGATCCTGGCGACCGAGTACATCGAGCAGTGCACCCGGTACCAAGTGCCGATCAAGCGGCTGCGGTGGAAGGACGACCGAAACACCGCGATGCGGGGCGACGACGTACTCGCCCTCCGCAAGTCGAGGACGCGCTGGCACGTTCTGAAGGCGGAATCGAAGAGTCGCGCGTCGTTAAGCGCCTCGGTCGTCTCCCAGGCTGTATCGGGTCTGCTGAGGAATGCGGGCCGCCCCAACCCGAGCTCGCTTGCCTTCATCTCAACCCGCCTCCGGGAGCTCGACCGGCACGACGAGGCCGACGTCTTTGACGACTTGCAAACCCGTTCCCCGAAACGGGGTGAGATCGAGCATCTCGTCTTCACGCTTTCCGGAAACGACCCATGCGGGCACTTGAAGGCTCATCTCGCCGCGGCCACGGACCCGATCCGCCGTCACATGGTCGGATGCGTCGTCCCCGACCACCAGACGTTCATCAACGCCGTCTTCGACGCCATCATCGCAGGACGTTGACCGGGGTGAGTGAAGACGAGGTCAGCGGCAGCGGCGACTGTGACGACTCGGCTCTCCGGCCCCTTCTGCCTACCTGTGATTCTGCCAAGGTTACACAATGGCACAGACAGGAGATGACATCGTCAACCGGATCTCCTCATGCAGGGGGGAATCCGGTCGCGGCCGGTCGCCGCTTCCGCGGCGGCACAGATCGCCCAGGACTTCGCGGACTTCGAGCAGCTAAAGAACTGGGTCCGCCAGCTCCGGGCGGGACAAGCTTCGGGTCCGGTCTGGACCAGTGAATACGATCAGGCCGAATGGAATCGCTTCCTCGCGCGGTTCAGCCATCGGGACCAGCGTGCCCGAAAGAGTCGGCGGATCGAGCTGCTTTCCGTCTGGAATTTCGGCACCGCACCAAAGCACAAATCGTTTGTCCGGGTGAGTCGCGAGCCGGGAGCGAGTGCGGCGGTGGTCGCGAGTGTCTCGTCGCGGCCGCTTGGAACCACGACTTGGCCCCCTGGGCTCCCCGGCACCCATTTGCTGGGTCGCGTGCGAGCGGACCGAGCCTCGATCCGCGCCGTCTCGTGGAGGAGAAAACAGAGATAGAGCCGATCTGCCTTCGGCTCTCGGCTTGACGCTGCCCGACTCGTGTTCCTTGGGTCGCTGCCCTTGCCCGACCTCGCGGACGCGGCAACCCGGCGCGCAGCCGTGCGGGCGGCCTCGGCAAGCACGTCCCCGACGTCGCGGTGGCAACCCGGGTCGTCCCGTGGAGGGCAATGAGGTCATCAACATGACACGGCAGGCGAGCCTCGGGCTGCTCCTCCTGGGTGGGTTGGCCGCGCTGCCCGCGGGCGGGCCGGGCCGCGCCGAGGGGGGCCCGCCCCCCGCGCCGGCCGGGCCGGCGGCGGTCCGCCACGTCAAGGTCTACGCCGAGCCGGGGCGGTTCGGCGGGTGGCCGGCGAACCACGGGCTGTGGGCCTGGGGCGACGAGATCCTCGTCGGGTTCAGCGCCGGGTACGCCCGGGACAACGGCCCCGGCCGTCACGCCATCGACCACGCCCGGCCGGAGGAGCACCTCCTCGCCCGTAGCAAGGACGGCGGTCGGACGTGGGCCGTCGAGGACCCGGCCGCCGGCGGTGTTCTCGTCCCGGCCGGCAAGGCCCTGCATGGCATCCCCCCGCCCGGCCTCAAGGAACGGCCGTGGCGGGACTGCCCCGGCGGGATCGACTTCACCCACCCCGACTTCGCCCTGACCGCCCGGATGACCGACGCCGGGTCCGGGCCGTCCCGGTTCTACTACTCGACCGACCGCGGCAAGACCTGGGACGGCCCGTTCCGGCTGCCGCTGTTCGGCCGGAAGGGGGTGGCCGCCCGGACCGACTACCTGGTGACCGGGAGGGGCGAGTGCCTCCTGTTCCTGACCGCGGCGAAGGCGGACGGGCGCGAGGGGCGGCCGTTCTGCGCCCGGACGGTCGACGGGGGCAAGACGTGGGAGTTGGTCGGGTGGATCGGGGGCGAGCCGGACGGGTACGCGATCATGCCGTCCACCGTCCGGCTCAGCCGCGACCGACTACTCACCGCCGTCCGCTGCCGGGGGGGCGGGAGGAACTGGATCGACACCTCCCGGTCGGGGGACGGGGGCAAGACGTGGACCCCAGACCTGCCGGCGGCCGTGCCCGACACCGGGGAGGGGAACCCGGCCAGCCTGGTCCGGCTGCGGGACGGGCGGGTGTGCCTGACGTACGGGTACCGGGCCGAGCCGTTCGGCATCCGCGCCCGGCTGAGCCGGGACGACGGCCGGACGTGGGGCCCGGAGGTCGCACTGCGGTCGGGGGGCGGGGGCCGGGACGTCGGCTACCCGCGGAGCGCGCAACGGCCGGACGGGAAGGTGGTCACGGTGTACTACTTCCACGACACGCCGGCCGGGGACCGGTACATCGCGGCCACGATCTGGGATCCTGGCGACGGCACAAAGTGAGCATCGCCGCCCTCGGGCTCCGATGGGTCGCTCGCTACAGCCCCCCGCGGTTGTACCAGGACGGGGCTCCGGGCCTACTGTCGGCACCGCCCGAATCGCCGACAAAGCCAACGGCCCCGGCGCCGGCTGCATCCGCGCCGGCGGCGCTGCCCGCTGCTGCCGATGTGACCGGTGTGCTATCGAACGACGCCCCGGTCCCCGAGGCGGTGGCGGCGTGCGCCGGGGTCGAGCCGGCCCGGCGGGTGGCCGAGGCGGTCCGGGAGGGTGATGGGAGGGTGTCGGGATGTACTTGGAACTGGTCGCAGGGATTCAGATTGCCGGTCCGGATCAGACGAACGGAGCTTTATCACACCGAGCAGTCCACACATACCAAAAAGCGAGGACACCCAGGGCAATGTTGGTGTCGAAGAACGCCAAGAGCACGAGCGCCCCGCCCCTACCGAACGCCTCGGTGTGGGCGGGGAAGTGGGCCGAGGGCCGCCCCCGCCGGCCGACAACCTACTCCCGCACGAGCGCGACGTGAGCCGCGGGGCTGCGAGAAGCAGGCACGCCCGGTTGCAGGAATAGTACCGCAACCTCTCGCAGGCAGCCAGGCGGGACGTCTTCACCCCGACTCGGTCATCACTTCTTCGGCGCCGGTTTCACGACCGGGGTGTCGTCGGCGTTCCCCCACTCCGACCAGCTCTTGTAGTAGTTCCGCACGTCCTTCGCCCCCATGAGTTCGAGCCCGTAGGCCATCACCGCCGCCCGCCCCCCGGACTGGCAGTGGGTGGCGGTCGGCCGGTCGAGCCGCACCCCGGCGGCGGCGAACAGCTTGGCGAGGTCGGCGGGCGGCCTGAACCGGTGCGTGGCCGGGTCGATCAGCTCGATCCACTCCAGCTGCCTCGCCCCGGGGATCGCCCCGGCCCGCTTGTTGTTCTGGGCGTCGATCCCGCAGAACTCCTTCTCCGACCGGGCGTCCACGATCTGGATCGACCCGCCGCCGAGGGACTTGAGCAGGTCGTCCTTGGTCGCCAGCCGGTCCGGGGCGGCGACGGCCGTGAACGCCGCCGGGACGAACCGCGGCTCGGCCGACTCGGTCGGGCGCTTGCCGGCTGCCCACCCGACCCAGCCGCCGTTCAGGAGTCGCACGTCCTTGACACCCCAGTATCGCAGTATCCACCAAATCCGCGCCGAATCCTTCGAGCGGTTGTCGTCGTACACGACCACCGGCGTGTCGGCGGTGATGCCGAGCGCCCCGATCCGCTCCGACCACCCGGCCGCGTCCTTGCCGTCCCCGAACCCCTTCGCCCACCCGGCGTGGTCCACCCACCTGGCGCCGGGGACGTGCCCGGCGGTGTACTTTGCCTTCTCCCGCGCGTCGAGAACCACGAACCGGGCGGCCTCGGGACGGGCGAAGGCAGTCGGCTCGACGAGCAAGTCCGGCCGCGGGTAGTCGGCAGAGCTGGCGGTGGTGGCTACGGCCAGCACGACCGCGGCGGTGACGAGTCTCTTCACGGCGGGTCCTCCGGTGCGGCGCAGCGGGTCGAGCCCGGCCGCGACTTCCGACCCGAGTTCTAGCCCATCGGGGCGATCCGCCGCTACCCCGGGCTGCCCCTGCGGGTGGAACATTAACCCGAATTAACCTCTCGGCGGTGGGCAGGGCAGTGGGTCGGGTACGATACCCTCGGAGGGTCGGAGTCATGCCCCGGGTGCTGGTTGTCGAGGACGAGCGGAAGGTGCTCCGCGGCTTGGAGCAAGGGCTCAGGTCTGCGGGTTACGAGGTCTCAACGGCCGCCACCGGGGGGGACGGAGCGCGGCTCGGACTCGCCGGCGGGTTCGATGCCGTCGTCCTCGACTGGATGCTCCCGGAACTCGACGGCCTCCAGGTACTCGCCGCCCTTCGGGCCGCGGGCCAACCCGTCCCGGTGCTGCTCCTCACCGCCCGGGACACGGTCGATGACCGGGTCGCCGGCCTCGACGCCGGCGCCGACGACTACCTGTGCAAGCCGTTCGCCTTCACCGAACTACTCGCCCGTCTCCGGGCTCTGCTCCGCCGCGGGCAGACGGACCGGGAAGCCGTCCTCCGGGCCGCGGGCGTCGAAATCGATCTCCTCAGACGAAGGGTCTCTCGCGACGGGTCCGAGGTCGCGCTGACACACCGGGAGTTCGAGCTGCTCGAGTACCTGGCGCGGCACAAGGGGCGGCCGGTCAGCCGGGAAATGCTGGGACGCGACGTCTGGAAGGACCCGAACTACGCACTCACCAACGTCGTCGAGGTGTACGTCAACCTGCTCCGGAAGAAACTCGACCCACCGGGCGGGCCCTCCGTCATCGCGACCGTCCGCGGCGTCGGGTATCGGTTGGAGGAGTGACATCCCGTGAGCATGAGTATCCGGTGGCGGTTGACCCTGTGGAATGCCCTCGGAGTCGCGGTCGTCCTCACCGGGTTCGCCGGGCTCGTGTACCTGCTCGCCGCCCGCGCCGTGTACCACCAGGCGGACCGCACCGCAGACGCCGGCTTTCGCCTGGTGCGAACCGATCCCAGAATCGCCACCGACACCGACCGCCGTGCCGCCTACTGGGTCCGCGAGTTCGACGAGCACATGGGGGTTCTCGCCGCGGTGTACCGCCCCGACGGCTCGCCGATCGCTTCGCACCCGGGGGTCACCAGCCGGGAGGCCGTTGCGCCAAGGGCCGAGGGCCGGCGCGCGGAGGCGGACCCCGACGGGTACCGGTGGTGGGTCTCGGCGGAAACCGTCCGGGCCGGGGACCGCGAGGTGCGCGTGGTCCTCTTCGTCCCGCTACGGGATCAAGAGACCGACCTCGCGGTGCTCACCCGCGCAGTCCTCCTCGCCATCCCGGTCGGGCTCGTCGCCTCGGCGGGACTCGCCTACGTCCTCGCCCGGGCGGCCCTCGCGCCCGTCGACGCCTTCCGGAGAGCGGCCGATCGCATCACCGCGGACCGCCTTCACGAACGACTCCCCGCCCCGAACCCGGAGGACGAGCTCGGGAAGCTCGCCGCCACCGTGAACGCGATGATCGGGCGGCTCGAGCGGTCGTTCGCCGAGGTGAAGCGGTTCACCGCCGACGCCTCGCACGAGCTCCGGACCCCGCTCACCGCGCTCCGGACGGAGGCGGAAGTCGCGCTGGGCGGGTCGCCGACCGCGGACGAGTTCCGCTCGCTCGTCGAGAGCACCCTGGAGGAGTGCGGGCGGATGACCCGCCTGACCGACCAGCTCCTCGCCCTCGCCCGAGAGGACGCGGGCGTCGCGCCCCCGGAGCCCGAGCCGGTCGACATTGGTCAGCTCGTGAGCGGTGTCGCGGACACCCTTCGCCCGCTCGCCGAGGTGAAGGGTGTGACTTTCGCGGCCGAGGCGCAAGCGGCTGGGATCGTCGTTCACGGGAACGCGGTTCGCCTTCGGCAGGTGACGGTGAACCTGATCGACAACGCCATCAAGTACACGCCCGCCGGCGGGTCCGTCCGCGTCGTCGTCGGTCGGTCGGGCGACAGGGCGCACCTGACCATCGCCGACACCGGGATCGGGATCCCGCCCGAGCACCTGCCGCGGGTGTTCGAGCGATTCTATCGCGTGGACAAGGCGCGGAGCCGGGAGATGGGCGGAACCGGGCTGGGGCTCAGCATCGCCCGGAGCATCGTCGCCGCCCACGGCGGTTCCATCGACCTGACCAGCCGGGCGGGCGCGGGCACGACCGCGGCCGTGACCCTCCCACTCGCTCCCCCGCCCGGGCCGTCCTGACCTACCGGGCAGGCTCGAACTGTCCGATCGGGTTGCCGCCAGGTCTTCCAGTTGGATCGCGTCGGCCTCCTCGGCTCAGCTTCCCGTCGACCTCGGGGTGAACTGGTCGAGGTCGTAGACGCCGAGCCGCCGCTCGATCCCGACGACCTTCTCGACCGTCTTCTCAAACCCCTCCTCCCCGAACAACTTGTCCTCCTCCTGCTCGAACTACTCGCCGAGGTTTTTGATCTCCCGGGCCGGAAGCACCTTGCGGAGCGCCGGGAAGGGGACCGTGTCCTCGCGGGCCTCGTGCGGGCGGTACGTCCGGATGAGCGACTGGCAGGAGGTGACCAGCGTCTGGCGGTTCTCTTCCTTGGAGTAGCGATCCCCGGTGGCCTCCCGGAGAATCACGTCCGTGAGCACTCGACCGGCTTCGTGCTGCCGGCGGAGCACCCGGACTAGTTCCACCTGCGTCCCGTTCCTCTCGAACGCCGGGAAGATGTACCGCTCCTCGAGGCGCTCGTGGTAGTCCTCGACGAACGTCCGCCCGAGCTCGGCGGTCGAGTGGAACACCTCCGGCGGAATGTCCTCCTTCGCCCGGAGGCGGCGGGGGCCCTCCTCGTACACGAGGAGAACTCGGTTCAGAACCCCGTGCTCTCGCATCAGGTCCTCGGTCGCCCCGACGTCTTCTGCGCCGTTGTCGTCCTTCTTGCCGGTGGCACAGCCACAACTCATGACGGGCAAGACGGCCGTGACCCCGACCGCGGCTGCTCGGATGAACGTTCTGCGATCGCTCACGGTGATGCCTCCTTGGTGCGACCGCTCGGCGATGTGTGACGCAATGGCCAAGGCCTGCTCGGCACTGCACCCCGACCGGGCAGTTGACCAATTTGCCCCGCCACCCGGCTTTGCGAGCATGACCCGGACCATGCGAGGCAATCGCACTCCAGATAAAAGCGAATTCATCTTCCGCGGTTTAACCGGACCGCCCGAACTACCGATACGGATGGTACACACGGCCGGATGGGCAGCGAGGGTTTGCCCTTGCGCGGGAGACAGGCGTGAGTACCGGGAAGCTGATGCGCCTGGGGCGGTGTGTCGTGGCGGCCGGCGTGTTTGCCGTTCCTGCCTGCTCCAGCTTGGATACCGAACGGCCCACTGCCGCTCTTGTGCAGCCGCGGCAGACCCTTCCGAAACCACCCTCCCAACCTACCGTCATCCAGGCATCCGCAGCCGTCCCCGGCGGGGAGACACCGCCAACGGGGAAAGCCCCCGTTACGCTCCCGTTGGTTCCGCCGGCCGCGCAGGGCAAGCCCCTGCCGATCAACCTCCCGACCGCACTCGCGCTCACGAACGCGCGGCCCATCGACGTCGTCGCGGCGACCGAACGGGTGAACGTCGCCGCCGCCCAGCTTGCCCAGGCTCGGGCCCTGTGGCTGCCGACGGTCACGCTCGGGGGCGAGTACAGCCGGCACGACGGGAAGATCCAGACGATTGACGGGCAGGTGATCGACGCGAGCCGCGGGAGCCTCATGTTCGGGGCCGGGTCCGGCATCGGGAACGCGGCGGTCCTGAACGTCAACGACGCCATCTTCGCCCCGCTCGTCGCCCGGCAAACCGTCCGCGCCCGGCAGGCCGACCTCCAGGCCGCGCAGAACGACAGCCTCGTTGCCGTCACCGACGCCTACTTCACCGTCCAGCAGGCCCGCGGGGACCTCGCCGCGGCGGCCGCCGTCACCCGCCGGACGGCCGACCTCGTCGGGCGCACGAAGCAGCTCGCCCCGGGCCTCGTCCCCGACCTCGAGGCGACTCGGGCCGAGACCGAGCTCGCCCGGCGGGAGCAGGTGGAGGTACTCGCCCGCGAGCGCTGGCGGACGTCGAGCGCCGAGCTGGTTCGGCTCCTCCGCCTCGACCCGTCCACGCAGGTCGACCCGGCCGAGCCGCCCCACCTGCGGGTGGACCTCATCGACGCGACGAAGACCGTGGACGACCTCATCCCGATCGCCCTCACCACCCGGCCCGAACTCACCTCCCGGCAGGCCCAGGTGCAGGCCACCCTCGCCCTGCTGAAGCAGGAGAAGCTCCGCCCGCTCGTCCCGAGCCTGCTCCTCCGCGGCTGGTCCACCCCGGTCACGGGCACCCTCGCCGCGGGCGTCTTCGCCGCCGGCACCAACGGGACGCTCGGGAACACGGGGCTCCGCGGCGACATCGACCTCCAGCTCCTCTGGCAGTTCGACAACCTCGGCTTCGGGAACCGCGCCCGGACGCAGCAGCGCGAGGCGGAAAACCGGCTCGCCGTCGTGGAGTTGTTCCGCCTGCAGAACCAGGTGGCCGCGGACGTCGCCCAATCATTCGCCAGGTCGGAGGAAGCGGCGCGGCGGCTCGAGATCGCCGAGAAAGGGGTCAGGCTCGCGGTGGAGTCGGCGGACAAGAACCTCGCCGCGCTCGGCCAGATTCGCCGCGTCGGTGACGTGAACCAGCTCGTCGTCCGCCCGCAAGAGGCGGTCGCAGCAGTCCAGGCGCTCGCCCAGGCGTACGCCGACTACTACGCCGCGGTCGCCGACTTCAACCGGTCGCAATTCCAGCTCTACCGGGCGCTCGGCCACCCGGCCCAGTGCGTCGCGACGGCGTCCGACCCGCCTCCCCCACTTCCCGGAACGACGGTGCCCGCGCCACCACAGGCGCTCCCCGCCCCGCCTGCCGCGCCCGCCGAATCCGTGACGACGGCCCCGGTGCCGGTTTCCGCCCGGCCCACCGCCGGACGCTCTGGCGACCGACCATAAGCCCGAATTAACCGCCGCGCTCCTCCGTTCACGCGCGGGCGGTGAGTACGATCCGAGTTTGACTCGTTCCCGACGGCCACTCCGGGCGCGTTCCAATGAACCCGATCTCGCTCGCCATGCGCCGGCCGGTCACCGTGATGGTGCTCATCGCCGGGGTGGTCTTCGCCGGGGCGCTCGCCTGGACGCGGATGAAGGTGGACATCTTCCCGCCGCTCGACCTGCCGGTCATCTACGTGGCCCAGCCGTACGGCGGGATGGACCCGCAGCAGATGGAGGGGTTGATCGCCAACTACTACGAGTACCACTTCCTGTACATCAACAACATCCACCACGTGGAGTCGAAGAACATCCAGGGCGTGTCCCTGATGAAGCTCTACTTCCATCCCGGGACCGACATGGCCCAGGCGATGGCGGAGACGGTCGGGTACGTGAACCGGAGCCGGGCGTTCATGCCGCCGGGCACGGTGAACCCGTTCATCATGCGGTTCGACACGGGCTCCGTCCCGGTCGGGTACCTCGTCCTCCGGAGCGACACGAAGACCATCGGCCAGATCCAGGACCAGGCCCTGTTCAAGGTCCGGCCGATGTTCGCGGCCATCGAAGGCGTCTCCGCCCCGCCGCCCTTCGGCGGCGCGCAGCGCACCGTCGTCATCCGAACCGACCCCGACCGGCTGCGGGCCTACGGCCTGCCGGCGGACGCGGTCACCCAGGCGGTCACGAGCGGCAACGCGATCGCCCCGTCCGGCAACATCCGCACGCCGACCACGATGCCGCTCGTCCCGACGAACGCGATGGTGGTCCAGCCGGCCGAGCTCGGGAACATCGAGCTGAAGCCCGGGGTGTACCTGCGGGACGTCTGCCGCCGGGACCCGGTGACCGACAAGCCGCTCATCGAGGACGCGACCGACATCCCGACCGGCTACGCGCTCGTCAACGGCAAGCGCGCCGTCTACATCCTCGTCACCAAGCGGGCCGGCGCGAGCACGCTGGACGTGGTCGAGAACGTCCGCAAGAACCTGCCGCAGATGCAGGCCGTGCTCCCCGACGACATCCAGGTGAGCTTCGAGTTCGACCAGTCGCCGTACGTCACCAACGCCATGACCGGGGTGGCGTACGAGGGGGCGCTCGCGGCCGGGCTCGTCGGCCTCATGGTGCTCGTCTTCCTCCGCGACTGGCGGAGCGTGGTCGTCGTCGTCCTCAACATCCCGTTCGCGCTCGTCGCGGCGATCGTCGCCCTGTGGCTCTCCGGCCAGTCGCTGAACCTGATGACCCTCGGCGGGCTCGCCCTCGCCGTCGGCATCCTCGTGGACGAGGCCACCGTCGAGGTCGAGAACATCCACACGCAGATGGCGAGGCACGAGTCGGTCGCCCTCGCGGTCCGGCTCGGGAACACGGAGACGGCGGTCCCGCGGCTCCTCGCGATGCTCTGCATCCTCGCCGTCTTCATCCCCTCCTTCGCCATGCAGGGCACGGCCCGGGCGCTCTTCGTGCCGCTCTCGCTCGCGGTCGGCTTCGCCATGATCGCGAGCTACCTCCTCTCGAGTACCTTCCTCCCCGTCCTCTGCGTCTGGCTGCTCAAGAACCACGAGGCCGGCCGCCCGCCGCGGGACCGGCATGCGGCCGGGGTGTTCACCGGCGTGGTGCGCGCGTCCGTCGCCGCGCGCTGGGTACTCGTGCCCGCGTTCTTACTCCTCACCGGCGGGGCGGCGGTCCTCGCCACGCGACAGGTCGGGACCGAGATCTTCCCCCAGGTGGACGCGGGGCAGTTTCAGTTCCGGCTGAAGGCGCCGACCGGGACGCGCATCGAGCAGACGGAGGCGCTCACCCAGGAGGCCCTCCGGGTCATCGACGAGGAGGTCCGGGCGGCCGGCGGCGAGGTGGAGATCAGCACCGGCTACGTCGGCGTCGTCCACTCCAGCTACCCGATCAACACCATCTACCTGTGGATGGGCGGGCCGGAGGAGTCGGTCATCCGGGTGGCGCTCAAGCCGGGCAAGGTCCGCGTGGAAGCCCTCAAGGTCCGGCTCCGGGAGAAACTCCCGGCCCACCTGCGCGGCTGGGCCGCCGCGCGGTGGAAACAGGCCGGCGAGCCGGCCGACGTCGCCGACCGCCGGGCGGCCGAACTCCGGCTGTCGTTCGAGCCGGCGGACATCGTCAACGAGGTGATGAGCTTCGGCTCCCCCTCGCCGATCGAGGTTGTTGTGAGCGGCCCGAAGACCACCGACAACCGCGCCCACGCCGAGAAGCTCTACCGCGAGCTGGCGAAGGTTCCCGGGGTCGTCGACCTCCGCTACGGCCAGGCGCTCGACTACCCCACGGTCGAAGTGGCCGTGGACCGGGAGAAGGCCGGGGCCAGTGGCGTGACCGCGGAAGACGTGGCTCGCGCTATCACCCCCTTCACCTCGTCGAGCCGGTTCACCGTGCCGAACTACTGGCGCGACCCGGCGAGCGGGGTCGGGTACCAGGTGCAGGTGGAAATCCCCTTCACGCTCGTCAGCTCGGCCAAGGACCTGGAACTCGCCCCGGTTCGGAAGGGCCCCGAGCGGGTCCTCGTGCGCGACGTCGGGCTGGTAAAGGAAGGGACCATGCCCGGCGAGATCGACCGCTACAACATGCGGCGCGTGGTCAGTATGACCGGGAACGTCCAGGGGAGCGACCTCGGGGACGTGGCCCGGCAGGTGGCGAAGGCCGTCGAGGCCGCCGGCCCGCCGCCGCCCGGCGTGCAGGTGGACGTCCGCGGCCAGGTCGCCCCGCTCAACGAACTCTTCCGCGGTCTCGGCTTCGGCCTGGCCGTCGCGGTGGTCGTCATCGGGTTGCTGTTGATGGCCTACTTCCAGTCCGCCCGGTTGGCCCTGGTCGCCGTCGCCCCGGTGCCGGCCGTGCTCGCCGGCGTCGGCGCCATGCTGCTCGCGACCGGCTCGACACTCAACCTCCAGTCGTTCATGGGCTCGATCATGGCCGTCGGCGTCGCGACCGCAAACGCCATCCTCCTCGTGACCTTCGCGGAGCGGGCACGGCTCGGCGGGCGGAGCGCCCGTGACGCGGGCGTCGACGGCGCGAGCACCCGGGTCCGGCCCATCCTGATGACGAGTTGTGCGATGATCGCCGGCATGGTGCCGATGGCCCTCGGGCTCGGCGAGGGCGGCGACGAGACCGCCCCGCTCGGCCGCGCGGTCATCGGCGGACTCGCCGCCGGGACGCTCACCACCCTGTTCATCCTCCCCGCCGTGTTCGCGCTCGTGATGGGCCGGACCGGTCGGGCGTCGGCCTCGGTCGACCCGTTCGACCCCGCGAGTCCCCACCACGTCCCCGACTTCGACCCGCACGCCCACGCCCGGGAGGCCCCCCATGCGCCCTGACCGCCTGTCCCTCCTCATCGGGTTCCTCGGCATCGTCGCCGCTGGGTGCAACCGGGAGCAGGCGGCCCCCGCCGGTCCGCCCGCCCCGGCCGCCGTGAAGATCACGGTCGTGAATCCCGAGATGCGGGCACTGAAGCGGGTCGTCGAACAGCCCGGCACCATCCAGCCGTTCGAGGAGACCGCACTCTTCGCGCGACTCACGAGCTACGTCGGTGCGATCGCCGAAGACCCGTCGAAGAAAGACCCGCCGCACGCCCGGCAGATCGACCGCGGCAGCCTGGTGCGGAAGGGCCAAGTCCTCGCCGAGCTGTCCGTCCCCGAGTTGGAGGAGGAGCTCAAGCAGAAGCAGGCGCTCGTCAAGCAGGCCGCGGCCGAGGTGGCTCAGGCCGACAAGGCACTCGTGGCGGCCGGGGCGACCGTGGCGGCGGCGAGCGAGTCGGTGGGCGAGGCAGAGGCCGGCGTGGTCAAGGCACAGGCCCTTTACGACCGGTGGCAGTCCGAAGTAAGCCGGATCTCCGGGCTGGTCAAGGGCGGGATCATCGATGCACAGACACGCGACGAGACCCAGAACCAGTTCAAGGCGTCCGAAGCCGGCCGGAACGAGGCGACCGCCCGAGTCGCGGCGATGCGCGCGGAGGTGAAGAAGGCCGAGGCGAACCGCGACAAGGCGGCTGCGGACGTGGACGCCGCGAAGGCCCGCCAGGAGGTGGCCCGCGCGAACGTCGGCGAGGTGAACGCCCGCCGCGGCTACCTGAAGATCGTCGCGCCGTACGACGGTGTGGTGACCCGGCGTGCGGTCAACACCGGGGACCTCGTGAGCGCAACCGAGAAGCTCCCCCTCTTTCACGTCGCCCGAACGGACCCGGTCCGTGTCGTCATCCAGGTGCCCGAGGCGGACGCCGGTCTCGTGGCCGTCGGGCAGGACGTCCGCGTCTCGCTCCAAGCCGTCGCCGGCCCGGCCGAGACCGGCAAGGTCGCCCGCACCTCGTGGTCGCTGGAGCCGGGGTCACGAACGCTGTGGACCGAGGTTGACCTGCCGAACCCGAAAGGACTGGTCCGCCCGGGGATGTACGTGAACGCCCGCCTTACCGCGGAACTGCCCGCCGCCTGGACGGTGCCGGCAGCGGCCGTTGGAAAGGCCGCCGACGAATCGGTGGTCTACCTGGTCGAGGCCGGAAAGGCGGTCCGCGTGCCCGTGCAGCTCGGCCGCGGTGACGGGCAACTGACGCAGGTTCGGCGCTACAAGCGGCCCGGATCGAGCGACTGGACGGACTTCAATGGTTCCGAGTCGGTCGCTTCGCCGGCGGCGTCCCTCAGCAACGGGCAGCCGCTACCGTAAACGATTCGAGATCGGCCAGTGTCGAGTGGCGAACGTCCGCTGCAGCTCTCCGCTGCTTTTCGATGTTCTCCACCGGCCTCTACTGGAACGCCTTTCCTCCACATGCCGTTTCACTTGATCCAGCCTGATGGGCCCTTGGAGAACACGAAGCTCGCCGCCGAGATGAAGACCTCCAACCGGGATACGAGCTCCGGTTCGCAACCTGTTCCCCCAACCACCCCTCGTGTGCGGTTGCAAACTTCCCCAAAATGACTCGCACCGACGCGAGAGTATTTCCGCTACCCCTTCCACCGCAACCGGTAGCGTCGATCTCCTGCCTCGAATCTCGCGCGATTCACGCGCGAAACGTGAGTTGTAACCTGTCTCATCAGGGGAGCTCGCGATCCGGTGCGAACTCGCACCGACCGAGTCGTTAACACCGACACCCCGGGGCGAGCACTCCCGGGGTGCTCGCGTTTCTGCCCTTTCCCCGTAGGTTTTTCGCGTTCCGCGGTACCGGGCGGCGTCTCCGGTCTAATGCTCGCTCATCCCCGAGAGATACGCCGGGCGGCCGGTTGAAGGGCTCCAGGGGGCAAAACGTCTCGGAGTCTCGGAGATGGCGGAGACCCGGTGGTTAACAGCTGGACTCTCGGGTTAACAGGCCGAGAGAGGCCGCTCCCGCCGAATTCTCGGCATTTCGGGTGTCTCGGGGGTGTTAACCCGGCGACCGGTGGGTGAAGGGGCGAAACGCCGTTCGGCGGGCCGGAATCGACCGGATTGGAACTGGGGAGCCGACCCGCGGTTAACAGATCGAGAGACCCGCGACCCGGGATTTCGGTTGCTCGGGGCAGGTGCGTGGTGGACAATATTCCACCATCACCCCGCACGGGGACCGCCCATGCCCAACATCCCGCCTGCCCTGCCCCGTGTCCTGATCGCCGGGTCGCGCGCCTTCGCCGACTACCCGCTGCTGTGCGCCACCCTCGACCGGCTCCTCGCCGGCCCGGGGCCGTGGGTGGTGGTGTCCGGCGCCGCCGGTGGGGCCGACCGGCTCGGCGAGCGGTACGCCGCCGCCCGCGGGTGGGCGGTCGAGCGGCACGCCCCGGACTGGGACCGGCACGGCCGGGCGGTCGGCCCGATCCGCAACCGCGAGATGGTCTCCGGGTGCGCCCGCGCGGTGTTCTTCTGGGACGGGCACAGCCCCGGCACGGCCGACGCCATCGCCCGGGCGCGGAAGGCCGGGGTGCCGGTCGAGGTCGTCCGGTACGCCGACCCCACCCCGCCTCCGAACCCCGCGCCGATCGCGGCCGCACCACCGTCGGCCGGCGCCCCGCTCCCACCCCCGGCCCCGCGGCTGCTGGACCGGGTGCGGGACGCGTGCCGGGTGCGGCACTACTCGATCCGGACCGAGCGGGCGTACGCCGACTGGGTCCGCCGGTTCGTCCTGTTCCACGACACGCGCCACCCCGACACGATGGGCGCGGCCGAGGTGACGACCTTCCTGACCCACCTGGCGGTGGACGGGGACGTGAGCGCGAGCACCCAGAACCAGGCGTTCAGCGCCCTCCTGTTCCTGTACCGGCACGTCCTCGGGGCCGACCCCGGGAAGATCGCGGGTGTCGTCCGGGCCGCCCGCCGGCGGGCCGAGCCGGTCGTCCTCACCCGGCCCGAGGTCACCGCCGTTCTGTTGAAGCTGCCGGACCCGTACCGGCTGAAGTGCGAGCTGATGTTCGGCAGCGGGCTGCGGCTCCTGGAGGTGCTCCGGCTGCGGGTCAAGGACATCGACCTCGACCGGGCCGAGATCACCGTCCGGATGGGCAAGGGCGGGAAGGACCGGCGGACGATGCTCCCCGAGGCCGTCCGCCCGCGGATGCTGCTCCAGCTGGAGGAGGTGCGGCGGGTCCACGAGGCCGACCTGGCGGCGGGGCGGGTGTGGCTGCCGGAGGCGCTGGCGAGGAAGTTGCCACACGCGGCGGCCGAGTCCAAGTGACGGTACCTGTTCCCGTCGGGTAGACTCTCGACGGACCCGCGGTCGGGGGAGGAGCGGCAGCACCACGCCCACGAGGGGAGCCTGTCGCGGACGGTGACCGGGGCGGTGGCGGCGACCGGGCTGACCGAGC
>JAFKFQ010000005.1 GCA_017308215.1 bacterium | reverse complement strand
ACGACCAGCCGGCTCACGCCGGCCGGTCGCCGTTTGTTCCGGTCGTGCGGATTTTTCGCTGGATTCCACCCACCCGCTGTGCTTTCCTGTCAACTAGCGGCCGCTCGCCAGCCGCCAGCCCACCACCGGGCTGTGTTCCAGGACGGGACCACCCACATCGACTCGCTCGCAGGTCCGGTGGCCGGAGGCCGCCCGGTGCCTCTGCCGGAGGTTCATGTCATGTGCCGTCCGATCGGCCGTCGGGAGTTCTTGCGGGTCTGCTCCGCCGTGTCCGCCTCCGTGGTCGGGACCACCGCCACGGCCCAAGAGCCGAAACGCCCGCGGCTGCGGAAGGCGGTGAAGTACGGCATGATCCAGCTCCCGGCGGGAACCCCGGTGACGCACAAGGCGAAGCTCGACCTCGCCCGCCGCTGCGGGTTCGCCGGCGTCGAGATCGACAGCCCCGGCACCGCGAACCTCGACGACCTCGTCGCCGCGAGCAAGGAGACGGGCGTCGTCGTCCACGGCGTCGTCGACTCGGTCCACTGGCGCGACACGCTCTCGCACCCGGACGAGGCCGTGCGGGCGCGCGGCCTTGCGGCGCTCAACGGCGCGCTGGAAGACGCCCACAAAGTCGGCGCCACCACCGTGCTGCTCGTGCCCGGCGTCGTGAACAAGGACGTGAGCTTCGACCAGTGCTGGGAGCGCTCGACGGCCGAGGTCCGCAAGGCGCTGCCGCTCGCCCAGAAGGTCGGCGTGAAGATCGCCATCGAGGTCGTGTGGAACAACTTCATCACCACGCCGGAGCAGCTGATCCGCTACGTGGACCAGTTCCGCAGCGAGTGGGTCGGGGCGTACTTCGACTGCTCGAACATGATCAAGTACGGCGTCGCGCCCGCCGAGTGGATCCGGCGGCTCGGGCGGCGGATGGTGAAGTTCGACTTCAAGGGCTACAGCAACACGCGGCAGTGGGTGGCGATCGGCGAGGGTGACGAGGACTGGCCGGAGATCCTGCGGGCGCTCGCCGAGGTCGGCTACGACGGGTGGGCGACGGCCGAGGTCGGCGGCGGCGGCGAGGAGGTGCTGCGCCGCATCTCGGGGCAGATGGACCGCGTACTGGGGCTGTAGTCGTTCACCAAACAGAAGAGCCCCGGGACCGCGATCCCGGGGCTCTTTCGCTTCTACCTCGTCCCCCCGCAGAGCGGGAGGACGAGGAGACCTGGCTAATAGAACCGGGCCGGGGACCACCGTCCCCGGCCCGGTTCGTTCGGACTCCAAGATCACGCCCGGGCCGGCAGCCGCCACGAGCCGGGCACCGGGGCCGGGGTCGCTTCCAGCGCCGAGTCGAGGGTCAGGTTCGGCGGCATCGAGTTCTCGTTCGCCGCCAGCGCGTCGTCCCACCGCAGGCTCTTGCAGGCGTAGGCGGCGTTCCGCCCGAGGATGGCGGTGAACGTCGAGTCGGTCACGGCGCGCAGCTCGTTCAGCGGGCGGCCGGCGCGGATGCTGTTGAGCAGGTCGATGTGCTCCTGCACGTACGGGTCGCGGTCGTCGGTGCCGACCTGGTCGCGGTTGATGAGGTACGAGCTGACGCGGCTCGTCCCCTTGTTCCCGTAGATCGTCTCGGACACGTCGTTGTCGCCCGGCAGGTGCCGGCAGTACGAGTACATCTTCACCCCGTTGGCGTACTCGTACTCGACCGCGAAGTGGTCCCAGATCTGCCCGGCCTCGCCCGGGGCGCCCGCCGGCCGGGCCGCCCGCCCGCCCATGCCGACCGCCCGCACCGGGTGGCCGTTCAGCACCCAGTTGCACACGTCCAGGTTGTGGACGTGCTGCTCGACGATGTGGTCGCCGCACAGCCAGAGGTAGTGGTACCAGTTCCGCAGCTGGTACGTCGCGTCGCTCTGACCGGGCTGGCGGCGGTTGAACCAGATGCCGTTGTTGTTCCACGAGCAGCGGGCGGCCACCACGTCGCCGATCGCCCCCTCGTGGATCTTCTTGATGGTCTCGATGTACCCCTTCTGGTGCCGCCGCTGCGTCCCGGCGACGATCGCCAGGTTCCGCCGCCGCGACTCCTCGACCAGCCCGTACACGCGGCGGGCGCCGGTCGCGTCCACGCACACCGGCTTCTCGCAGAAGATGTTCTTCCCGGCCCGTACGGCGGCCTCCAGGTGCTGCGGGCGGAAGCCCGGCGGGGTGGCGAGGATGACGAGGTCCACGCCGGCGTTGAGGACGCGCTCGTAGGCGTTGAGGCCGTCGAACGTGGTCTCGGGGGTCACCTTGATCTGCGCGGCGAACGGGGCGTAGTCGCGGCCGGTGCGGAACGTGCGGACGGCGCCCTCGGCCCGGTCCTTGAACACGTCGCCGACGGCGACGATCTCGACCTTCCCGGCGTTCGGGTGGATGACCTGTTCGGCCTGGAGGATGTTGCGGACGGCCCCGGTCCCGCGGCCGCCGGCGCCGATCAGGCCGACGCGGATGGCGTCTCCGCCGGCGGCGAACGCCCCGGCGGACAGCGTGGCGACGGCCCCGGCCGCGGCGGACGCCGCCACGAAGTCCCGGCGGGTGCCGGTCAGGGGAGAGGACATGGTTCGCTCCTTGTCATGAACGGGAGGAAGGAAACGAGATCGCGGCGAACGGCCGGCGTGAGCCGGCTGGTCGTTGGTACAAGGGGCCGGGGCGACC
>JAFKFQ010000004.1 GCA_017308215.1 bacterium | reverse complement strand
AGACCCCGGGAGGCGCGGCCACCACACCAGCCCCCGACCGCACCCCCGACCACCCGGGAGTTCCCCCAGTGTACGCGACCGATTCACCGGCCGGGGCCGCCGCCGCCCCGGCCGACCCGCCCGACTGGTCCGCCGGTGCGGACGACCCGGCGGGTGACCACGCCGGCGTGCTCGACGACGACGTCCTCGCCCTCGCCCCCGGCTGGCACCGCCGGCCCGGCGGGGCGATCCACGTCACGCCGGAGGCGCTCGAGCGGGCAGCCGCCGAACTCGTCCTGCGGCGCGGCCGGAAGGGGGCGGTCTGATGGAAGCCACCCTCAACGGGGCCGCCGGGTGGCTCGGCGCCGCCGACCGCCACATCCGCTGGGGCCGGGCCCGGACCGGACACGACTGGCTGACGGTCGGCGGCCCGCTGACCGACGTCGTCCTCGCCCGACACGCCCGCGGCGACGCCGTCGTCGGGGCGTTCCCCGCGGCCGACGGCGTCGCGTACTTCGGCGTGATCGACATCGACCTGCACCTGCCCGAGGGCCAGAGCCCGACCGCCGAGCAGGTCGCCGCCAACGAGCGGTACGCCGTCGCCAAGGCCCGGGAGCTCGAATCGCGGGGGGGGGCCGGCCTGCTGGTCCGCGGCCACGACCAGGGGAGCTATCACCTCTTCTTCCGCGTCACCCCGATGGCCGCGGACCGGCTCGGCCGGTGGCTCAAGGCGTTCGTCTCGGATGCGGCGACGGTCGGCATCCACGTGGACGCGTTCCCGTCCGAGACGGGAGACGGGAACGCCGTCCGGCTCCCCGGGCGGCACCACCGCCGCCCGGACCAGTGGTCGGCCGCCTGGACCGGGTCGGGGTGGGCGGCGTGGCCCGCCCCGCTGGAGCGGCTGACCGCCCTCCCGGCCAACCCCGCCCGGCACTTCGAGGCGCCGCGGCCCGACCCGCGGGAGCGTGTCGAGCCGGGTGCCGGCGCACGACAGGCCCGGCCCGGCGACGTGTTCAACCTGCTGGTGCCGGTCGAAGACGTCCTCGCCGCGCACGGGTGGGCGGTCGACCGCGAGGACGGCGACCGGGTCCGGTTCACCCGCCCGGGGAAGGACGGGGGCGTGTCGGCCTCGGTGAAGGGCGGGACGGTGTGGGTGTTCACATCAAGCGTCCCCGGGCTACCGAAGTCGGAGAAGGGGGAGCCGCCGTACACCGCGTTCGGCCTCGTCGCCCACCTCTGCTACGGAGGCGATTTCCGGAAGGCGGCAGCCGACCTGGCGCGACGGGGGTTCTGCCCGCCGCCGGCCGGTCGTCGAGAATCGGAAGAATCGTGCGTCGGGCCGAAGCGCGGGCCGCGGTTCGACCCCATCCCGGCCTACGTCCCGTTCCCCACCGACTCCCTGCCGGCCCCGTGGGGCGAGTTCATCCGCCAGGGGGCCGCCGCCCTCCGGTGCGACGACGCGTTCGTCGCGGTCCCGCTGATCGCCGTCCTCGGCGGCGCGATCGGGACCAGCCGGCGGGTCCACGTCGGCGCCGAGTGGTTCGAGCCGGCCGTCGCCTGGACCTCCGTCGTCGCCGAGTCCGGCGACCGGAAGTCCCCGGGGGCGGCCCTGTCGATGGACCTGGTCACCGCCCGCCAGCGGGCACTGGTCAAACGGTTCAAGGACGAGATGGCGGAGTACCGCCGGGCCGCGGCCGAGTACAAGCGGCGGGTCGGGGACGACCCGGACGGCGCGGGCGAGCCGCCGGTCAAGCCCACCCTCGCCCGGGTGCTCGTGTCCGACGTCACCATCGAGAAGCTCGCCGGCCTCCTCGACGACAACCGGCGGGGCCTGACCCTGTACCGGGACGAGCTGGCCGGGTGGCTCGGCAGCTTCACCCGGTACAAGGGGGCCGCCGGCGGGTCGGACGAGCCGGCCTGGCTGTCGATCCACCGGGCCGACACCCTCATGTACGACCGGAAGACGGGGGACAAGAACAGCGTGTTCGTCCCCCGGGCGGCGGTCAGCATCACCGGCGGCATCCAGCCCGGCACCCTGGCCCGGCTCGCGGGCCGGAACCTGTTCGAGTCCGGGCTGGTGGCCCGCATCCTGTTCGCCATGCCGCCGCGGCGGCCGAAGGTGTGGACCGACCGCCGCATCGGCGACGAGGTGAGGGCCGCGGCCGTGCGGTCCCTCGACGCGCTGTACGCGCTCGCCGGCGAGCGGGACGACGACGGGGAGGTGATGCCGGTGGTGGTGCCGCTGTCGCCCGCCGCCCGCGAGCGGATGCGGCGGTTCGTCAACGAGTGGGGGGGGCGGCAGTTCGAGACGGACGGCGACCTGGCGGCCGCGATGGCGAAGCTGGAGGCGTTCGCCCCCCGGTTCGCCCTCATCCACCACCTGACGACGACGGCGCCCACGCAGGAGGACACGAACCCGGTCAGTCTGGAGAGTCTGGAGGCCGGCATCCGGCTGGCCGAGTGGTTCGTGAACGAGACCGCCCGGGTGTACGCCGTCATCCAGCAGTCGGACGAGCAGCGGCAGGTGCGGCTGCTCGTGGACCTCGTGCGCCGGGTCGCGTCGCGGCACGGCGGCCGGGTGACGGTGGCGCAGCTCCAGAACGCGAACAGCCGGCGGTTCCAGACGGCCGACGACGCGAAGTTGGCGCTGGAGCAGTTGGCGGCGCTCGGGCTCGGCGAGTGGCAGGAGGG
>JAFKFQ010000458.1 GCA_017308215.1 bacterium | reverse complement strand
GCGGAACGCGCGCTCGATTCGCGCATCCGGTTCACTGGCGTCCTTCTCGACGCGCGCCGCGAAGTAGGCGGCCTGCTGCGTCAGGAACGGGCTATTCAGTAGGCTCAGCGCTTGCAGCGGCGTGATCGACACGGTGCGGCGCGGGGCGACCTGGCCGGCGTCGGGGCAGTCGAACGCGCCGAACGTGTCGTCCGGCTGCATCCGCGGCTTGAGCTGGTAGACCATGCGGCGGAACTCGGCCGCGCCGAACTTCGTCTTCGGCGTGTACACGCGGACGTAGTTGTCGTTCGGCTCGAACAAGCTGAACCCAGGCCCGCCCATCGTCAGGTCGAGCTTGCCGCTCACCGCCAGCACCGCGTCGCGCAGTGCCTCCGCTTCGAGGCGGCGCGGCGGGTAGCGCCACAGCAGCCGCGACTGTGCGTCCTTCGCGGCCCCGTCCGGGCGGCCCGCCGACGACTGCCGGTAGGTCGCGCTCGTGACGATGAGGCGGTGGATGTGCTTCAGCGACCAGCCCTTCTCGACCAGTTCGGTGGCGAGCCAGTCGAGGAGTTCCGGGTGCGACGGGCGGCCGCCGTTCTTGCCGAAGTCGCTGGGTGTGTCCACGAGGCCGGTGCCGAAGTGGTAGTGCCACAGCCGGTTCACAATCACGCGGGCCGTCAGCGGGTGCTGCGGGTCGGTCACCCACGCCGCGAACGCGGCGCGGCGAGTGGCGTCGGTCGAGTTGTCCGGTATGTCAAGCGGCGAGCCGATCTCGGTGAGCGCGCCGGGGCCGACGGGCTCGCGCTTCTGCGTCACGTCCCCGCGCCCGAGGCGGTGGACCGGCTCCGGCGTCGTGAGCCGACCCACGTAAGCGGCCGGCCCGCGTGCCACGGCGGCGAGCCGGTTCCGCACCTCGGCCACCTCGCGCGACAGGTTCGCCCACGTCACGCGGTCGGCGGCGCCGAGCGCCGGCGGCAACACCGACTTGTCGGCGAACGGGAGCCGGTCGTCGGACGATGCCACCACGACCCACGCGACACGGTCCATCGACACGTCAATGCGGTAGCGTGTCGGCGTGCGGTCGGCGTACTTCCCCTCGCGGTCGCGGCCCCACACGACGCGGTCGATCCGCTGCGGCTCCGTGAACTCGACCTCGACCCAGCCGCGGCCCATCGTGTTCGAGATCCAGCTGCGACCGTTGCCGTACTTGCCGTCGGTGAGGTGTTCGAGCTTGTGCAGCGTGCCGCCCGGGTAGTCGCCGCTCGACCGGAGTTTCGCGCCGCGCGCCACGTTCACCGACTGCGGCACGGCCGTGAACACTTCGAGCTCGTCGAGGCACGGCTCGTACTGGTTCGCTTCAAACGCCACGAAGCGGACGTGCTTCGCCGTGACCGGCGCGAACCGCTCCGTGTTCACCACGGAACTGACCGCGAGCCGCCGCGGCGCGACCGCGGCCGGGTCGGCGATCAGCTCCAGCGCGGCGAGTTTGGGTTCGAGTTCGGCGAGCCGCGCCGTCAGACGATCGGTTTCGATCTTGGGGTCGGGGGCGTTCGGGAGGCGTACCGGGCGCTCGCCGTGCTGCACGCCGGCGAATACGGCCTTCACGCGGTAGTAGTCCTCGGCCGGGATGGGGTCGAACTTGTGGTCGTGGCAGCGGGCGCACGCGACCGTGAGCCCGAGGAACGCGGAGCTGGTGGTGCCGATCAGATCGTGCAGCTCGTCGGCGCGCTGGTTCGCGGTGAGCACCGGGTCGGGACTCTTCACCTGGTCCCACGGGCCGGCGACGAGGAACCCGGTGGCGGCGTCGGCGCCGAGCGTGTCGCCGGCCAGCTGCTCGCGGACGAAGCGGTCGTAGGGGAGGTCGGCGTTGAACGCGCGGATGACGTAGTCGCGGTAGTGGTACGCGGTCGGCCGCGGGTGGTTCATCTCGAACCCGTGGCTGTCGGCGTAGCGCACCACGTCGAGCCAGTGCCGCGCCCACCGCTCGCCGAACTGCGGCGACGCCAGGTAGCGCTCGACCAGCGCTTCGTAAGCCTTCGGGTCGGCGTCGCGCGCGAACGCCTCGACCTCCTCGGGCGTCGGCGGCAGGCCGAGCAGGTCGAACTTGAGCCGGCGGACCAGCGCGCGCCGGTCGGCCGCCGGCGAGAGTGACAGTCCGTTGTCGCGGAGCTTCGCCGCGACGAAGTGGTCGATCGCCGCGGCGCCGGCCGGCACGGGCGGCCGCTCCACGGGCGTGAACGCCCAGTGGTCGTCGGCGCGGAGGCCGGGCATGAGGGCGACGAGCGCAATGAGGGAAAGTGCGGCGCGGCGGGGCATCGGGACATCGTACCGGACGCGCCGCCCCGCCCGCAAGCGGCCACGCTAACGGGCGGGTGCGAGATGGGCCCCGATGGCAGCCACGAACGCGCCGAGTTCCGGGGCCGGGCCGTCGCCGAAGTTGGCGTGCGCCCCGCCCGCCGTCCACTCGCACAGCACGGTCCGCGGCGGCCCGTCGAACGTGAACCCCTTCTCCAGCGTGAAGTACCGCGCCGCCGGCGGCGGGCCGTCGCGCGTCACCTCGGCCGGGTCGGCGAGGAGCACGGCGGCGGTGAAGAAGACCTCGGTGGTCGCCCGGGGCGGCGGGAACTCGACGACCGCGCACGGGAACCGGCCGACGGTGACCGGGTGGACGGTCAGGTCGCCCGCGGCGAAGTCGGGCCGCGACTCGCGCTCCGCGCAGTGCTTCGACACCGACCGGAACAGGTCGGCGAGGAACCGCCCGGCGTCCGGCGAGGCGAGGACGGCGAGGTAGAACAGCGGGTCTTCGAGCGCCACCCCGCGGAGGGCGTGGTGGGCCATCGCGTAGTGGTGGCAGCGCGGCTCGCCGAGGTTCTCGAGGGAGAACGCCGGGGGTGGTTCGGGGGGCTTGCGGCGGAACAGGTCGAAGAACCCCATCGCGTCACCCCGGTGGATCGACGCGCCGAGCCTACCACCGCGGGCGGGCGGGCACAAGCACCGCCCTCCACGCCCGCCCCCTCAGGTCACAGGACATCCGGTCGCCTCCCTACTGGCCACGCGCCAGCGCCGCGACCTCCTCGGCCGGGAGCCGCCGGTCATACACACGGACCTCGTCGAGCCCGCCGGCGAGGAACCCCGGCGACTTCTTCCCGGTCATCAGCAGGAAGCGGTCGCAGCCGAGGGCGCGGTAGTTCGTGGTGACCGGGCCGCCCGAATTCGCCCCCTTGTCCCGTCCCTGCGAGACGCCGTCCAGGTACAGCTCGACCGTCCCGTCCGGCTCGCGGGCCAGGGCGGCGTGGTGCCACTTGCCGTCGTCCGCCCGGCCGCCGAGCAACTTCGCCCCGCCCTGGCCGCTGGTGTCGTCCCGTACCCACCCGGCCAGCCGGCCGGTCCGAACGCTCAGCTCGATCACCGGGAACGGCGACGTCTGGTTCCGGAACGAACAGATCACCCCGTCGGGTGATTCCGTCGTCACCCAGCCGCAGACGGTGAACGGGGCGCCCGCGGCGAACCGGGGGCCGATGGGACCGAGGTCCACATAGGCCGCCTTGCCGTCGAGCCGCACGCCCGCCCCCTTCACCCCGGAGCCCCATCCTGCGCCGCCCTGGAAGTGGGCCGCGATACCCTTCCCCCCCGCGTCCGCCGTCTCCGTCCCCTGGCCCTCGTCCAGCGGCCAGTACGCGACCGGACCGACCGTCGCTACCGGCGCCGGAGGCGGGGGCGGCCCGGCGGCCTGCGCGGGCGCGTCGCCCCCGGCGTGCCCCGGCCCCACCCGGCTCGCCGCGACCACCAGCCCGACCACACCGGCGATCCCGAGGACGCCCAGGACGTACGGCAGCGGCGACTTGTACCACGCCGCCGCGGCCCGCCGGCGGGACCGCCGCGTGCGGACCGCGGCCTCCGGCGGGTTGGTGTCCTGCCACCGCTGCCACCGCCGCCGGATCTTCTTGTGGACGCCCCGGAGGGAACCGGCGAAGAACTCCTCGATCAGCACCACGTCGTGCTGGTACATCTGCCGGCTCCAGCGGAAGAACGTTTCGTCGAGCGTGGTCTTCGGGTGATCGGGGTCCCGGAGGTCGATCCCGAGCAGCCGGACCTTGACGTCCGGGTTGTCGTCGGCCGTGCGGGTGATCAGACGGACGTCGGCGACGTTCGCGTACGGGATGTCCTCCACGAGGTCGCCCCGGCGGGTGTACCGCCGCAGCCGGTCGGCCGTCAGCAGGTAGTAGTCGCTGGCCGGGACCGTGCTGACGAAGAACAGCTTCCAGCTGCACACGCCCGCGTAGAAGTAGCAGAACGCGACCAGCGCGACGCCGCCGGCGAACACCTCCGCCGTGAGCATCTTCAGCGACAGCGGCTCGAGCCACGGGAGGGCCAGGCAGCCGAACAGGCAGCCGACCCCGACGAGCAGGGCCAACGCCTGGAACCCGAGCAGCCAGATCATCGACCTGCGGAACCGGCCGCGGGAGAACTCGATCACGTCCTCGTCGTCCGGGGCCGAGACCCGCCCCTCGGCCTCCGGCTCCTCCCGGAACGGGTAGTCGGGCGGCCGGGGCGCCGCCCGCGGCCGGGCCGGTGCGGCCGGGCCGTCCCCGGCCGCTTCCAGGTCGGGAACCCGGAGCATCCCCTTGCAGCGCGGACAGGCTCCGGACGTGCCGGCCAGGGAGTCCTGCACCGACAGCACCGAACCGCAGTGCGAGCACGTGAAGCGGATCACCGGCATGACCCCTGACGAGCCCAGCTCAGGGTTGACACTTGGGCTATTGCCTGTCGCCCCGTCGGGGCTTCGAACACACCGGCCGCCCCGCGGGCGGTGTCGCGGGTGCGCCAACACCTGCGCCCATCCGGCTGGAAAACTGACGGCGTATGTGTACGCGCAGCGCGTCCCGCCGCACATCCCGCCGAACCGGTTCCGCGAACTTGTGTTCAAGGAGTTCGATAACCCGGCCCGGCTTCATTCACCCCGCGTCTGCACGGCGGCTTCTTCGATAGCATCCGGCCGTTGAAGCTGGGCACAGCCGGAGTACCGCGCCCGCCCGTAGAACCTGATTGGTGGGCGCCTGTGTCGTACTCTGAGTCGAGGTGTCGGGTGTGGCCCCACCGACTCTGTTGCGACCCGGACCGCGGCAGAAGATTTCGGACTCGGCGCATCACACCCGGACCCTGATCCCATCCGCGAGTCGCGCGGGGTGCACTGTTATGGTGCGTCCGCAGTGGCGGTCGTCCGGGCGACCGAGCAGGCCCCCCTGCACCCCCCACGGCGCGAGCGGCCCACTGGGGCACCGCACCTCGCCGCGCGGCCGACTGCCGCCGCGTGGCGCGTTTCACCTCCACCCGCCGCTGCACCGTACACTGACGCCGGACCGCCTCCCCCGCCGAGGACTCGTTCGATGCGCCAGCCACTCCTCCACGCCGCCGCGATCGGGCTCGCCGCGCTCGCCGGCGCTGCCCTCACCCGTGCCATCGGCCAGCCGCCGGCGCCCGCGCCGAACCCCGACTCGCAGTACCGCCTCGGCCCCGACTCGCTCCCGCAGGACGGTGTGCCGCGCGGCGAGATCAAGGGGCCGTTCACCCTCCCCTGCCAGGTCTACCCCGGCACGCAGCACACGTACTGGGTGTACGTCCCCGCGCAGTACGACCCGAAGGTGCCGGCGGCGCTGATGGTGTTCCAGGACGGGCAGGCGTTCAAGAACGAGAAGGGCGACATGCGCGCCCAGAACGTCATGGACAACCTCATCTACCGGCGCGAAATTCCGGTCATGCTCGGCGTGTTCATCAACCCCGGCCGCCGGCCCGACCAGCCCGAACCTACGCCGTCGAACTGGGGCGACAAGGATACCAACCGGCCGACCGAGTACAACTCGCTCGACGACCGCTACGCGCGCGTCATCACCGAGGAGCTGCTGCCGGCGCTGAAGAAGGAGTACAGCATCTCGGACGACCCGGAGCAGCGCGGCATCGGCGGCAGCAGCTCCGGCGCGATCGCGGCGTTCACGGTGGCGTGGGAGCGGCCGAACCACTTCCGCAAGGTACTCAGCAACGTCGGCAGCTTCGTGAACCTGCGCGGCGGGCACGTCTACGCCGACAAGGTGCTGGCGGCCGAGAAGAAGCCACTCCGCGTGTACCTGTGCGACGGCCGCAACGACAACCGCGGTGTCCGCAAGGGCGGGCAGTACGACGAGCGGATGGACTGGTTCCACCAGAACGTCAGGCTGATGAAGGCGCTGACCCAGAAGGGGTACGACGTGAACTATTCGTGGGGGATGAACGGCCACGGGCAGAAGTTCGGCGGCGCGATCCTGCCCGAGATGATGCGCTGGCTGTGGCGCGACGGCCCGGTCTCGACCGACCCGACCGACATGGTCGAGCGCGGCTTCCGCCAGCCGGCGGCGCGGAAGCAGTAATACGGCACCCGCCGGGTTGTTAGGCCGGGGCGCGAGCCCCGGAGCACTCGGCACGTCCGATGACCCGCCGGGGCGCAAGCCCCGGCCTAACAGGATCTCACCCCCAACCCCGGTCCCGCCATGCCCCGACTCGCCGCACTCGCTCTGCTCGTCCTCCCGGCCGCGCTCCCGGCGGCCGACACCGCCTCCGGGAAGCTCGACCCGGCCACCAACATCCGCTGGTTCGACGTCCGCCCGCTCGGCGTCGAGGGCCAAGGCTGGGCCGACACGAAGGCGCCGTTCGACCGCCTCCCAGCGAAGGCCGAGAAGACCGCCCGCCCGCCGGTGTGGAACCTCAGTCGACACTCGACTGGGCTGTGCGTCCGCTTCGTCACCGCCGCGCCGACGGTCCACGCCCGCTGGACCGTCACGAACAAGAACCTGGCGATGCCGCACATGCCGGCGACCGGCGTCAGCGGGCTCGACCTGTACGTCCGCACGCCCGCCGGGTGGCGGTGGGTGGCGAACGGCCGCCCCACCGACCAGACCACCACCGCCCAGCTCGCGTCCGGCCTCGCGCCCGGGCCGAAGGAGTTCCTGCTCTACCTGCCGCTGTACAACGGCGTGTCGGCGGTCGAGGTCGGCGTGCCCGGCGGCGCCGCGGTGGCGAAGGCCGACCCGCGCCCCGCCGACCGCCGCGCGCCGGTCGTCTTCTACGGCACGTCGATTACGCAGGGCGGGTGCGCGTCGCGGCCGGGGATGGTCCACACCGCGATCCTGGGCCGCCGCTTCGACCGCCCCGTTGTCAACCTGGGCTTCTCCGGCAACGGCACGCTCGACCCGGACATCGCCGCGCTACTCGGCGAGCTCGACGCCGCCGCATACGTCCTCGACTGCCTCCCGAACCTGACCGCCGGGCAGGTGGCGGAGCGGACGGTGCCGTTCGTGAAGGCGCTGCGGGCGGCGAAGCCGACGACGCCGATCGTACTCGTGGAAGACCGTACCTACGCGAACGCGGCAGTGCTGCCGGCGCTGGCGAAGCGGAACGCCGACAGCCGGGCGGCGAACAAGAAAGCGTTCGACGAGTTGGTGGCGGCGGGCGACCGGAACCTGCACTACCTGCCGGGCGACGCGCTGATCGGCGCCGACGGCGAGGGGACGGTGGACGGCTCGCACCCGACCGACCTGGGTTTCCTGCGGCAGGCGGACGTGTTCGCCGCGGCGCTGGAACCGCTGCTGGCGCGGCGGTGAGGTCCGGGAAAACGGCCGGCTCGGGTGCGGCTCGGCGGCGGTATCGCGGCCCCGTTTGGTAGCCTGCGCCACGCCTGGCGCAGGCTACCAGCCAATACACCACCGCCGAAGCAACACTAGAACAGCCCCGGGATGGGGCGGCCGTTCTCGGCGACGACCGAGATCGGACGGCCCTGCGGGTCGGTCCAGTGGGCGTCGGGGTCGATGCCGAGGTGGCGGAACACCGTCGCCGCCAGGTCCGCCGGGCCGACGCGGCCGTCGCGGATCGCGTACCCCTTCGCGTCGGTCGCGCCGATGGTCTGCCCACACCGCAGCCCGCCGCCGGCCATCAACAGCGACATGCAGTTCGTCCAGTGGTCGCGGCCGGCGTTCGCGTTGATGACCGGCGCACGGCCGAACTCGCCGAGCATCAGCACCAGCGTCGTGTCGAGCAGGCCGCGGGCCTCGAGGTCGGTGACGAGCGTGTGGATCACGCGGTCGATCCGCGGCAGGAGCGGCCGCAGCCCCTTCACGATCCCGCCCCAGCGCACGTCGTCGCCGTGGTGGTCGAAGTAGCCCCACGCCCCGCTGACGAGCGCGAACGTCGTCCCCGCCTCGACCAGCCGCCGCGCCAGCAGCGCCTTCTCGCCGAGGCTGTCACGGCCGTAGGCGTCACGCAGCCGGGCGGACTCTTCTTCCACCCGGAACGCCCGCTGGGCCTTGCCGGACACGATCATGTCGAGCGCCCGCCGGGCCTCGCCGTCGAGCCGGCCGGCGGCGGGCGCGTCGAGGTCGCGGCCGGCGGCGGCGAGGCGGCGGCGCAGGTCGTCGCGGTCGCGCAGGTGCGGCACGGTCACGCCGCGCGGCAGCGCGACGCGGCCGGCGAGGTCGGTCCCCTGCACCGGCTCGTAGGCGGCGCCGAGGGCGCCCGCGCCCCACACGTCGGCCCGCCAGCTGTCGGCCAGGCCGACGAACGCCGGCAGCGCCGGGTCGTTCGGCCCGCGGAACTTCGCCGCCACCGCCCCCATCGACGGGTAGCCGCCGCCGTCGTTCCCGTCGTTGGTGCGGCGGGCGAGCGGGTTGCCCGCCTGGAAGGTGATGGGCGTGTGGTCGCTGGCCTTGCAGTCCACCGAGCGGACGAGCGTGAGCCGGTCCATGATGGAGGCTTGCAGCGGCAGGTGTTCGCAGATGCGCACCCCGGGCACGCACGTGGGGATCGACGCGAACGGCCCGCGCACCTCGGCGGGCGCGTCGGGCTTCGGGTCCCACGAGTCGAGGTGGCTGAGCCCGCCGGAGAGCCAGAACAGGATGACCGACGTGGGCCGCTTCGCCGGTGTGGCGCGGGCGGCGGGCGCGGCGAGGGCGCCGAGCCCGGCGGCGCCGGCGCGCAGGAACCACCGCCGCGACCCGACCTGAAAGCACCCCGCGGGCGCCGGCTGGGCGTGGGTCATCGTCCTGTCCTCTCGGGCGGGAACGAGGAATCGTCCCACCGACGATACCCGACGCGACGGGGGCGGTCTACCCGCGAGTGATCCGGGCGGACCGGCGGCGCCAGTGTGGTGCGGCACTCCGTGCCGCGGGGGCGTCCGCGGTTCATCCGAAGGCACCCGACGGGAGGCGGCACGGAGTGCCGCACCACACCGGCGGCTACCCGCCCTGGTGGATCTGGTCGAACCGCGGGGCGGCGGCGGCGAACGCGGCCAGGAGCACCGGGTCGAACTGGCCCGGGCACTCGGACACGATCATCTTCACCGCCCGGCCGTGGGACAGCGGCGGGCGGTGCGGGCGGCGGCTCCGCAGCGCCTCGTACACCGCGCACAGCGCCACCACCCGCGCCGACAGCGGGATCTCCTGCCCCGTGAGGCAGTCCGGGTAGCCGGACCCGTCCCACCGCTCGTGGTGGCTGCGGGCGACCTCGGCCGCCAGCGGCAGGCTCGGCACGTCGGCCGCGAACCGCCCGGCCACCGCCATCAGCACCTCGCTCCCGGCCGTGGTGTGCGTCTGCACCACGCTCCGCTCGTCCTCGTCCAGCCGGTCCGGCTTCATCAGCACGTTCCGCGGCACCGCCAGGAGCCCCACGTCGTACACCGGGGCGACGGCGGTGAGCAGGTCCACGTAGGTCGGGTCCTTCAGCCGGGCGTACTCGCCGTCGCCGCCGGCGGCGCTGCACAGCGCCCGGACGTACCGGCCGGCCCGGCTCCAGTGCCCGTCGGCGGCGAGGTTCGTCTCGGTCAGCAGCCGCGACACGGTGAACGCCAGCGCCTCGGCCGTCGCCGCCGGGCGGGCCGGGGGCGGCGGGGTGCGGTCGGCGGGGCGCGTCATGACCGCCGTCGCCCGCTGGGCCGACGCCACCCCGGTCTTCGGGCCGCCCCCGCGGGCGTCGCGGCGGAGGACCAGCGACCGGATGCGGGAGAGGAAATCGGGCGAGCTGAACGGCTTCGAGAGGAAGTCGTCCGCCCCCTCGACGGCCAGCCCGCCGAGCGCCTCGGTCGGCAGCGCGCCGGACACGAGGAGGATCTTCACCGCGTCCGGGTCGGGGATGGCGGAGCGGATCTTGGCGACCAGCTCCGGGCCGCTCAGCCCCGGGAGGTTCACGTCGGCCACGACCACGTCCGGCGGGTGGCGGGCGATGTCGGCCAGCGCGGACTCGGCGTCGCCGGCCTCGCGGACCTCGTACTGGCCCTTCAGCACGGCCGTCATCCACCGCCGCAGCGACGGCTCGTCGTCCACGATCAGCACCCGCTCCTTGCCGGTCTTCGCCGCCGCGGCCGCCGCCGCGATCGCCGGCACGGACGGGAGCCAGTGGGTGAACCCGGTGAGCGCCACCGCCACCGTCCGGGCCGACGGGAACCGCTGGTCCGGGTCGTTGTCCATCAGCCGGGCGACGAGCTCGCTGACCTCGGCCGGCACCTCCGGGCGGACCGTGCGGACCGGGTCCGGGGACGTGCTGAACCGGCGGTGCAGGTCGCGGACCGGGTTGCCGGTCTCCGGGTACGGCTCGCGCCCGGTGAGCGCCCAGTACAGCGTCGCCCCGAGGCTCCACAGGTCGGCCCGGGCGTCGACCGCGTGCGGGTCGCGGGCCTGCTCCGGGGCCATGTACCCGACCGTGCCGAGGAGCGTGCCGGCCTCGGTGACGTTCCGGTTCGGCAGCCGGGCGAGGCCGAAGTCGAGCACCTTCGCCTGCCAGTCGGGCGTGACCAACACGTTCGACGGCTTGATGTCGCGGTGGACGAGCCCGTGCTTGTGCGCCTCGGCCAGCGCCTCGGCGATCTGGCGGAACAGGTCGCACGCCCGGTGCGGGGTGAGCGGCCCCTTCTCGCGGATCAGCGCGTACAGGTCCTGCCCGGGGCAGAACTCCATGACGAAGTAGTCGCGCGCCTGCCCGCCCGGGCCGGTGCGGGCGGCGAGCCCGGCGTCGAAGCAGGTGATGATGTTCGGGTGCTGGAGCCGCGCGACCGCCCGGGCCTCGGCGTAGAACCGGTGGAGCAGCCGCGGGTTCCCCTCGACCGCCCGGGCCATCACCTTGAGCGCCACCTGCCGGCGGAGCTGGAGGTGCTCGGCCCGGTACACCGTCCCCATCCCGCCCTGGCCGAGCACGTCGAGCACCCGGTAGTGGCCGAGCACCAGGTCCTCGCCGCGGCCGGAGCGGACGGCCTCGGCCTGGTACGCGGTGAGCAGGTGGCGGGCGACGAGCCGGTCGAGCAGGGCGTCGGTGGTGGTGAGCTGGGAGGCCTGCTCGCGGTCGTGCGGGGGCAGCTCGTCCCACTCCTCGGGGAGGACGATGAGCGCGTCGAGGAGCCAAGTCAGGAGTGAGTACGCCGGTGACAGGGACAACTCCACCGACGACTCCCCGAGGGTGTCGACCGGGTGGTGGGTGTGGCCCCGGTGGGCGTCGGCCAGAGAAGAACGCATATCGTGACCGGCTGGTAGGGGGCAGGCACCTCCAGCATGGAACCTGGACTGGCGGGGCACAACCCGCACGGTCGGAAAAACCCCAGATCGGGGTCCGAGGGCACACCTGCCCGTTAAGATTCATGCCGCGGCGTAACGCCGCGGGCCTGGGAAAAGCACGCGTTCACGGGGGACGAGAACCGTTGACCGGCCGCGCCCGTCGGATTCCGATCAGAGATGAATTACGCGCCCGGTCCGGTTACTTTCGTAGACTGCACAGATTACGTCCACCGCCCGTTTCCCCTCGCGCCCGTCCACCTTCGGGGCGCGGTTCTCGCGGATCGCGGCGACGAAGTCGGCGAGCTGACGGCGGTGCCCCTCGTGGCTGATCGCCTTCGGGTCCGCCGCCCCGCCGCTGGCCCCCACCTTCGCCGCGAACCGCTCCTTCACCGCCTCGTCGTCCGGCGTCGCCGGCGTGAAGTCCCACTTCAGCACGTCCTCCTGCTCGATCACCGCCGACCCCTTGTCGCCGTGGACCGCGATCTGCTTCGGGTAGCCGGGGTGGACGCTCGTCGTCGCCGTGAGCACGCCGAGCGCGCCGCTCGTGAAGCGGATGGCGGCGACGGCCGTGTCCTCGACTTCGATGCGCTCGTGCGCGAGGGTCGCGGTGAGGCCGCACACGCTCGCCGCCGGCCCCATCAGCCACAGGAGCAAGTCGACGTTGTGGATCGCCTGGTTCATCAGCGCCCCGCCGCCGTCGAGCGCCTGCGTCCCCTTCCACCCGCCGTCGTCGTAGTACGCCTGGCTGCGCCACCACTTGTTCGCCGCCTCGCCGAGCGTCAGCCGCCCGAACTTGCCCGCGTCCACCGCCGCCTTGAGGGTCATGTTCGAGTCGGCGAACCGGCTCGGGAAGATCGTGCAGAGTTTGACCGAGTGTTTGTCGCACGCCTCGATGATCTGCTCGCAGCGCGGGCCGGTGATCTCCAGCGGCTTCTCGACGACGACGTGCTTCCCCGCCGCCGCCGCGACCAGCGCCGGTTCCAGGTGCGCCCCACTCGGCGTGGTGATGACCACGACGTCGACGCCCGGCGCCCTCACCGCGTCTTCGACCGTGGCGAAGACGGGGCACGGCGGCGTGCCGGTCTCGGTGAGCAGTGCCTGCGCGTTGGCCGGCGTCCGGCTGACGAGACCGGCGACGCGGGCGCCGGGGATTTCGGCGAGGGCGCGGGCGTGGAACCGGGCGATCATCCCGCAGCCGACGAGTGCGAAACCGAGCGGGGCGGACATGCGACGACTCTCCGTGGGGTGCGGAAATTGTAGCGGCGGGCCAGCGTGGTGTGGCACTCCGTGCCGCCACGGCGCAGGAGGCTTGAGACAGGAACGAAAGGCACCCGCCTGTCCATCTCGGCACCCTCCCCGCCGTCGAGGGCGGCGCAGGGGCTTGAGACCGAAACGAGAGGTGCCCGCGCCGCGGCGGCACGGAGTGCCGCACCCCACTACGGCGGCGGGGGCGCGTCGTCCCACTTCCGCACGGCCGGCGGCGGGGTGAACGCGGCGAGGCGGTCGAGCAGGTCGGGCACCGTGTCGGCGACGATCAGCAGCTCGCGGTGCCTCGGCTTCAGCAGCCCCGCCGCGACGACCCGATCGAGCCACGCGAGCAGCGGGGTGAAGAAGCCGGCGACGTTGAGCAGCGCGACCGGCTTCTGGTGGATGTGGAGCTGAGCCCAGGTGAGGATCTCGAACAGCTCGTCGAGCGTGCCGAACCCGCCGGGGAGCGCGACGAAGGCGTCGGCCCGGTCGGCCATCAGCGCCTTGCGGGCGTGCATCGACTCGACGACGACGAGCTCGGTCGCCTCGGCGAAGGCGATCTCCTTCGCGCTGAGCGCCCGCGGGATGACGCCGACCACCGTGCCGCCGGCGGCGAGCGCCGCGGTGGCGACCTCGCCCATGAGCCCGACGCGCCCGCCACCGTACACCAGCGCAAGGCCGCGGCGGGCGAGTTCGGTACCGACCGCCCGCGCCGCCGCCGCGAACGCCGGGTCGGCGCCGCCCGCCGACCCGCAGAACACGCACACGCTCGTCATCGTCACTCCCCGCCGGCCATCTCACCGCACGCCGCCAGCGCCAGCACCGCGAACGCCGACCCGGCGTTAGTGATGTAGTGCGCCCGGTCGGTGTTCAGGCTGCGCGTGTACCACCGGCCGCTCGCACGCTGGTTGGACCGCAGCCACGTCGCGCCGCGCGCCACCGCGGCGTCGGTCGCCGGCACACCGGCCTGGCGCAGCACGTACACTGCGAACCCGGTCGCGTACCCGTCGCTCGGCGCGGCCGGGTCGTTCGGTGACTTCGCCTCGTCGCGCCGCTTGTACGCGCCGAGCGAAGGCAGGCACCACCCGCCGTCCGCCCGCTGCGCCGACTTCAGCTCCGCGACGATCGCCTTCTGCCGGTCGGGCGCGAGCAGGCCGTCCACCTTCGTCGAGGCCCACAGGAGCATCGCCTTGTGGTGGAGGTCGGGCGCGGCGGTCTTCGTGAGGTAGCCGCGGAGCTTCTCCAGTCCCACCTTCGCCCCGTCCGACTTCGCGTAGCCCTCCGGGGCGACCCCGGCCGCGAGCGCCGCGAGCGTGGCGCCGTAGTAGTCGTCGTGCTCCATCGGCGGCCAGTCGCACTTCAGCCAGTTCCACGCGCCGTCGGGCCGCTGCTCCGCCCACATCCGGTCGAACGCGGCGCGCGTCGCCGGCGTGAGCTTGCCGGCGTGCGCGTCGGTCGCGGCGAGACCGAGCGCGGTCGCCACGACGTACGCCGGGCCGCGCGGCTTGCCGCCGGCGGTCCACGACGCCACGTCGGCTTCGAGGAACTTGCGGACCTCCTTCACGCCGGCGTCGCCGGGGAGGTGCGGGCGGGCGAGGAGGTACGGCAGGTTGGTGTGACAGGTGATGCACTTCCGCTCGCGCGTCCAGCCGACGCCGACGCCGTCGAGGTACTCGGCGGCCTTCGCGGGCGAGAACGCCTTCGCCACCGGCTCGTCGGCCGTGGTGGGGGCGGGGGCGGGGAAGTCGGCGGGGGCGGCGACGGCCGCGGCGAGGAGGGCGGCGGGGATCACGGGCGGGCCTCCGAGATAGGGGGAGTCGGCGGGACCGCGGCGGCGCGCCAAACGATGCGCCCGAGCCAGACCGCGGCTGCGACGAGGGTAACCGATCGCGCCGCGAGAAGGAACAGGGTGTGCGCGCCCGGCCCGCCCCACGTCACCGGGTCGGTCGGAAGCTGCGGCCCGCGGACGAGCGGGTAGACGCACGGGAACACCAGCGTGGTGAGCCCGCCGGCGGCGAGCAGTAGCGCGACCCAGCCGCGCTCGCCCCAGCCGCGCAGCGGCAGGAGCGCGACGAGCGGCAGCACCCAGTGGAGGTACTGCGGCGACCCGACCTTGTTCGCGGCGATGAACCCGAGCCACACGAGCAGCGCCGACGCGACGGCGTGCGGGACGAGGGCGGCGGGCGCGACCGGCGAGCGGGACGCCCGCCAGAACCCGCGCGCCGCGACGCCGACCGTCACCGGCAGCGCCAGCAGCATCAGCCACTTCGCCGCCGCAGCGACACGGTCGGCCAGGTCGCCGGTCACGTTGTAGCTGCCGAACCCGTGGCCGACGCGCGCCGCCGGGTCGAGCAGGAACACCGGCCACGCGACCGGCGCTTCGAGCTGCAGGCCGCGGGCGGAGTGGTACGTCAGGAACAAGAACCCGCGCTCCCCGCCGCCGAACACGTAGGTCAGCACCGGCCACGCGGCGAGGAAGGCGCCGGCGACGACCGCCTCCTTCACCACGTTCCACCCGAAGCGGCCGGGCCGCGCCGCCGCGGCGGCGAACACCCACACGGGCAGGAGTAGCGCCGGCACGAGTTTGTACGCCGCTCCCGCCGCCAGCACCGCGTACCCGGCCCGCGGCCGCCCCTCCGCCAGCGCCCACACCGCCACGAGCGCCACGAGCCCGACCACCGGGTCCTGCCGGTCGTAGTAGATGAGCCCGACGGTGCCCGTTGCGACGACGTACAGCGCGAGCCGGCCGGCGCGGGCGAGGGGCGGTTCGTGCGGGTAGACGCGCCGCGCCACGAGCCACACCAGCGCGAGCGACGCGACATCGACCGCGAACAGCACGAGCCCGAGCGCGACCTCGTACCGATCACCGGCGACGCGCTCCGCGGGTGAGTCGTCGGTGTACGGCGACTCGAACTTGTTCGGCCGGAGGCTCACGAGCACCGGCGCCCACGCGGGGAGGCGGTCGGCGAGCCAGGCCGGCGCCGCCCCGAACAGGACGGCGAGGTGCGGGTATTCGATGTCGCGGGTGCGGTAGAGCTTGGCGAGCGGGGCGGACCGCGCCGCCTCACCGTAGTCGCGGAACAGGCGGTACTCGCCCGCGGTGGTGACCGCGAACAGCCCCGCCCGGACGAGCAGGAAGCCGACGACGAGGGCGGGGTAGAGGACGGCGGGCCGGTTCATCCCGGCAGTGTACGGCTGGTGCTGTTTCGGCGGTGGCGTATGGACTGGTAGCCGCAGGCTTCAGCCTGCGCTCAACTGAGCGCAGGCTGAAGCCTGCGGCTACCACACGGGGCCGCCCCCACTGCCGCCGACACTAGCGCGGCGGGGCCGGCGGGGGCGCGGTCGAGCCGTTCGGCGTGTTGGCGAGCGACGAGTAGTACTGCCGCAGCAGCCCGGCGTAGCGCGGCATGAACTCCTCGCGGTAGTACTGCGACATCTGCTGCCGCAGCCCCTCCGGCAGGTGCCCCCACACCTCCTTCGCCACCTCGTCGGCGAGCGGCAGCGGGGCGCTCAGCGGCGGGGGCGGGCGGTCGGTCTTGCCGTCGGTCGCGCCGCCGGCGTTCGGCGGGGTCTTCGGGTCGTTCTTCGCCACCGAGTTACTCGGCGCCTTCCCCGCCGGCGGCTGGTTGTTCTTCTGGCCGGCGTTCGCCGAGCCACCGGGCTCCTTCCCGTCCTTCGGCTGGCCCATGCGCGGCCGGCGGCCGGCGTTCGCCTGCGCGCCCTTCTCACCGCCGCCGGGAGCCATGCCGCCCGGGTTCATCCCGCCCTTCGGGTCGTTCCCGCCCTTGCCGCCGTCCTTGTCCGTGCCGCCCTTGCCGGGGTTCATGCCGCCCTTCGGGTCATTCCCCATCCCGTCGTTCTTGCCCGGATCCTTCTGGTCGTTCTTGCCGTCACCCTTGCCGTCGCCCTTGTCCTGCTTGTTCATGTCGCTCGAATCGCCGCCGCCGCCTTTGGGCGGCGAGTCGGGCGGGTCGAGGAGCTTGTCGATGTCCTTGAGGATGGTGGACTGCGTGGCGCGCGTCCCCTCGCCGGCGTCGGTCATGGCGAGCTTGTCGCTGGCCTGCTTGGCGTTGGCGACGATGCGGTTCACGACATCGGCCGGGTCTTCCGCCTTCGCGGCGCCGGGCGCCGGGTCGCGCGACCCGTCCGGCCGGACCTCGCGCGGCGGCGGGGCGACCGGGAGCGGGTCGGCGGCGACGGCGGGCACGGCGACCGCCGCCGCGAGCGCGGCGAGCAGGGCGCGGAGCGGCGACGCGGGTGCCGGCTTGTCCGCGTGAGGGGGAAGGCGTTGCTCCCGCCTTCCACGCCCGGAGTCGGTCAACGGCATCGGCCGCTCGCGTGCGTCGGTCACGATCTGGTTGAACACGGCGAGCTTGGCGAACTCGC
>JAFKFQ010000003.1 GCA_017308215.1 bacterium | reverse complement strand
GACCGGGGACATCACCTGGCACTGCGCCCGGATCCTGGTCGGCCGGGGTCTGGTCGGGGAGTGGGTGCGGGTCGAGGAGGCCGACGGGGACGTGGTCGTCCGATACGGGGACCACCCGGTCCGGCGCGTCCCGGTGGCCACCCTCGGCTCCGGGGGTATGCTGTAAGCGCCACCCATGTCCCGGCACACAGTGTCACCCATGTCCCTGCACTGAACACGGGGGAACGAGAAGGCGGGAATGCGGGCCGGGCGGAGCTCGAAAGCCCCGGTCAACCTTCAACGACTTCGATCACCACGCACGTCACGTTGTCGCGCGAGTTCTGGTCGAGCGCGAGTTGCCCGAGCCCGTCGGCGAGCTGCTGCATGTCGGTGGCCTCGCTGATGACCGAGGCGAGCTGCTCGTCGGGCACCACGCCGGTCAGGCCGTCGGTGCAGAGGAGGAAGCGGTCGCCGTCCTGCACCTGGACGACCGACACGTCCGGGCCGTCGCCGACCTCCTTGCTCCCGAGGTACTTCCACAGCACGTTCTTGAACCGGTGGTCCTTCGCCTCGGCCGGTGAGATCGTCTTCGCCTCGACCAGCGCCTGGGCCAGCGAGTGGTCCACCGTGAGCTGCTGGATCTTCCCCCGGCGGACGAGGTACGCCCGGCTGTCGCCGACCCCGGTGACGAACACTTCGCCGCCCTTGCGCCACACCGCCAGGACGACGGTGGTGCCCATGTTCTTCATGTCCTTGTCGAGCGCGCCCATGGCCATGATTTCTTCGTTGGCCTGGACGATCGCCCGCCGCGTCACCGCCTTGACCGCCTCGTGGTTCAGGTGCACGGTGAGGTTCTTGCGGAGCTCGCGCGGGACGATCTCGACCGCCCGCTTGCTCGCCACCTCGCCGGCCGCCTGCCCGCCCATCCCGTCGGCGACGATACTCACCGTCAGGTCGGGGAACTGCTTCACGTCCACCGAGTCTTCGTTGTTCTCCCGGTAGTTCCCCAGGAGGCTGCACTTACCGATGTTCAGGGTGAACGCCATCGTGCCGACCCCCAAGCCCGGACCGCCGCCGCGGGCGCACGGCCGCCGCAGTCGCGGGCGATGATTTTTTCAACTTACACCGCACCCCCGCGGCGTGCAACGCGCCCGGGGCGATTCCCGATCCCCCGATGCCCGCTCGCAAGTGACATTCAGCACGCCCTTTCGGGCCGCCGGCCACCCGCCGCGGGTCGCCTTCCGCCGGCCGCAAGGAGTGGTTAGACTCCCGCGTCGTTCGACGCCATTCGTCCCTCGTCATTCGGGGGCGTGGTCGGCGCGGACGACTCCCCGAATGACGAAGGACGCCTAACGAAGGACGCCCAAATGAGGGTGGTGCTCGTCCACGACTGGCTGACCGGGCTCCGCGGGGGCGAGAAGTGCCTCGAACCGCTGGCCCGCCGCTGGCCGTCCGCCCGCCTGCTCACACTACTCCATAAACGCGGGAGTGTGACACCCGACATCGAGCGGCTGGCGATTTCCCCCAGCCTCCTGAACCGGCTCCCCCGCGTCGACCGCTACTACCGTTACCTCCTGCCGCTGATGCCCTTTACGGCCGGCTGGAAAGTGACCGACGCCGACCTCGTCGTGAGCCTGAGTCATTGCGTGGCGAAGAGCGCCCGCCCGCCCGCCGGCGTGCCGCACGTCTGCTACTGCTTCACCCCGATGCGCTACGCCTGGCACATGCAGGGCTCGTACTTCCGCGCCGCCGGGCTGCGCGGCCGCGCGAAGGCGCTCGCGGTCGAGGCGCTGATGGGCCGCATCCGCAACTGGGACCGCCGCACCGCCGACCGCGTCACGCACTTCGTCGCCATCAGCCGAACGGTGCGGGAGCGCATCCGCGAGTGCTACGGCCGCGACAGCGTGGTGATCTACCCGCCGGTGGACACCGACTTCTACTCGCCCGCCCCGGTGCCGCGCGAGGACTTCTACCTCGTGGTGTCCGCGCTCGCCCCGTACAAGCGCTTCGACCTCGCCGTCGACGCCTGCGCGAAACTCGGCAAGAAGCTGGTGGTGATCGGCTCGGGGCAGGACGCGAAGGCGCTCCAGGCGAAGGCGGCGCCGGGGGTCACGTTCCTCGGCTGGCAACCGGACGACGTGATCCGCGACCACCTCCGTCGGGCGAAGGCGTTGCTGTTCCCCGGCGAGGAGGACTTCGGGATCGTGCCGCTGGAGGCGCAGGCGTGCGGCTGCCCGGTGATCGCGCTCGGCCGCGGCGGCGCGACCGAGACCGTCCGCGGCCTCGGCGACGCGCCCGACCCGACCGGCGTGTTCTTCGACGCGCAGGACGTGGACGCGCTCGCCGACGCGGTCGAGCGCTTCGAGCGCGCCGCCGACCGGTTCGACCCGAAGGCCGCGCGCCGCAACGCCGTCCTGTTCCGCAAGGACCGCTTCGAGGCGGAACTGTTCTCGTACCTCGATTCCGTCACGGGCGCGGCCACGACCCGTCGGGCGGCCTAACGCGAGGGAAATTCTTCCCGCCGCAGCCGGCAAGGGAACTAAAGCCGACCGTCTTGCCGCCGGTCGGCGAGCCAGGCGCAGGCGAGGGCCAGGGCGGCCGGTGCGGTCTGGACGATCAGAAACGTCGGTCGCCCGATCGTGACCGCGCCGAAGACGCCGGCCACGACCGCGCACAGGAGGCAGAACACCCGGACCGACCGGCCG
>JAFKFQ010000457.1 GCA_017308215.1 bacterium | reverse complement strand
CTCACCCCGGACCTGCAGGTCATCCGGCCGTTCGAGGCGAACGGCGATACGACCTCGTGGTCGGGACCGCCGAGCGCAACTTCTCGCACGGAAGGAACGCGGTCCCGTGCTTTTCGTCGGGGTTTCCAACCCCGGTTCCTTCGCGGGTGTTGCCCAAGAAGATTCGCGCGAATCCCGCACACGGCGTCTCTCGCACTACGATCGTCTGAGGTCAAAGCGGTCGAGGTTCATCACCTTGGCCCACGCCGCGACGAAGTCGTTGACGAGCTTCTTGCCCCCGTCAGAGCTTGCATAGACTTCCGCCAGGGCACGGAGTTGGGCGTTGGAACCGAAAACGAGATCGACGCGTGTCGCCGTCCACCGGGGAGTGCCGGTTTTGCGGTCGAAGCCCGCAAAGGCGTTGCCACAGGGCGAGACCGGTTTCCACTCGGTGCTCATGTCGAGGAGATTCACGAAATAGTCGTTGGTCAGCGCTCCCGGTCGCCTGGTGAAAACGCCGTGGTTGTCGCCGCCGGCGTTGGTGTTCAGGACACGCATGCCACCGACGAGCGCGGTCATTTCCGGTGCCGTCAGGGTCAACAACTGAGCTTTGTCGATGAGCATTGCCTCGGCGGGGATCGAGTACTTCCCCTTGAGATAATTGCGGAAGCCGTCGGCGACGGGCTCCAGCACGGCGAATGATGCCGAGTCCGTCTGGTCCTGTGAGGCATCCGTACGGCCGGGCTTGAAGGGGACCGTGACCGAATGGCCGCTTGTTTCCGCCGCCTGCTCGACACCCACGCCACCCGCGAGCACAATCAGATCCGCCAGTGATACTTTCTTTCCGCCAGACGCTCCCCTGCTGAACGCGTTTTGGATGCCCTCCAGGACCTTCAACACCTTGGCCAGTTGAGCGGGCCGGTTGACGTCCCAATCCTTCTGAGGCGCCAAACGGATCCGTGCCCCATTCGCGCCCCCACGTTTGTCGGAACCGCGGAACGTGGACGCCGACGCCCACGCGGTCGAAACCAGCTCGGAAATCGTGAGGCCCGAAGCCCGGATTTGGGTCTTGAGCGCCGCGACGCCTTGAGCACCGATCAGGACGTGATCGACCCGAGGGATCGGGTCCTGCCAGACCAGGTCTTCTGCGGGAACTTCCGGGCCGAGGTAGCGGGAACGCGGCCCCATGTCCCGGTGGGTCAATTTGAACCACGCACGGGCGAACGCGTCCGCGAGTTGCTGCGGGTTCACGAGGAACCGCCTCGCGATTCGTTCGTATTCCGGGTCGTACCGCAGGGCGAGGTCTGAGGTCAGCATGGTCGGTAGCCGTCTCTTCGACGGGTCGTACGGATCCGGGATGACCTTGTCGGCCCCCTTCGCGACCCACTGGTGAGCACCGGCGGGGCTCTTCGTCAGCTCCCACTCGTATCCGAACAGATTCTCGAGGAAATTGTTGCTCCACTTCGTGGGCGTGGTGGTCCAGGTCACTTCCAGGCCACTGGTGATGGCGTCCCCGCCTCTGCCCGTGCCGAAACCGTTCTTCCAGCCGAGTCCCTGCTCCTCGAGGCCCGCGGCTTCGGGTTCCGAGGCGACGTGAGATGCCGGCGCAGCGCCGTGTGTCTTCCCAAAACTGTGGCCGCCGGCAATCAGTGCGACGGTCTCCTCGTCATCCATCGCCATGCGACCGAAGGTGTCGCGGATGTCGCGGGCCGAGGCCGCGGGATCGGGGTTGCCGTCCGGCCCTTCGGGGTTGACGTAAATGAGGCCCATCTGCACGGCGGCGAGCGGATTCTCCAACTTGCGGCCGCGCATGCCTCCGCCCCCATCATCGTCGGTAACGAGAACGCCGCCGTCCTTCTCGACGCCTTCGGAGCCGTGCTTGTAGCGGGCGTCGCCGCCGAGCCAGGTGGTCTCGGCCCCCCAATAGATGTCCTGGTCGGGCTCCCACGTGTCTTCGCGACCGCCGGCGAAGCCGTATGTCTTGAACCCCATCGTCTCCAGTGCCACGTTCCCCGTGAGGATCATCAGGTCGGCCCAGGAGATTTTCCGGCCGTACTTCTGTTTGATCGGCCAGAGCAGGCGCCGCGCCTTGTCCAGACTCACGTTGTCGGGCCAACTGTTGAGCGGGGCGAAGCGCTGTTGCCCGCGGCCCGCGCCACCTCGGCCGTCGCCCGTTCGATACGTACCGGCACTGTGCCAGGCCATGCGGATGAAGAGGGGGCCGTAATGCCCGAAGTCCGCCGGCCACCACTCCTGCGAGTCCGTCATGAGTGCGGCGAGGTCCTGTTTCAGCGCCACCAGATCGAGGCTGTTGAACTCCTTGGCGTAATCGAAGTCGTCGCCCATCGGGTTGGACTCGGACGGGTGCTGGCTCAGCAGGTCGACTCTCAACTGGTTCGGCCACCAGTCGCGGTTGGCCGTGCCGCCACCGGCCGTGCATTTGGGAGTCGCCCCGGAGAACGGGCCGCTCGTTGTACTCGTCTCTGACATGGTTGTTCTCTCATGTTTAATTCTAATTGATTTTAGATATTTCTGATTGTGGATTCGCTACTGGTCAACCCGCGTCTTAGCCGTGTGGCCAGTGACTTTTTGGGGCAGGTGATCGACCTGATGGCGTGCGGATCCTACTTTCCCGGCTCCTAGCTAGGCGCCTGGGATTTCCCCCACGAAGACCCGCAGGATGTTCGGCTGCTCGGGAAGGTCGCGCGACCCGGCACCGTGGCCGGTCCGGGTCACGGTCATCACGGGGGATTCGGTCCACTGCTGGACCACGGTGGTGAGGATGGCGGCACCGGTCGGCGTGGTCAACTCCCCTGCGGCCGGCGCGGGGGCGAGCGGAACCCCCTGAAGCAAGGCGGCAGTCCCGGGAGCCGGGACCGGCATGACTCCGTGGGCGCACCTCACGGTGCCGCTTCCCGTCGGGACGGAGCGGCTGGTCACCCGGCTGACGTTCAAGAGGTCGAGCCCGACGGCGGCTCCTACGATGTCGGCGATGCTGTCGAGCGCTCCCACCTCGTGGAAGTGAACCTTCTCGATGGGCAACCCGTGGGCGGTCGCCTCGGCCTCGGCCAGCCGGCGGAAGATCCCCAGGGCGAGGTCCCGCTGGGGGGCGGTCAATCGGCCCCGGTTGAGGATCTCTTCCACGTGGTGGAGGTGGCGGTGCACATGCTCGTGGGGGGCCTCGATGCTCACCCGGGTCGCCGCGAAGCCGCCCTTGCGGACGCGGCTCACCTCCATCCGGACGGGTAAGCCGAGCGAGTCGATGCCGGCCCGGACTGCGTCTGCGTCGACCCCGGCGTCGATCAGTGCGCCCAGGGTCATGTCGCCACTGATCCCGCTGAAGCAGTCGAAGTGTAGCACGCGTGTCATGAAGACTCCCTATGAGTTACCCGCACGGGGTGCTGCTCTGTGGTCAAAACGAGCCGAACACGGAACCCAGAACGACGACTGCGACCAGCGCGAGAATCGCGCCGGCGACGACCGTCATTAAGCGTGTCGAAGTAGCTCTCGCGGTGCGTCAGCTTGCTCACCCGGAGCACGGTCAAGACCGTTCCGTTGTGCGGGAGCGAGTCGAGCGTGCCGGAGCCGAGCGTGGACACGCGGTGGAGCAACTCCGGGTTGATGCCGTGTTCGACCGCCAGGCGCATGTACGTCTCCACGAGCGCGTCGAGCGCGATCACCACCCCGCCGGAGGCCGACCCGGTCATCCCGGCCAGGGCGTTCATGGCGGCGGTGAGCGAAACCAGGGGGCCACCCTGGATCGGGAGGACCGGGTCGCGGACCGCGGCGAACGCCGGCAGCGACGCGACCACCGCGCCGAACCCGACCAGGCTTGCCGACCGTCAGCCCCCGGAGGGCCGCGGAGTTCGCCCCGGCGTCCAGGTGCTCCCGTAGCGACGGGAACCGCCGGAAGTTACCGACGACGACCGTGCCGAGGCGTTCGGTCAGGAACCGCGAGATCGACGAGACCGACCCGCTGTCGTCCATCAGCTTGCCGAACACCCCGCCGAGCAGGAACAGCGGGAACCACCGGGCGACGAACCGGGCCGCGCCGGCCATGAACGTCTGTGTCCAGTTCGCGAGTAGTGGCTCCCCGGAGAACGCGGCGGTCAGGAGTGCGGCGGCCGGGGCCACCAGCAGCACGCTCCACCCGTGGTAGGCGAGCCACATCAGCGCGGCGAGCGCGATCAGTATTCCAAGCAACCCCATGACGCCGCACCCCAGTTCCGATTCGCGACCCCTTGGTGAGGTGGTACTCGGACGGCCCGACGGCACGCCTCGTCCGCGCCGTCATGCCAAGTGGGTCTGAACGTCCGCGGGGAGTTCCGCTTCCGCGGCGGCTTCGGACCAGCCCAGCCGGTCACGGACCACGTCGTAGAAGCCGCTCCGCCGCACGTCCTGGCCCTGGAGTCGGCTGGCCAGGAGGTCGGCCCCGGCCAGCCCGTCACTGAGGGTGAACAGCCCGTCGGTGGGAACGAGGTCGTAGTTGCCCCAGCGGCTGCGGTATAACCCCTTGCGGTCCCACCGAACCGCCGACTCGAACGCCTCGACCAGCCCGAACAGCGGGAACAACGCCCCGTAGATCCGGGCCAGGTCGCAGCACACCGCCGCGAAGTCGGTGATCGCCGCACCGTGCCACGCGGTCCGGAGCGGGTGCGGGATCAGCCCGAACAGGTTCGAGATGCCCAGCCGCGTCGGCCCCTTGAAGCGGGCGAAGCTGACGAGCGGTATCCCTCGGAGGTCCATCAATACCGAAGGTACGAATCCCGCCAGGTCGGGATTCTGGAGCGTGGTTTCGCCGAGCGCGGACCGTACGTCCTCGGCCGGCGCACACTCGCCGTCCCACCACGCCTCAGTCACGTTCACGTACTGGGCCTTGTGCTTGGCGATCACGTCCGCCAGCCCCGTCCGCCGCAAAAACTCGGCGTCCTGCTGCCGGATCCAGGTGCGGTGCTTCGCGGCGTCGGCCTCCCACTCGATATCCAAGCCGCCGACGTTCCGGCTGCTGGTGTGCCCCTCCAGCACGACCGCCCGGCCGGGCAACGCCCCGAGCAGCAGGTCCAGCGCGCCCGGTCCCGTGTAGGTGCCCTGGGCGTAGCCGTGCCAGGTCACCTTCACCAGGTAGCGGTCGGCCCGCGGGAGTATCCGTTCGAGGATCTCGGCCAGTTGGTCGGACTCCCGCGCCCGTCCGATCAGCCCGGCCCGCGGGGCGAGCGGCGCGTCGGCCGCCGGCCCCCAGTCCTCGCCGGTCCATACGCCGGTCGGAGTTGCGGCCGTCTGGTACTTTGCGGAGGGAATCCGTGCGGCCTGGCGGGCACGCTTCTCCTGCCAGAGCCGGGTGAGGCGTTGTTCGAGCCAGGCCCGGATCGCCGGGTGGTCTCGCGGCGGGTTGAGCAGTACCCACCCGGCGGCCTCGGGGTGCGCCCGCCGGTGGTCGGTCAGCATCACGCCGGCGAAGTCGTGCAACTCGCCGACCCACTGGCACTGCGGCAGGAGAAACCACGCCCGCGGTTCTCCTGAACACCGCTCCAACACAGTCGGAAGGTGCGGTTGCGTGTGGCGAACGAAGCCGACTTCGCCCCATCCCAACCCGGCCTGCTCCCAGAGCAGGCGCATCAGGCGGTACGAGTCGGCCCGCGTCGCGGGGTCGCCGCGCCCGTCGGCGACGAGCACCACCCCGGCCTGTCCCGGAGGGACGTGACGCTCGCCGAGGGCCTGGAGGATTTGGCCCGCGAAACACTCGACGAGGTACGGGTGCGCGGAATCAACCGTGTCGTGGTGGATGGAAACCGCGGCGTGGCGGCGGCGGGCCTCGCTCAACTCCTCGCCCAGCATCGTCCGCTGCCAGACGTTCAGGTCCAGCGCGGCCGGCAGGACGAAGAGTTCCCGAGTCTGGTCGCCGACGCACCGGTCGATCACCCGACCGAGGTGGTGGTCCCCCGGGTCGTCCGGCGAACGCGCCGGCAGGCACGCCAGTTCGACCCGGGCCTCGACGCCGAAGGCGCGCGCGGCGAAGGACTGGAGGTAGACGGCCTGGGCGTCCGCTTGAACCCAGGCCGCCTCCCCCGGTCGCAGGTCGGTCGCGACGACAAAAACGGCTCCCGACATGCGACGCCCTCTCAGATCTTGAACTTCCCGCCCAGTTTGCCGTGCTTGGCCATCGTCGCGACCACGTCCACCATCGACCGCGCGGCGAGCAGGGACGTGACGTCGGCGCTGTCGTAGGGCGGTGACACCTCGACGACCTCCATCCCGGCGATCCCCTCCTTGGCGATGCCCGCGAGCATCTTGAGCACCTCCCGGGGCATGAACCCGCCCGGCTCGGGCCAGCCCGTGCCGGGCACGAAGCCCGCCTCCACGACGTCGATGTCGAGCGACAGGAAGACCGCCTTTGCCCCCTTCCAGGCCACCTCCAGCGCGATCTCGATGGTCTTCTCGATGCCGATCTTCTCGATGTCGTTGACCGTCAGGATCGTCGTCCCGCGTTCGCGGCCCACCTTCACCCCGGCCCGGGGCACCTGCCACCCGCCGATCCCGAGCTGCACCAGGTTCTTGGCCGGGCAATTCGGGATGTTCGTGGCGTGGAACCACGGGCAGGTGTGCATGATCTCGTCCATGTCCTTTTCTTGCGTGTCGACGTGCCGGTCGAGGTGGATGATCCCGACGTTGCCGTCGATGCACTGCGCCACGCCGCGGGCCGTGGGGTACCCGATCGAGTGGTCCCCGCCCATGATCATCGGCAGGGTGCCCTGCGACAGGATGTGCGCGACGCCCTTGGTGATCTGGTCGTGGCCCTTGGTGATGTTCGACGGGCAGAAGATGTCGCCGACGTCACACATCTTGAGCGTCTCGCTCAGGTCGAGCGCGTGCTCGTAGCTGTACTTCTGGTACAGCGCCGAAATGCGGCGGATGCCCTGCGGGCCGAACCGCGTTCCGGAGCGGAACGTACACCCGATGTCGAACGGCACGCCCACGAACGCCACGTCGTACTCGCCCACCTTGCGCACGTCTTCGAGGTACGGCAGCTTCAGGAACGTGTTGATCCCCGACCAGTGCGGAGTGCTGCCGCGCTGGAAGCAACTGATCTCGCTCTTGTCCTCGATGGAATCGGCGCACTCCAGCCCCAACTCCTTGATCCGCTTCCTCTCCTTCTCCGCGTAGGCCGACGGCAGCGCCGACTCCTCCTCCTGGGCCTTCATCCCGTCGTACTGGCTCAGGTCCGGCAGGTCTCGCTTGTGCTCCCGGCGGGTCGGGGCGTGGTTGTCGAAGAACGGCACGGTCGTCTCCTTGCGGTGAGAGGAACGGTCGGGGTAGCCATTCGCCACGGTCACGGGCTGAACATCAGGACGATGTAGACCACGAAGATCGCCAGGTGCGCCGCACCCTCCAGGAGCGTCGTCCGCGGGCCGGAGAACGTCAGGAGCGACATCACGAGCGTCAGGGCGAGCAGGATCACCTCGGCGGGTACGACGCCCATGACGATCGTCTTCCCGGTCGCCAGCCCGATGAGGAGGATGATCGGGAGGATGACGCCCATCGCCGGTGCACACGACCCCAGCGCCAGGTTGGCCGCCCGCTGGGGCTCGTCGGCCAGCCCCGCCTTGATCGCCGAAATCAGTTTCGGCGAGACGACGATGAGTGCGATGATGACCCCGCCCAGCGCCGGCGGCGTCCCGAGTTTGGTGCTCGCGTGGTCGAGGATGGTGGTGAGGAACTTGCCGAGCAAGAGCACCGGAACCACCCCGGCGAGTAACAGCAGCGTGAGTTGTCCGATGCCCCCCTTCTTCTCCGCCGGACCCGCGGGCATCGCAGGAGCGGTGGTTGGCGCGGTCGGGGGTTCGGTCTTCGTGTTACCCCCGGCGTTCGGTTCCACGAAGAAGTGCTTGTGCCGCCCAATCTGCATCAGCAGGAAGGTCCCGTAGATGAACAGCGTGACGACCACGATGCCGGCCGCCTGCGTGTTCGTCACACTCCCGTGCGGGGTTGCGGTCGTGTAGTTCGGGAGGACGAACCCGATCACGCACAGCACAATCACAACGGCGAGGTAGGCGGAGGTGCCCTGGAAGTTGTAGGTCTGCTCGCTGTGGCGTAACCCGCCGAGGAACAGGGCCAGCCCGCCGGCGAGATTGATCATGATCATGTTGGCGCCGAGGAGGGTGTCGCGCCCGATCGTCGCCCCGGCCTCGCTCGTCAGGATGGCGATCGCGATCAGCACCCCTTCCAGCCCGATGATGGTGAGCGTCAGGACCAGCGACCCGAGCGGCTCGCCCAGGATCTCGGCGAGCTTGTCCGCGACCTTCAGTGCCCCGAACGCGGACCACGCCATCGTGGCGAACAGCCACACGAACAGGACGCCCGCGGTCGCCGGGGCGATCGGATCGGCGAGCCACGAACCGCTGAACCCGAGAAACAGCGCGACCGTGAGCCAGGCGAAGCCCAGGCGGACTTTTTGCATCATTGTTCCCGTCCCTCAATCGCGGGTGCCGTTGTGGACAGGTCGTTCGGACAGCATTCCCAGCCGGTAATACCGGACGGCTCGTCGGGCGGTCGTGGTCGTCCCGGCTGCTCGGTCAGGAGGGCGTCAGCTCGCGTTCGTAACTCCGTCTGCGTCGGAGAAGGGGTGGCGACTTGGGCGAACTCGCGGGTCGCCTCGGCGTGCCACTTCCGTGCTTCCTCGCGGTTACCCGCCCGCCAGTGGGCGACGGCCAGGTGGAACTTGTCCTCGGTGACGGGCACGCGGAGCTCGGCCAGGCGCTGGCGGGCCTCAAGGGCCTCGCGCCACTGCTCGCAACGGGCCGCCGCCTCCGCCAGCGTTTCGACGGTCCCCGCGGTCGCCCGGAGCTTGACGGCCGTGCGCGCCAACCCCAGGGCCTCCTTTGGGGACGCGTGGGGGGGCTTCTCGGCCCGGAGGAGCGCCTGGGCGAGCGAGACGAGGGCTTCGTGGTTGTTCGGCTCCAGTTTGACGGCCTCGCGGAGGCGGCCCATCCCCTCGTCCCACTTCCCTCGTCGTGTCAGAGTGGTCCCGAGTTGCTGGCGAGCCCGAACATCCTTCGGGTTGAGTTCGAGGGCCTTGGAGAAACATTCAATCGCCTCGTCGAGCTTCCCCTGTTCGGCCAGCAGGGCACCAAGGTTGTTGTGAGACCGCGGGACGGTCGGGGCGAGGACCACGGCTCTGCGGAGGCAAGCGATGGCCTCGTCCCTCTTCCCCTGACGATCCAGGGCGACGGCGAGGTTGTTGAAGACCGCGGCGTCCTTCGGGGCCAGATCCACGGCTTTGCGGAAGGACTCGGCCGCACGGCCGAAGTCGCCGCGGATCAACATCGCCTGGCCCAGGTTTTTGTGGGCATCCGCCAACTTGGGATCGAACTCGACGGCCTTCCTCCAGTTCGCAACCGCCTCGTCCAACTTCCCCTGCTTCACCAGAACACACCCGAGCCCGTGGTGCGCGTCCGCCGAGTTGGGTTCCACCTCAATGGCCTTCTGATACGGAGTGACCGCATCGGTCAGCTTGCCCTGCTTGGCCAAAGTGTTCCCGAGGTTGGTGAGCGCCCGGTAGTTTTTGGGATCCAGTTCCGCGGCCTTGCGGTAACTGGCGACCGCCTCGTCGACGTTCCCTTGTTGGGTGAGCAAGGTCCCAAGGTTGCTATGCGAGCCGGAATTGCTCGGATCGATCTCGATTGACTTTCGGACGATGGCGATGGCTTCCTCCCGCTTCCCCTGACGCGAGAGGACACGAGCCAACCGGTCCAACCCCGGCACGTCCTTCGGATGGGAATCGACGGCCCTTCGGAGGGACGCCTCGGCCCCGGCGAGGTCGCCCAGCGCCTCCAGTCCCCGGGCGAGGTTCTTGTGGCCGAGGGCGAAACTGGGGTCGAGGGTCACGGCCTTGCGGAGAGGGACGACCGCCTCGTCAGGCTTTGCCAGATCCAGTAGGCACAGGCCGAGGTTGTTCAGGGCCGCCGTACTCTCGGGTCGCAGGGCCACGGCGGCCCGCACGAACTGGGCCTCGTCGGTCAACTTCTTTTGCCGATGGAGCGCGTTGGCCAAGTCGAGGTTCACCCAGAAGTCGTCGGGGTACTGCTCCTGCGCCAGACGAAGTACGCGCTCTTGCAAATCGACCAGCCCCGGCCCCCGCAAACTCGCCGCCAGGAGGGTGAGGGTGTTGGGGTTCTGCCGGGTGGTGCCGAGGGTCTCGACCAGTCCGCGTAATTCCTCCAACCGAGCGGGCGTGGCTTTCTGCCCCCAACTCGCTCGCAGGCGGACCCGCAACGGGTCGGGGTCGAGTCGGTTCGCCAGATCGACCAGCGGCCGCCACGCCGACTCGTCCGCGCCGGTGGCTCGCCGCCGCGTGTCACACCACTGGTCCAGTGCGACACTGACGAACGGGCCGATTCGGCCGTGACGGAGCAATCGCGACGCGACTTCGGCGGGCGGAAGCGACTCCACATCGATCCCGAAGGCACGGAACGCCCCGGCGTAGGCCAAGTCCGCACCGGCGTAATCGAACCCGTCGTCCTTCCACACCGACACCGCCAGCCGGGTGCGGTCGAGTTCACCAACGAACACCAACTCCCGTACCGCCACGGCCGCCTTTTCGCGCGTGGCGGCGTCGGTCTCCTCCTCGACCACGGTCAACTGGGCAAGTCGTGCGGCGGCCAGCGCCTCCTGCCACTTCTCCTGGCGCACCAGTTGGTTGGTCTCGGCTAGGGCCGACTCGACCCGGGCGGATACTCGGGACGCCCGCTCATTCCGCTTGCGATCCGCGTCCGCTTGTCGTGCCGCCCGATCTCGCAACGTCCAGCCGACCACGGCCGTTGCGATCAGTGCCGCCAAGGTCAGGCCCGCCGCTACGGCCAGGCGACCCTTGTGGCGCCGCACCAGTTTGCCGAGGCGATACGTCACACTGGGGGGACGTGCCAGAATCGGCTCGTCCGCGAGGTATCGCTCGAGGTCGGCCGCGAGGTCGCCGGCCGACTGGTAACGCCGGGTGAGGTCCTTCTCCAACGCCTTCATCACGATACAGTCGAGATCCCCCCGCACCATCCGCACCAGTTTCGCCGGCTCCGTGCCTCTCCGTTCCGTGTCACCCGGCAGTTCCTCGGCGGCTGCCAGCCGCGCGCTGGGCGGCGGTGGATCCTCCTCGCGCACTGCCCGCAGCACGTCCAAGAGCGGTGCCTTGACCCGGTCTTCTGTGAGGGGGGGCGTACCAGTGATCAGCTCGTAGAGCAGCACGCCGAGGAGGTAGACGTCGCTTCGCGTGTCGATGTCGGCCCGGCCCGCCTCGGCCTGTTCGGGGCTCATGTACGCCAGTGTGCCCACGACCGTTCCGACTGCCGTCACCGGCGACGCACCCGTCCACGATCGGTCGGTCACCTTGGCGATGCTGAAGTCGATGACCTTGACCGACGGCCGGCCCTCGCGTCGACCGACCAGGACGTTTGACGGTTTGAGGTCGCGGTGGATGACCCCTTTGATGTGCGCGTGCCGCACCGCGTGACAGACCTGCAGGAATACCGCCACGCGGTCCCGGAGTGAATGCCCCGCCTCGTCGCAGAACCGGGTGATGGGAACGCCATCGATTACCTCCATGGCGATGTACGACCGACCAGACTCCGTCACGCCGGCGTCGAGCACCCGGGCGATATTGGGGTGGTCCATCAACGCCAGTACCCGTAGCTCCGCGCGGAAGCGAACGAGGATCTGGCGGCTCAGCAGGGCGGTGTGGAGAACCTTCAGCGCAACCTGACGCGGCACCGGCTCGGCCTGTTCCGCGAGCCAGACGGTCGCGGTACCGCCCTCGCCGAGTTGCCGCAGTAACTTGTACGGGCCAATTGCAGCGCCGGGGGCTTCGGAAGCCGCCGGTGAGGACGTCCAATGCCCCATCGCGGGGCGGACGAAGTCGAACAGATCGCGGTCGGCTTCGTGGGCGAGCAGCATCTTCTCTAGCAACTCGCGCTGACCGGGACCACATGACTCATCGAGCCAGCGCGCGCGACCTGCCGGGGCGACCTCGATGGCCGCCAGGAACAGCTCTTTGAGTACCCGCAACTCGGCTGTCATGGCACGGTTCCTTTTCGGCACCATTCCCATGCGAGCAGCGCACCGACTTTTTCTCAATCTTTTCGGAAGTTGTCGGAAAGGGCCGCCTGGAGCCAGGCGCGGGCGAAGGCGTACTCCCGGTACGCGGTGGCTTGTGACAACTTGAGGGCCGCCGCGGCCTCCGCGACCGAGAGTCCGGCGAAGAGGCGCAGTTCGACAATTTGCGTCGCGAGTGGCTCGGTGGACGCCAGGCGCTCCAGTGCGTCTTCGAGTTCTAGCAATCGCTCATCACCCGCGGGGGATTCCGGTTCGAAGTCCTCCAGGCTGACGCGACGCGCCAGTTGTTTGCGGCGGGCGGATTCGACCAGGATGCGCCGCATCGCCTGTGCGGCCGCGGCGAAGAAGTGCCCGCGCCCGTCCCACGACCGGGCCGGATCACCCCCGATCAGGCGCAGGTACGCCTCGTGGACAAGGGCGGTGGCCTGGAGCGTTTGCCCCGGTTTTTCCTGGGCGAGCCGCTGGGCCGCCAGCGCACGCAGCTCGCCGTAGACCAGCGGTAGGAGTTGATCCGCGGCGGCAGACTCGCCCCGCTCGATGGCCGTTAGGAATTGAGTGACTGAGGGCATACTAAGGTTCGGGTAGTAGCATCGCCGGGCACGGAGCGTGACACCGGCGAGGGAAGCCAACGCTTCAGGTCGCCCTTGTGGCGCGGTTCACTGCGGGCGAAGCGCCGGCCGATCCGCTCGCCGACAGCCTCGACTTCCTCAGCCACCGTCGCACCAACTGCCGGGTCGGTCGTCCGGAATAGCTACACCCGCCCCCCACGGATGTGCCGCCCGCCCTGACGTGACCGGCTGTCATCGGCGAACGGGGCCAGTCCGACCAGCGCGCCCAACCGGCGGCCTGTCGCGGTGCCCAGCTCCGGGAACCCGGCCAGGAGGGTGAGAGTCACCACCGGGTCAACCCCGAGGATACTCTGGAACAGGGTGTCCCGGGCCTCCCACACCAGGCTGGCATTCACCGCCGCGTCGAACTCGTCCACCGTCATCCCGGTATGCGTGGCGGCGACGACCTCGACGAGTCCCTTCTGGCCGGTCGCCGCGATGGCCTTGTGGTCGCCCTCCAGCACGGCCTTGAACGGCTGCTTGTCCCGCCACTCGGGGTGCTTTGGGGCGAGCATCTTTACCCGGTCGAGCGCGAGCGCGGCCTGCACGTAAGTCGGCTGCTCGCGCCAGAGCGTGCCGTCGTTGCCGAACACGGCAACCCCTCTCGGCCGGCGGTACGAAGTCCGGCGAGCCCGGCGTCGTGACTCGGCTGACAAAGTCGGTGACTGCCTTCGTCGTGGCGGTGTCGTTCCACGACGCGAGCGGAGGCGTCGCCGGCTGCGGCCGGATGTGCGGTACGGCAACGGATGTGACGAAGGCGAGGACGACGACGCCGAAGGAGGCCGGTGCGAGCCGCATGTGTGATCTCACGGGCCGACGCGACCGGTCGGCGGCCGAGTGATCCCATCCCTGGGCAGAAAAGTCGGGCGATCTGCGGAGGCCATCTTGAGGGCGGCGGAGATAGAGTTCAAGTGAAAACCGGAAGTGAGGAGGTGAACACCCCTCTCATCAGACGGGCATTGTTGCGGGGCACGAACCCCGGGGTCTACGCCCCGCCGCGGGCACGGAGGTCGTTCCGCATCGCCGGGGTCAGCACGCAGCGGAAGCCGATGTGCGACATCCCGGTGACCGAACGCCGACTAGCGACAGCCCGGCGGGTGGCTGCCCGGCTCGGCGTACGCTTGGACGACTGAGCCCGTGGAGGGGCAGAGGTCGATTTCTTCGCTGATCCCCAACCGCGTCGCGACCGCGCGTCGCCGCTGGGCCACCTCTCCGTACAGCTTGCTCGCCTGGCAGTACGCGGCCCGAGCGTCCTGATCGGTCGGAAACGTCAGTGCCTCGGCGTATTCATCCGGCTCTCTGACCGCGTCCAGGCTAGGAACGACGGGGCGGCTGGTTAGGACGCTGCTGGCGAAGCGGCGTTTCGGATGAGTGGTGAGCGGACGAGCCGATGGGGGTCGACGTCGACAGAGGAGCGCGGGCATGGGATGCTCCCTTGCGTAATGGCCTTCAAATGCACACGGTTGAGGCCGGTCTTGCCCCCTGCGGGCTTGCGCCCGCGTCGCGCAAGGGAGCGGGCACCGGCACCGCGCGAACAAGCCCGCCGGTCACACCCAGCGGTCCGACCAAACGCAAAAAGCCCCGAGGTCATCCCTCGGGGCCAATGGTGTTCGGGTTGTCGGTGCTACCTACTCTGCCAGTGCCCTCTCCAACTCCAGCAACCCCGCCAACTCCAGCCGCTCCCGCTCCTCGCGCGGCAACCGCTCCCGCCGTTGCGTCTCGGCCAGCGCTTCGCGGTCGGCGCGGCGCATCTTCGAGAGGCGGGCGGCGCGTTCGGCGTTGACGGACAGTTCGGCGGCGCCGGCCCCGGTCCGCGGAATGGCAACGGCGATTATCAAGTGCCAGTCGGCGACGACGGGGTGGCCGGTCAGCCGCTCCAGAGACTCGACCGTCCCCACACACTCGTAGGCGTTGGCCATGTCCTCGCGCACGAACTGCACAGGCCGCGCGTCGATGCCGTTCCGGTTGCAGAAGCGTTCGAGTTCCCGGCGGTTCTTCGCTGTGGACTCGATGTACACGATGATTCCCGGCTTGCGCCCCGTCACCATCACCCCGCCGCCGATGTCCACCGGGCGCGAGGGCATGACGATTGAGCCGCGCGGGTTCATGGCCGCTCTCCTGCAAGAGGGGTGGAGACGTAGCGGGGGCGGTCAACCCCCGCTGCTCTGCCGACGCATCGTCACGCGGTCGCGGCCGCTTCCGGGGTGCCGTTCAGCGCGGGCCGGGGCGTGCGGGCGGGTGCGCGGCGGGCCGGCGCGGCGTCTTCGGTCTCGTCGGACGTCATCTCCTTCACCATCTCGGCGGCCGACGCCGTGCCGAGGGTGCCGGACGCCTTGCCGACGCCCTCGCCAACGACGGCCGTGACCAGCACGCGGGCGCCCTTCTCCTGTGCCAGGGTGGCGAACCGCCCGCATCTCTGGGAAATGCCGGGCGAGGACTGATCCGAGTCGTGACCGGGAGCTTCCAGAGTACGGCGCGGAGGCCTTACGCCGAGACCTCGCGAGGTTCAGGCCGAGCGACGCGCTTGCAATGACGATGCTCACCCGCGAGCACCGGCGGTCGCTCGGGTCGCTCCGCCGTGAGTGATTGTGGTGTCAAGTCAGAGGTCTGGCTCGCTGGGACGGGTGAGCATGATCGCTCTCCTGGAACGGGCTGACCAACTGTAGGCGTGTCGTGCATGGGCATCACCCCGCGTCTTGCCCTGGCACTCACATTCCACGTCAACCCTGCCGGATCTGCCAACACTGCGGCTACTTCGCGTCGTGAAAGATGATCCCGGTCGTGAATCGCTTCCCCGAGCGGATGCGGCTGACGCCGTGACGCATGTTGACCCGGTAGACGCCGCGGGTGCCGGTCACCGGCCGGTGGTGGACGGGGAAGATGACGCCCTGCCCCTGGGCCAACGGGACGACCTCGGCCCGCGACTGCATCCGCGGCCGCTGCTCGGTCAGCACGAACTCGCCGCCCGTGAAGTCGTGACCGGGCTTGGAAAGCAGGAAGGCGACCTGGAGGGGGAACACGTGCTCCCCGTACAGGTCCTGGTGCAGGCAATTGAAGTCGCCAGGGGTGTACCGCAGGAGCAGGGGCGTCGGCCGCGCCTGGCCGGCGTCGTGGCACCGTGCCAGAAACTCCTGGTGCTCGGCGGGAAAGGTCACCTCGATTCCCATCGCCCGATTCCAGCGGTTCGCGATGTCCGCCAACGGCGGATAGAGCATCGTTCTCAAGATCGAGATCACCGGCGGAAGAGGGTGGGCGTAATACTGGTACTCGCCCCGGCCGAAGCCGTGACGGCTCATCACGACCCGGCTGCGAAAGTGCTCGCCCTGATCGTATAGCCCCGCCAGAGCGTCGCACTCGTCCGGTGTCAGAATGGGGCCGATCACCGCGCACCCGAACGCATCGAGCTCCTCGCCGACCGCCGCCCAGTCCATCGCGGACACGCGGGGCGCCAGCCCGCGGTCATTGGCCGTAGCGACCGACTGGGTCGCCGATTGCTTCTTCATGACATCTCCTGGCGCGGGTTCTTCCGGGCCGCGCGTGTTGCTTGGTTCCAAAGGTGCATCGCGGCGTACCCGCGAAACGGTTTCCATCGGTCCGCGTAGTTCGGGTCGGGCGTCGAGCCTGCGGCTCGCTCGTCAACCGCTCGCCGCAGGACCAGGTCCGACGCCGGCCAGGCGTCCCCGTCGCGAAGTCCTCGCAGCGCGAAATATTCCGCCGTCCACGGCCCGATCCCCGGCTGTCGGATTAGGGCGGCCTTGACTGCCGCTGCGGGCAGATTCGCCTCGACCGACAGTTCGCCTGTCGCCACCGCGGCGGCGATGGATTGCAGAGCCCGGACGCGCTGGCCGGGCATCCCGACCGCCGACAGGTCGCTCTCGGCGACCATGCGGGGCGTGGGGAACGCCCACGTGGGGCCGTACCCGCTCTGGTACTCTCGCCCGCAACGGGCCGCGATGCGGCCCATGACCGTCGTCGCGCCCTTGACGCTCACCTGCTGCCCGACGATCGTCCGGACGAGCAGCTCGAAGGGGCACCAGGATCCGGGGATCCGCACCCCGGGCGAGTGGGCGAGGAGCGGCACCAGCGACGGGTCACGCCCCAGAACCCGGTGGACCTGGGGCAGGTCAGCGTCCAGGTCAAATAGCCTCCGGACCCGCCTCTCTACCTCCGCGGCGTGCGGGACGAACGGCGTGGAGAAGCGAACGACCAGCCGGTCGGCGCGCGGGTCGTTCTCGACGGCTACGACCCCGACGGCATCGTCGAACTGAACGCTCCGCACGTAGCGGTCCGGGTCGAAGGTCTCGACCCCGGCCGCCGCACGGGGCCGGAGGTACGCCAGGAGGTAGACCGGCTCCCGGCGGCTCGTTGTGGACGGCACCGCGTACCGGTGGCGGGTTCGGCACCGGGCGACCAACCTCCAAGCCGATTACGGCTGGGGGCGGGTCCACGTCGCAGTCGAGTTGGCCGAGGGGCGGGGGTCTGTGCTGGTGGTC
>JAFKFQ010000456.1 GCA_017308215.1 bacterium | reverse complement strand
TACACTGAGGAACCGTCACCGACACGTGCGGAATAGGCGTGTGAAGGGATGTCGGGCGCGAAGGCCGAGGCAAGAGCGCTGAGATCGTTCATGGCTAGGGCCACAGAGGCACGGGCCGGGGCCAAGGACAGCCCGTACAAGGTGACGCACCGGGGCGAGCTGGCCTGGGCCGAGGGGATTCACGTCCTCCTCGAGTACTACAACAAGGCGCCGTTCCGGTACGAGCTCGACGTGATCCTGTCGGGCGGCCCGGTCGTCCACTTCGGGTCCGCCGCCGCCGGCCTCAACTACTAGCGCATAGCCCGGGAGCTTCCGGAGTCCCCCGAAACCCACGGTTGACACCCTGGGCTATTGGCTGCCGCCGATCCAGGCGTCGCACGTGCAGACGCGGGTCACCGCCGCCGTGGCGAAGTACGCGCTGTACCTCCTCGGCAACGTGGGGAGTACCACCAACCAACGCGCGTGGGCGCGCGAAGCCATCCGCACCCCGGCCGCGGTCGGGCAGCAGGTGAGCTTCGACCTGCTCGACGACACCAACTTCTTGAACGGCGGGTCGGACGTCACCGACGTGCAGCTCCAGGGCGCGGTCGAGACCGCGGTCAACGCCCGGTTCATCGCCGCGTCGTAAGGGGGAGCCGTGCCCGTCACCCTCGTCCAGTCGAAGACCGCCTACCCCGGTGGGACGAGCACGCCGGCGGTCGCCACGTTCGACGGCGCGACGACCACCGGGAACCTGATCGAGGTGACCGTCGAGCTCCGCCAGGACGCCGCGGGCGGGGTGACGGTCGCGGTCACTGACAACAAGGGCAACACGTACTCGCCGGCCGTCACGTCCGGGGGGGCCGGGGCGTTCAGCCGCCAGTGCGTCAAGTTCTACTGCGCGAACACCGCCGGCGGCGGGTCACACCAGATCACCGTCACCCCGAGCGGGTCCCTGGCGAACGGGTCGCTCGGGTTCGTGGCCGACGAGTGGTCCGGGCTCGCCCCGTCCGGCCCGCTCGACAAGACGGCGACCGGCACCAACACGAGCACCGCCGTTTCCACCGGGTCGACCGGCACCCTGAGCCAGGCCGACGAGTTGGTGACGTGCGGGGTCGGCACGGCCGGCACCAGCGTCACGTACACGCCGGGGGTCGGCTGGACCCAGACCGCGGCGACGACGGGCCTCTTCAATCAGTACAAGGTGGTGGCGGGCACCGCGGCCGTGTCCGGCGACGCGACGGCGAGCCCGTCCATCACCTGGAACGCCGCCCTCGCCACCTACAAGATCGCGGCCGGCGGGGGCGGCCCGGCCGTCGCCCCGATCGTCGCACACCTTAACCGCTTGCGGAGGGCCGGGTGATGCCGCGGCCGCTGCGCCAATCGACCGCCTCGCAGGCCGTCGTCCTGGGGCCGTTCCTCGACTCGACGGACGGAAACACCCAGGAGACGGCGCTGAGCATCGCCAACACGGACATCCGCCTGCGGAAGGCCGGGGCGGCCGCCGGGGCGAAGAACAGCGGCGGGGCGACGCACGACGCGGCGGGCTACTACCTCACCACCCTCGACGCGACCGACACGAACACCGTCGGCCCGCTCCTGATCTCCGTCCACGTCGCCGGGGCGCTGGCCGTGTGGCTGGAGTGCTACGTGTACGAGGAGGCGGTGTACGACGCCCTGTTCGCGGCGAGCGCCCCCGGGTACGTCGCCAACGCGCCGGTGAACGTCGCCCAGATCAGCGGCGACGCCGGCGCCGCGGACAACGCGGAGGCGTTCTTCGACGGCACCGGGTACGCCGGCACGAACAACGTCATCCCGACCGTGACCGCGGTCACGAACGCCGTCGCGCTCCCGACGATCCCGAGTAACTGGATCACCGCGGCCGGCGTCGCCGCGGCCGCGCTCAACGGCAAAGGCGACTGGCTCCTGTCGTCCGGGTACACGGCCCCGGACAACGCCGGTGTCGCCGCGATCAAGGCGAAGACGGACAACCTACCCCCGGACCCGGCCGACCAGTCGCTCGTCATTGCCGCGACCGACGCCATCGCCGCGCGGCTGGGCCCCCCGGCCGGCGCGTCGATCGCCGCGGACATCGCCACCCGGCTCGCGGCGGCGTCCTACACCGCCCCGCCGGGCGCCGCGGCCGTGGCGTCGCAGGTCCGCGCGGAGTTGGCGACCGAGCTCGGGCGGATCGACGCCGCGGTCACGACCCGGCAGGCGACGTTCACGGCGTCGACGTCGGTCACGTTCCCGGCCGGGTTCGATTCGCTCACGATCACGAGCGGCACCGTGAGCGCCGACGTGAAGAAGGTCAACGCCGTCACCGTCACCGGGACCGGCACCAGCGGCGACCCGTGGGGGCCGGCCTAATGTCAGTCGGCACCGTCTGGGCGCCGGGCTCGTGGGCGGACGACGCCTGGGCCGAGGGCTCGTGGGCGGACGCGGGGGAGTCGCCCGCCCACGGGTTACTCTGCGCCGCGCCCGGCACGTCCCCGGCCCTCGACGGGACGCCGGCCGTCTCCGCCCGCCTCGCCGGTGCCCCCGGCGTCCTGGAGTGCTGAGCCGTGATCCACCTCGGCAACGACCTCGTGTTCACCCTCGCCGACCTGACCGACGCCGCCACCGGCGCGGCCGTCACCGACGCCGCCGTCTCCGCCGAGCTCCGCACCGACGCCGGCGAGCCGATCGCCGGCACGACCGTCACCCTGGCTCCCGTCACCGGCGGCGACTACCGCGGCGTGCTGAGTGCCGCCGACCTGGCGGGCGCCGGCGTGGTCGCCGGGCAGGACGTGATCCGCCGGTACACGGCGACCAGCGCCGGCCGGACCGGGCGGTGGGACGTGCCGGACACCGTGGCGCTGCGGACGGGGTGACCCCCGGCGGGCAGGCACGCCGGCGGGGCACACTGCCGGGTGACCGCCCGAGGACCGCCGATGCCGCTGCCGACCTACGTCTCCGACGCCGCCCTCCTCCAGGACGTCGCCGACAGCCTCACCAGCACGGGCAACGCCGCCGAGCTGCCGCCGAAGTGGCAGCGCATCGCCGCGGACGCCAACCAGAGCGCCGTCGCCGACATTACGAGCATCCTCGTGAACAAGGGCTACACCCAGGCCCAGATCGACGCGGCCGACGACCGCGCCTCGTGGAACCGCAAGCTCGGGCTGTGGTACGCCCTGACGGTGGGGAACCCGCTCGGGAACTACCCCGACAAGATGCTCGACAAGCTCGACCCGCGGGAGTTCCTGGCGACCGCCGGCGCCATCCGCATCGGCGGGGTGCCCACCGGCCCGACCGTCGCCGCGACCGCCGTGGGCGGGGTCGGGTTCGGCGCGTCCACCACGACCCGCGCCCGGCTCGAGGACGAGGCCCGGTGCAAGGGCTGGTTCTCGTGACCGCGGGCAGGCAACCGCGGCCCCCAGGATGACCGCATGGCGGCCGACGCGACGGAAATCCTGGAGGCCGTGCGGCTCGCCCTGGAGGCCGCGTTCCCGGCCGTTCTCGTCCGGGTCCGCAAGGGGAAGCCCGGGCCGGGGATGGAGTCGCCGCTGTGCGGGCTGGCCGCGGGCGACGCCCTCCCCGCGTTCGTGCTGAGCTGCCCGGGGCCGGAGGAGTGCGAGACGTCGCCGAGCTTCGAGCACGTCAGCGTCCGCTACCCGGTCCACGTCGCGTACGTGAAGGACGCGGAGGCCGCCCCCGGCCGCACCGCGGAAGACCCGGACGTGCGCGCCACGCGCCGGGCCGTCCGCGGGCTGCTGTACCGGCCGCACCTGCCGGGCGCGACCCGGGTGTTCCACACGGCCTACGCCGCCGGCCCGGTCTACTCGGAGTTCCACGGCGACGTGACCCGGCTCGTCAGCGAACAGACGCTCACGCCGGTCGTACTGGAACCGCGGGGGGTGGTACCGTGACCTCGGGCGACTGGCAACTGACGACCGCGGTCCGGGCCGGCGGCACGTACCTGCCGGCGAACGGGGTCCGGGCCGTGTCCCTGCCGGTCCGGAAGGGGCAGGCCCAGCGGCTCGGGTTCGGCACGGCGGGCGGCCGGGGCGACCTCCACGTCGTCCGCACGGTCACCGTCGCGGCCGGCGCGGGCGCGACCCTGGACCTGTACGACGGGTCGCTCCTCGACGTGTTCGGCCAGCCGGCGCCGTTCCGCACGCTGCGGGCGGTCGCGGTCTGGGTGGACGGCGGCGGCGACGCGGCCGGGGTGGACGTGGGGGCCGACGGGGTGGTGGCGACCCCCGCCCCGCTGTTCCTCAAGGGGACCACCCCGCGGGCCACGGTCTACCCCGGCGGCCCGGCGTACAGCGCCGGCAGCCCCGCCGGGCTGCCGGTCTCGGCCGGCGCGAAGAACCTGCTCATCCACAACCCCGGCGCGGCCGCGGTCACGGTGATCGTGGCCCTCGCCGGGGCGAGCGCCTGACCCGGAGCCCTCATGGCCGTTCAGATGATGGAGGCGGTCTCCGGCACCGCGGGCCGCGTGCAGACGGCGGCCGGCGTCCAGATCGCCGGCATCTCGTCCTGGCGCCGCCAGTCGAAGACGAACACCATCCCGATCCCGCACTTCGAGTCGCCGGCCAACGCCGACGGCCTCGTCCAGCCGCGGAAGCTGCGCGGGCTCGGCGACGGCGGGACCGTGGCCCTGGAAGGGATCGTGAACCTGACCGCGGCGGGGGCCGGCGGGACGCACACCGTCCTGGAGAACGGCAAGTACGTCACCCTCGACCTGCTGCTCGACCGGGCCTCGTCGCGCGGCTACCCCGACGTGCCGGGGTGGATCAGCGACTTCCAGCTCGGCACCAAGATCAACAACGAGGCGGCGACGTTCACCGCCTCGCTCGACGTGGACGGGGTGTTCCCGGCCTTCGGCGTCGTGTCATAAGGAGCCCCCCGTGCCGTTCACCGACACCCTCCGCTACTCGGTCCAGTTCGGCGGCCTCCAGGTCGAGGCGACCTACGACGCCGCCGGGGGGCTCCGCCCGGACGTGAGCGAGGTAATCCCGCCGTCGAGCACGGACCTGGCCGTGGCCTGGGTGTGCGACGTGTCCGCGCTCAGCGCGGTCGTGCTCCTCGCCTCCGCCGCGATGACGGTCGAGACGAACAACGCCAGCTCCCCGGGGAACACGATCCCCCTCGCCGCCGGCCAGCCGGTGTTCTGGTTCACCGGCTGCGGCTGGGCCTGCCCGCTCACGGCGGACGTGACGGGCCTCTACGTCACCAGCACCGCCGGCGGCACGCTGAGCATCCGCGCGCTGGTGGACCCGACGCCGTAAGCGGGGGGGCGCGGGGCGAATGGCGCCAGTCGAGTCATCGGCTACGTCTCTTCCGCGAGGGCGAGAACGGTTGACGTGGGCAGATTCATGGGTGAGGATGGCGGGGCACGGGGAATCCGCCGCATGACCACCGCCCAGCCGACGCACCTCCCCTCCGCCCGGCCGCCGGGCGATATCATTAACCAGGCGATCGGGGAGAACAAGAAGGCGGACTGGCTCTGCTACGCGCTTCTCTTTGTCTTCGCGATTGTCGCCATCGGGTCGGTTGTTGCTGTACTGAGCGGGTGCAGTTCGTGGGTCGCTGCCTCCGCAGGCTCCTCGGTACTGGCGAGCGCGTGGACGTTTGCCGCAGCCATCAGAATGTGGCAGTCGAACACGGCGCTCCGCGTTCTGGAAGTTACCCTCAGCGACAAGAAGGAAGCCGAGAAGACGTTTAAAATGCTACGAGAGGTGTATCTCAAGAACGCAGCGGGGCCAAAGCCGATGTCGATTTCAGTTCCGAAGCCAAGTCCCCCGGCAGGAGGTTCATAGCATGTGGCCCTTCCGGCCCAAGCACACCGTCGAGTCGGTCCTGCGGGAACTGGTCGAAGGGTACTACAACGGGACCGTTGTACTGCCCGATCAGCCCGAGCAGAGCGACTCGGGAACCGACGGCGATACCGACCAGCCGGAGAGCGTCGGCGTCACGTTCCTGGCTCGCGCCCCGATTCGAAGCAGCGGCCGCACCTTCTTGGGCGGCTACGTGCCGTCTTACAACCAGTCCCCGGGACGCCCGGCGTCGAAGACGAGGCGCGAACATGGAGGCGTTCAGCAGCAAGGGTACATGGTGGCTGGCGGACCGCCCGGACGACACATTTGCGGGAACGCTGAACATCGGTGAGGACGGCGAAGTTCGGCTGGAGTTGCAAGGCGCACCGGTGCCCTTCCAGAACTTTCTCAAGCGGGACGACCCGCCCGTCCCGTTCATTCTTGGCGAACTGCGAGAGCGACACAAGTTTTTCGGTCGTGCGGCCACACTCGTGCGGTGCTGGACCACCCGCATGGACGGCGGATTCGGTGGTACTGGGACTTTGCAGGAGTTCCGCGCCGAACGTGCGTATATCGGTCAAGCCCATCTCAGCGCCGCCGCCCCTGAGTTCCGGCAGACCAGGTTGCGATTCTCCGGCCTCAATGCGTGGGCAGACACATACACCGGGTTCCGGAGTATCGAGAACAGTTTCGGTCGCGTGTGGGACGCGCCGGAGTTGATACGGGGTCCGGTTCCGGGTGCGGAACTCTCGATCGGCGCCGGCTGCGATATGACAGGCGGTCGGCACGAGGTGCGCCTCGCTGAATACGTCGAGTTGACACTCACGTTCCCCAGCCCCATCGGGGAAGCCGAGCTCGACGCCCGATTCATCTACCCTCTGCAGAACTTGTTCACGCTGATCACCGATGCTCCGAATACGTTAACGCGGTTGGTTGTGTGGCTTCCTGGCAGCGAAACGGCGTCATACTCCGTATTCGCTGCCCAGACCTACTCAGACGAGACCGAAGCAGTCGATCAGCACCCCTACAAAATGCTCCTCCCCTATTCCTTGATTGAGGGGGACGCCCCGCGAATCTTCGGGGCATGGCTCGACCTCTATGCCCGGCGTGCCTTCCCCTTGGCGATGTATTTCGCCGGCCGCTACGACAGCCCGCGGTACGTTGATCTGCGGCTCCAGTTGTTGCTCCAGGCGTTGGCGTCTTACACGGGGGTTACCGCCACCCGGCCGCCACCTGACCCATCGGTTCCGTGGGGATTTACCGAATCCTTCCCCCCGGAATACAGAGGGCCCAAGACTTCCTTTGAGATGGCCACGACGCACCCGATCCTTGAAGCGTCGTTCGCCCTGATCCCGTTGCGTGAGGCGTACACCTTGCTGTTCGGCGAGCGCACAGAAGATCGTTGGAATCGGTTCCGGGCCGATGTGCTGAACACGCTCACGTACATTCTGCTGCGAGACCCTGCGCAGGCCGACCCTCCGGAGGGTGGCACGTACTACGAATTGGCAGAGACGGTTGATCTGCTCTTCAAGGTCACGATCCTGTTGTCGATCGGCCTGGACCCAGCTTTGGTCGAGAAGCAACTGCGAGGGAACCCCCAGGCCCGGTTAGTAAAACAATGGCAGTCGGCAGGCGGGTAACTTCGGTCCGTCCGACCTCCGCCAGCTTCGGCCCGCCAGCTCACCCCGCCAGCTTCGCCCGGAAGTACGCCACGTCCTCCCGCATCCACACGAGGGTGCGCAGGGCGATCCCCTGGACCGGCGCCCGCCCCTGCTCCCACGTCTGGACCGTCTGCACCGACACGTTCAGGAACGCGGCGAACGCGGACTGGCTCACGCCGAGCTCCTTGCGGAGCGCGGCCACCCGCGGGCCGGTGATGACCGGCACACGGGTCACCGTGAACGACGCACCGGGCGGCGCTGGGCCGGTGATCGCGGCCTCGGCCGCCTCGGGCGGTCGCCAGTTGCTTCAATGACGCGATGATGCGTTCCCCAGCGGTCAGCTTCTTCGCAACAGCCATCTTCGCCATGGTCTTCTTCGCGGCTGTCACGGCTGGACCTCCGATCAGAGGTTGTAGTCGGACAGGGGCCGGCTTCCTGCCGGGCCTTCGCAGCGGCTACTGCATCCGCTTCAACTTCTCGATCACTCGGTCGATTCGGTACACCGTCAGACCGGTGGGGGCGCCGTCCAGTCGCGGGAGAGGGTCGAAAGTAACCCCATCCACTTTGGACTTGCCCGACCGGCAGGGCGGGTTTGACAGCAGGATCGCCAAACACTCCGCGTTCGGCAGTTCGAGGATCGGATGAGGAGGCATCCCGAGCCGCTCACAGAAGGTGTTGGCGCTATCTCGATCGGTGAAAACCGGCAGAATTGGATTCGCGTCGCCACCGCCGGCGAGTACGAGCCCGCTCGCGTCCTTGAACGTGACGACGAAAGCCGGGAATACGGGCTCGAAATCCACGTCCGATTGATTGCTCATGATGGACTCCATGCGCTGTTCGCCTGAATCGAGCGGCGTGGCAGAAGGAGTATACCGGCGCCGAAGATGCGATGTCCTGTTGCAAGCAGCCACTGCGGTCGTCGGTTCGACGCTTGCTCACAGGCCATCGCCCAGCAGGGCTAGATGGGCGTCGGCTGGCGGGCAGGCAAGCCCGTCCCGCACACTGGCTCCCGGCACCACCCCCGCCGGAGCCGGTTATGCCCGCTGACGACGCCCCGCCCCTGTCGGCCGTGCTCGGGGCGGCCGGCGCCCCCTTCGAGATCGACCACGGCGGCCGGACCTGGCGCGTCGGCCACCCCACCCGGCGGGCGGCCGACACGTTCAACAAGCTCGTCAAGGCCGACGCCCTCCGGCAGGCCCAGCAGGAGGACGCCGAGTTCCCCGGGCTCGGCGCCGTCGAGCAGTTCCGCCGCGACGTCACCGCCAAGCACTACGCGCCCGGCGGGCGGCTCTGGGCGGAGGTCGCCACCGGCCACCGGGCCAACGCCCTCTACCTCCTCGCCCTCCTCCGCGAGCACCACCCGGACGCGGCCGTCGCCGACGCCGAGGGGCTCATCCGCGACGCCCCGGCCGCGGTGGCGGTGGCCCTGGAGGAGGTGACGCCCCCTTTTTTCGACCTCCTGGCGGCGACCGAGGGGATGCCCCCGGACCGGGGGGCGGCCCTCCGGACGGCAGCGACGACGCTGCGGGAGGCCCGCCCGGCCCGACCGACGCCTGGGGCTGGCTCGACACCCCCGCCGTCGCCCTGATGCGCGAGCCGTGGTGCCTGACGCCCCGCGACGTGGCGGACCTCACCGACTTCCAGATCGGGATGATGCTCGGCGCCCAGGCCCGGCAGAACGAGCGCCAGGAGCGGGCCATGCGGGCCGGCCCGGCCGGGCCGGCCGGGCCGCCGCCGACGGGCGGGCGGATCGACCGGGAGTTCGCCGTGACGTGGATGATGGAGCAGCACGGCCACACCCGCGCGGCGGCCGAGGCGTTCGTGGACCGGGCGGTCCGGGAGGGGTGACGTGGCCAAGCAGCCGAGCCAGCCGGGTGACGCCGTCCGTCCGCTCCAGGCGGCCGTTGCCGACTTCCGCGCCGCGCTCGAAGCCGCCGTGAAACCGTTGCAGTCCGGCCGGGCGGATGGGGCCAAGCAGACCGACTTGGCGAGGCTCGACGTGTCGGTCTTCACCGCGGGCTTGAAAGAAGTCCGCACCAACCTGTCCCAGTCCGTCAAGGGGCTCGCCGGCGACCTGAAGGCGGCCCTGGAGGAACGCGCGCAGAAGCTCGCGGAGGTCGCCCGGGCGGCCGGCAAGGCGCTCGACGAGATGCGGGCCAAGCTGGAAAAGGGCAAGGAGAAGGGGGCGGAACTCGCCGAGCGGCTGCAGGCGGCGGTCCAGGCCTCGAACTCCGTGTTCCGGCCGATCAACAACGCCCTGGACGCGCTCGCCGAACGGCTGACCCCCGCCGCGAAGAAGCTCGGCGACTTCCTATCACCACTGTCGACCGCGCTCCAAGGAGTGGGGCAGGCGTGGAAGAACGCCGTCGCCCCGGTGGCGGCACTCAAGGCGGCGATGAGTGACGCCCTCGCCCCGGTCCGGGCCGCCCGGGAGGCGTTCGGCACGCTCACCGCGCCGGTGCGGATGCTGGCCGCCCTGCCCGGCCAGGTCGCCGGGGCCGTGGCCGGCATCAGCCAGAAGGCCGCGGGGATGCTCGGCGGGCCGACCGCCGCCCTCCAGAGCTTCTTCGGGCGGGTGCAGAGCACGGTCGGGTCGCTGGTCGAGAAGGCCAACCCGGGCGCCGTGCTGCGGTTCAACCTCGCCCTGGACGACCTGTACGCGACGCTCGGCCAGATGCTCACGCCGGTGCTGGACCAGTTCACGCTCATCGCCCGGACGCTCGGGTCGGCCTTGAACGGGATGACCGGGGAGGGGAAGCAACTCATCGCCGGGCTCGCGGCGGGGGCGATCGGGATGGCGGTGTTCGCGGCTGCCGCGGCAGCCGTTCAGGCGGCCCTCACAGGCGGCATCGGGCCGCTGCTCGGGGCGGTGGCCGGGGCGCTCGGCGGCGTCGCGTTCGCGTCGGGGGCGTTCAAGGACGCGATGAAGCCGGTGGCCGCGATCATCGGCGGCCTCGGGAACCAGCTCGGGGCCGTGCTGACCGGGCTGGTCAACGGCAACGCCTTCAAGTCACTCCTGAAGACCCTCGGCGAGGTGGCGCAGTTGATGGCCGCCAGCTTCTCGGGTCAAGTGTCTGCCTTCGCCCCGGCCCTAGAAGCGGCAATCAACGCCGCCTCGCAGGTGTTCTCGACGTTGCTGCCGGCACTGCGGGCGGTGGGCGAGACGAACATGGCCCTGATCGCCGCCGGTGCGTCGCTCCTGGCGGCCTCTCTACGGTTAATGACGCCGGTCTGGACGACTTTAGCACGTATCGTGAGCGAGGTAACCCTGTACATCAACCAACTGGCGCGGATGCTTCTGGGCTTCTTCGGCATCCAGATACCCGAGCTCCAAGCACCGAAGGGCGATCTGAAGGACAACACCGGGGCGGCGGCCAAGAGCACCAGCACCACCGACGTGCAGAGCGTGCTGCGTTCGGCCCGGGAGAGCAGTTTCAAGGCGGGGCTGGGGGCGCAGGGGTCGGACCCGGCGTCGCGCACGGCCGGGGCGGTTGAGGGGATGAAGGCGAGTGTGGGGAACATCGCCACCGCTCTTCAGAAGTTGACTCCCCAGGAGGTGGCCAAAGCCTTGGCCGACATCATGCTTAACGCGGCCGGGGAGCGGGCGCGGGCGGGCGTCCGCGCCGCGGGGGATTACGTGGCCGGGCAGGCGAAAGAGGTGCGACAGGCCGCCACGCTGGTCAACCCCTTGGCGGGCGTCATCCTGGGGCAGTTGGAGGGGGCCATCTCGAGGCTGAGGCGCTAAGGTCCGACTTCACTCCAGGACGCACGAGCCCATGTCCACCGCGTTAATCCACCGGTCCTGGCGAGTCCCCCGGACGGTCACGCTCGCCCCCGTCTTGACCCGCGAAGCGTCCCTGATGGGTATCGCGGCGCTCACACTTACTTGCCCGGCCCCCGGTGGTAAAGGAACAGTGAGTTGCCGCTCTGTATGCTGTCATCCACCCGCATCTTGACGCGGACTTCCTTGCGACCCCACTTGGCGACGGCGGCGGCAATATCGGCATACAAGTCGTCCGCATCGACGACTTTGGTCCGACTGCTTTCCGCCCGCCGACCCTCTTCATCCTTCAGTGGCGCTATGATCGCCAGCACGACCACGGCCACAACCACCGGCACCATTACCCCGACGAGGCCAAGCAACCACGCCCACACCGGCAGGCCGAAGTTCTTTTCGTGCAGCCACCCCAGCGGCGCAGGCCGTCGCTGGCGCGGGCGGTCGTCGTCCGGTAGGTCTTCGGACTCGCGGTCGCGGCGGGACATGGCTCACCTGAGAGGCGGATCGGTTGTTGGTGCGGATTCTCGTGGGTCGGTGAGCCAACAGAAAGGGGGCGCGTCCCAGCGTGGCGAATATGCCGACGGTCTTCAGTACGATGGGGCTCGTAGACGAATCCATCGACTGTTCGGGGGCTGCACTGGCGCGGGTGACGCCGTACAGCCTCCGCCACCACGGCCGATCACTTCTTACCGGAGCGCCAGGCCTCTTCGGGAATCTCGAACAATACTCTCCCATCACCACCGTAGTTCCGTGCCGGCAATTCCAGGGTAAGGACTCCGGCGGCCTCGACCGGCTTCGAGAACACCAACGTGTCCGTCAGCGGCTTGTCGGATCGCACCACGAACGACCGACCTTCGGCCAGTTGCCCGTGAATCTCGGCGCGGAGCCCGAACTCCGTCCTGAGCCCCATGCGAGAGATCTCGTTGCCGAGCGAGTCCCGCAGGATTGCCACTCCGGTCGCGGCCTTCGCCCCGTGTTCCTTCGTCTTGTCGTCGGTTTCGATCAGCAGGTCGATGACGAGCCCCGGGACGGTACTCTCCAGCGCGACGCCCGCCGGCGAAGTCCCACCGTAGGCACGGACGGACGCGGACCGGATGCTAACACGGAGGGGGCCGAATGTCCTGGACTCGCCCCATTTCACCTTCTGACCCTGGGCGGCCTTCTGCTCGTCCGCCACCCTCTGTGCGGCCTGCTTCACCGCCCCCGCGCCGGCGAAGAACAGCAGGATCATGCCGCCGCAGCCCATCATTCCGAGCAGTGCCACCCCGCCGAGCACCCACGCCCAGACCGGCACCCCACCACCGGACGGCGCGGTCCGCCGCCGGCGCGGCCGGTCGTCGGCATCGTCGTCGGGCCGCCGCCGGCGCGGGCGGTCGTCATCGTCCGGCAGGTCTTCGGACTCGCGGTCGCGGCGGGGCATCGCTACATGCTCGGGTGGAAGGTGTAGTCACACTCGTGACAGTAGGCCATGAGCGACCGCTTCATGCAGAGCGGGAACAGGATCAGGCCGAACCCGCAGGTGAAGATTGTAACGACGAGGTACTTCGCCACGTCGAGTTCCTTGCCGCCCTCGACCAACTCCTTCGGCTTGCGGCTGCCGCAATCGGGGCAGCGCTGCATGATCTTGCTTGTGCCGCGGAAGGCACCGGGCGATGCCATGACGTTCACCTCGAAGTAGTTACTCACGGGGGAGATTGTGACACGCCGGTGAGCCGGGGGCAAGGGGCGGCGGGCGGGCCCACGGCAACCCCACCGCCCGGTGGTTCGACGAATCGGCCTTCGCGGCGGGCCGCGGCCGTACCCGCGAGCCGGTTCAGAGTACCAGGCGGGCGTCTGAGACGAGCTTGCCCCGTCATACTGCCGGGATCGCGGAGGGACACGGGGGAATCTGGAGGGCAGGGGCGCGTCGTCAATCACTGCGGCACAACCCGGCCGTTCGAAAACGTCAACTTCCACCCGAGACGGGGGTCGGGTGTCATGCCGTCGCAGGTCGCTTCGACCACCACGAGTTGCCCCTCCCGCACGCCCGGGGCGCTGCCCACATGCAGGATGACGTTCGGGACGTCGGCCTGGAGGGCGGCGAGCTGGGCGTCCCGCTGGGCCTGTTGGACCGACGTGAACCGCGGCGGGTTCTGCTTGATGGCGGCACGGACCCCGACCCAGGCGTCGCCCGTCTTGAGGATCTTGAACGATACCGCGACCCGCTTCCCGCGGTACTTCCCGTCCGCGTCCGTCGGGTTGTTGAAGTAGGCTTCCGTCACCTTGCGGAGTTCGATCGGCTCCAGTTTCGAGGCGGGGGGAGGGGCGACCGGGGTCGGCTCGGCCGTCGCTGACCGGGCGGGTTGTGGGCCGGGTGTGGTCTCGGCGACGACGGGCTTCAGGCGGTCCACTATCACGATCGCGCCGACCGTGAACGCGACGAGGCCGAAGGTGCAGAACCCGAAGACGCCGGCGAGCCAGGCCCAGCCCGGAAGCGGGCCGTACTTCGTCGTGAGTTCATCGCGGAGGGACATGGGCGACCCCGGGCGCGGGTGAGTGGCGGACCGGGGTAATTCTCGCGTGTTGGTGAGCGGAGGGCAAGGGGTTGAGTCTGTTCCGCCCCTCGGCGATGATCGGCTTGCCGGCCGACTGGAGGAGTTACCCGCCGCAAGCCGGGCGATCGCTCCCACGGAGTATTGGCCTATAGCCCCAAACTACACCCCACCGTTCCCACTGTTCGCGCTGCTCCACAAGGATCAGCGCGAGGCACTGTTCCTGCGGTTCGGAGACGACATCTTCTTGCTGCTGTTCACCAACGGTGACGGCGCCCTCGGCTATGTCGCCAGCAAGAACTGGGGTGAGTTCACTCTGTGTACCCTCTTGACGCCTGCTGACGCAGCGGCGTTCATCCGCAACCCGCCGGCATCGTTCGAGCCTGGCGACCAATGTACCGGCGTCAGCATCGACCACGACCGCGAGCTACCGGCCGTCCCGCTGATGTTCAGCCGGGCGGAGTTCCTTCGTCTGCTCGGTTCGCCTGAGTGACGCCTGCCAGTGCAGGTACGGCACGCCCTGGTCCCGGAGCAGTCGCGCGTACTCCTGCCGTTGGGCGGGGGTCGGGCTGTCCGGGAATCGCCCCGGCAACCGCGGGGCCGTGTCGCCGTTCGTCATCGGGGAACTCTCTGTTGTGGTGGGCGAGGAAGCAGAGCCGTCACGACGGGTCGTTGATGTGCTGGAAGATCTTGTAGAGCGGCCCGAGCGGGAGGAGTTCGCTGACGCCGTCCTCTCGGGCCGCGAAGTAGTGGAGCCCCGTTTTTCTCCACGGGAAGACGCGGTGCCCGCGGTACGGCGACGTACCCGGCGGCGAGTCCGCGACGCCCTTCGGCGGGTCGTAGTGCTCGAACGTGAAGGTGACGTCCCACGCCGTCAGCGGCTCGTCCGGGTCGGCCGGGACGAGCGGCTGGAGCGCCGGCTCGAACGCCGCCGACAGGAACAGGACCGTCCCCTTCGGGTTGCCGATGAAGTCGGCGTCGTTGATGTGTCCGAGGAGGCCGATGATCTTCGCCGGGTACAGGTAGTACGGGTTGTCGCTGACGTACTCGTGCGGGACGCCCTCCCACCGGACCGACAGCGAGGTCTTGGCGGTCAGCTCGGCCAGCGGGGCCGGGAACGCCTGGCCGTAGGGCGGCGCGCCGGGCGGCGCGCCTTCGAGGAACGTCAGGTTGCTCGACCCTTCGGCCTGGAGCGCCTGCACCGCCGGCCCGGCCTCCACGGTGGTGTTCCGCAGCCACTCGTAGGCGTACCGCGGGGTCGGGTAGGCGGCGATGTAGGCGTCGGGCAGGAACCGCATCCGCCCGAAGCTGCGGAAGCGGACCGTACAGAGGGCGTACTGGTACTCCGAGTAGTAGAGGGCGGCGGCGTCGGGGCCGGTGTACTCCGACTTCTTCCACGTCCCGCCGGTGGGATCGGCCACCACCTGATCACCCGTCTCCGGGTCGGTGTCATCGGTTAAATCCGGCGGGTGCGTCTTCGGGACGAACCCGACGGAGGAGAAACTGAACGCGTAGAGCGTCGGCCGCCGCGGGTGCCGGCACGGCGGCTGGCGGTGGAGCGCGTAGGGGGTATCGGCGTCGCACCAACTGTGCCCCAGGAACCACTTCTCGGCGCCCAGCACCTTGTTGAAGGGGACGAGCCCGACCAGTACCGCCTCCTGTTCCTTCGCGGTGACGTGGTCGCCGCCCCCGGGCTGGGTGGCGTCGACCATCTCCTTCCAGTCGAGGAAGTAGTTGAACTCGTCCTCCTCGGCCGTGGGTGCTTCGGCCGGGTTGGTGGGGGTGGGTTCTGGCATTCCCTCAGCCTGCGCCGGCGCCTTGCCTGCCCGTGCGGGCAGGCACACCCCGGCGCTACCGTCCCCTCATGCCCGACCCCACCCCCTCTGCCCCGCCGACCTGCGCCCGCTGCCGCCTGTGGGTGCGGGGCGACGCCGTGTCCGGCCAGTGCAAGGCGCGGCCGCCGGTCCCACACCCCGAGCCGCCGCCGGGGCCGGCGGGCCGGTTCGGGGTGTGGCCGCTGACGCTGGCGCAGGACTGGTGCGGCGGGTTCGTGCCGCGGGGGGCCGCGGGATGCTGACCCCGGCCGAGCGCCGCGACCTCGCCGCCCTCCGCGACCGGCTGGCCGCCCTGGAGCGGCGGGTCGTGTCGGGCGCCGGGGCGGGGGTGTCGAACCGGGCCGGCCCGGTCCAGGTGCGGACGACGCAGCTCGGCTTCCCGGCGGAGCTGACGGCGGCGTGGGACGCGACGGCCGGGTACGCCTGGAAGCGGCTGCGGCTGACGGGCGTGACGACCGACGACCCGACCATCCAGCCGGCCGGGACCGGGGCCGTGACCCCGGACGGCGACGAGACGCTCGAGGCCGGCGTCCGGGGGTGGATGGAACCGAGCCCGGACGCGCAGGGGTACTACTTCATCACGGGCAGCGGGGAGTCGGCTGCGACCCCGACGGACGACCCCGTCCCGACGGTCACGCCGCTGATCTGCCCGGTCGATCCCCCGGAGCCGGCCGAGTGCTGTCTGCCGGACGACCCGGAGTGCTGCCCGGAAATCTTCATCGCCTTCGAGTTCGCCGACCGCGGTACGTTGTACACGAACCACGCCTTCATGGACTACTACTACTACGACTGCGACCAGCGACAGCAGTTCTTCAACTCCGAGAGCGACCCCGAGCTGTTCGAGCGGTGCGTTGACACCCCGGTGACGATCACCTGCTCGCCCGCACCCCTCACCCTGGAGGACCGGTTTTACTTCCAGGGCGAGTGCCGGACCTGCGACCAGATCCACGCCATCGACCCCGACTACGCCTGCACGCCGCCCTCCGTCAAGGGGCCGGTGTGCGTCACCCTCTCCGGCGGCACGGGGGTGTTCTCCGGCCTGTCGGCAGCCATCCCCAACCTACCCGTCCAGGTCGATCTCGACATCCCGTTCGACTACACGGACGAGGTCCGCGGCATCAACATCGCCGGCTACCTCACCTACGACCCGGCCGCGATCCCGCCGGGGTGGTACTTCTACGGCACGGCGCACAGCACCCAGGCTGGTAGTGGGCTTTTCGGGTGCGGGTGTCGCGTTGCGGTCACCCGCGGCTACTGGGCCGGGACGGGCGTTACCCAGACAATCATCGCAGGCCCGATCTTCGGCACGCCGCCGAGCGAGTCGCTACTCCTCGAAACGCCGTGCGGCGCCTTCACCATCGGGCTCGGGGTGTGCTCCCCACCGCCGCCCCCGCCTCCACCCCCGCCGCCGGCGGAGTGCTGCGACGGGCCGCCAGCGGACGGTCAGGAGGCCGAGCCTCTGGCAGACGGCCCCGACCTCCAGTTCACGTCCGACCTGACGGGGACGATCACGCTGACGCACCAAATGCAAGGCGACGTTTCCCACTGGGTCAACGGGCTGTGGGACTTGAGCTGCGGCCAGTTCGGCGAGTGGGTCATGCAGAACGACATCCTCGGGATCTTCGCCGTCGGGTCGCTCGCGGTCTGCGCGCGGCCGAACGAGTTCAATCCGGACGGTGCGTTCATCCTGAACTTCTCCGCCGCCGACTTCCCCGGTGCGACCGAAGACCCGACGGTGACGCTCATCCCATGACCCGGCCCTGTACCTGCGAGCGGTCCCGCCCCGGCGAGTCCTTCGACGCCAAGCGAGACTGCTGGAAGTGCTGGCACTGGCACCACCACGCCGGGCTGCGGGCCGCGTGGGGCGGGAAGGCGGCCGACGTCATCCCCGTCCGGGCCGCGCCACCGCCGCCGCCCCGCCCGCTCCCGGTCCTGCGGGAGTGGACCCCGTGCGAGCACGAGGG